>JBEOKB010000313.1:0-4221 GCA_040275425.1 Siculibacillus sp. | reverse complement strand
ACGCCTGGGCCAAGTGCACCGATCGTATCGCCGAGGAGATGATGAAGCGCATCTCCACCGTGCAGATCGACGCCGAGACCAAGCGCACCAAGCCGATCAACTCGATCTACATGATGTCGCACTCCGGCGCCCGTGGCTCTCCGACCCAGATGCGCCAGCTCGCCGCCATGCGCGGCCTGATGGCCAAGCCGTCGGGCGAGATCATCGAGACGCCGATCATCTCGAACTTCAAGGAAGGCCTGACCGTGCTCGAGTACTTCAACTCGACCCACGGCGCTCGTAAGGGCCTCGCCGACACCGCGCTCAAGACCGCCAACTCGGGCTACCTCACCCGCCGTCTCGTCGACGTCGCTCAGGACAGCATCATCACCGAGCAGGATTGCGGCTCCGAGGGCGGTATCCACGTGCAGGCGATCGTCGACGCCGGCCAGATCGTCGCCTCGCTCGGCAGCCGCATCCTCGGCCGCGTCGCGGCGGAGGATCTGACCGATCCGGCGACCAGCGAAGTCATCGTGCCGCGCGGCACCATGATCGAGGAGCCGCACGTCAAGAAGATCGAGGCCGCGGGCATCCAGTCGGTCAAGATCCGCTCGGTGCTGACCTGCGCCACCAAGATCGGCGTCTGCGTCACCTGCTACGGCCGCGACCTCGCGCGCGGCACGCCGGTGAACATGGGCGAAGCGGTCGGCGTCATCGCCGCCCAGTCGATCGGCGAGCCGGGCACCCAGCTCACCATGCGCACCTTCCACGTCGGCGGCACCGCCCAGGTGGTCGATAGCTCCTTCGTCGAATCCAACTTCGAAGGCACCATCGCCGTCCGCAATCGCAACGTCGTGCGGGATTCGGAAGGTCGCCTGATCGTCATGGGTCGCAACGTCACCGTCGTCGTCGTCGACGCCGACGGCTCGGAGCGCGCCACCCATCGCCTGATCTTCGGCGCGCGCATGTTCGTCGACGAAGGCGACAAGGTGAAGCGCGGCCAGCGCATCGCCGAGTGGGACCCCTACACCCGCCCGATCATCACCGAAGTGGACGGCACCGCCGGCTACGAGGACCTGATCGACGCGCAGACCATGCAGGAGACCACCGACGAGGCGACCGGCATCACCAAGCGCGTCGTCATCGACTGGCGCACCTCGACCCGCACCTCGGACCTCAAGCCCTCGCTGGTGGTCAAGGGTCCGGACGGCAAGATCGCGCGTCTCAGCCGTGGCGGTGAAGCCCGCTACGCCCTGCCGGTCGACGCGATTCTCTCGGTCGATCCCAACTCGCCGGTCCACGCCGGCGACGTCATCGCCCGTATCCCGCTCGAGAGCGCCAAGACCCGCGACATCACCGGCGGTCTGCCGCGCGTCGCCGAACTGTTCGAGGCCCGTCGTCCGAAGGATCACGCCATCATCGCCGAGACCGACGGCACGATCCGCTTCGGCAAGGACTACAAGAACAAGCGCCGCATCCTGATCGAGCCCTCCGATGGGTCCGATCCGGTCGAGTACCTGATCCCGAAGGGCAAGCACGTCCATCTCCAGGACGGCGACACCATCGAGAAGGGCGAGTACATCCTCGACGGCAACCCGGCGCCTCACGACATTCTGGCGATCAAGGGCGTGGAGGCTCTCGCGGCCTTCCTCGTCAACGAGATCCAGGAAGTCTATCGACTGCAGGGCGTCGTGATCAACGACAAGCACATCGAGGTGATCGTTCGCCAGATGCTGCAGAAGGTCGAGATCACCGATCCGGGCGAATCCGACACCATCAACGGTGAGCAGATCGACCGCCTCGACCTCGACATGATGAACGAGAAGCTGATCTCCGAAGGCAAGAAGCCCGCCTCCGGCGTGCCCGTGCTGCTCGGCATCACCAAGGCCTCGCTGCAGACCCGCTCGTTCATCTCGGCCGCGTCGTTCCAGGAGACCACCCGCGTTCTCACGGAAGCGGCGGTCGCCGGTAAGATCGACGCGCTCGAAGGCCTCAAGGAGAACGTCATCGTCGGCCGCCTGATTCCGGCCGGCACCGGTTCGGTCATGAGCCGCGTCCGTCAGATCGCCGCCCACCGCGACGAGCTGATCGTCGAGGAGCGCAAGGCCCAGACCGGCTCGCCCGTCGTCGAAGCCCCGGCTCTGCCCGCGGCCGAGTGATCGCGACGACACGAGTGATCGAAAGGCGCCGCGGGAGAGATCCCGCGGCGCCTTTCGCGTTCAAGGGCCTCGGGAGGCGAGGGGAGGGGTGCCCGGCCCCCACGGGCATCCAACCCGCCGGAAGCACCCGAACGCCGCCGGCGCCCCGCTGGGGCGCCCTGGTGCGCGCCGCACCCCGCCCGACCGGCCGTCCTTCGCATCTGCGAGCAGGGCAGGGCGATTCGTATTCGCCAAGTCGAATCCTCGTCGAATACGTCGAATCGTCTTCGCGGATCGCAATTCGTCGTTTCGAATCGACGAACCGCATCTCGCGCGCCGAATCGTTCCGATGAATCGCTCCCGATCTCACTCCACCCCAAGGTGATTCCACTCCGCTTCCACTCGATCCCACCTCCGCACCGCGTCACGACCTCCAAAATGCGCTCGGCAGAATCCGAAAATTCGAAGCACCGAACTCGTAAACCAACTGAGATTCCGCCACCGTTGCGGGACGACTCCAACATCGGCGGTTTTCGTGGAATTTTCCTCGCCCCAGCCCCTTGACGGCATCGGACGACGCAGCTAGGTTCCGCTCACTTTCACGGCAGGCCCGTCGGCCGCCAGGGTTCACTCGTGCCAAACGAGAGAACAGGGCGCCGAGACGCTGCCGGGAACGCGATCTGGAAAGCCGAGGATCATGACCAGGGTAAACCCTTGGTCCTCTGACTTTTCGCGCCGGGCGAGGGCGGTGTCCTCGTGCTCCGGTGCTTTTCGTTCGTTCCTTGCGGAGCGTCGAGATCGCGGCCCGGTGGTTCCGACGGATAGGCCGGGTTGTGGCGAATGCGCCCCGAGCGAGAGTCAATGATGGGCCGGAAGGCTCGATCACCAGAAGGCTGAAGACGAATGCCGACGATCAACCAGCTCATCCGCAGCCCGCGGCAGGCACCGACCAAGCGGAACAAGGTTCCGGCGATGGAAGCCTGCCCGCAGAAGCGCGGTGTGTGCACTCGTGTCTACACGACGACGCCGAAGAAGCCGAACTCCGCGCTCCGTAAGGTGGCCAAGGTTCGTCTCACCAACGGCTACGAGGTGATCGGCTACATCCCGGGTGAGGGTCACAACCTTCAGGAGCACTCCGTGGTGATGATCCGCGGCGGCCGCGTGAAGGACCTTCCGGGCGTGCGCTACCACATCCTGCGTGGTGTTCTCGACACCCAGGGCGTCAAGGACCGCAAGCAGCGCCGTTCGAAGTACGGCGCCAAGCGTCCGAAGTGATCCTGTAGACAAAGTTTCGAACGACCGAGGAAGACCTATGTCCCGTCGTCACTCTGCCGAGAAGCGTGAGATCAATCCGGATCCGAAGTTCGGCGATATCATTGTTTCGAAGTTCATGAACAACGTCATGGAAGACGGCAAGAAGTCGGTCGCCGAGTCGATCGTCTATGGTGCCTTCGATCTGATCGAGAAGAAGACCCGTCAGGACCCCCTGGCGATCTTCCACTCGGCGCTCGAGAACGTCGCTCCGCAGATCGAGGTTCGGTCGCGTCGCGTCGGCGGCGCCACCTACCAGGTTCCGGTCGAGGTTCGCACCGAGCGCCGTCAGGCTCTCGCGATCCGCTGGCTGCTCACGGCCACGCGTGGCCGCAACGAAAAGACGATGACGGAGCGCCTCTCTGCCGAGCTGCTCGACGCGTCGAACAACCGCGGTAACGCGGTGAAGAAGCGGGAGGACACCCACCGCATGGCCGAGGCGAACCGCGCCTTCTCCCATTATCGCTGGTGAGTTCCGCTTATCCGACGTAATCGACGAGGTCTGTCATGCCCCGCCTTCACGCCATCGAAGACTATCGCAACTTCGGCATCATGGCTCACATCGATGCCGGCAAGACGACGACCACCGAGCGTGTGCTCTATTACTCCGGTAAGAGCCACAAGATCGGCGAAGTTCACGACGGCGCTGCCACCATGGACTTCATGGAGCAGGAGCAGGAGCGTGGCATCACGATCACCTCCGCTGCCACCACGACGTTCTGGAACGGCAAGCGCCTGAACATCATCGACACCCCCGGCCACGTCGACTTCACCATCGAAGTCGAGCGTTCGC
>JBEOKB010000312.1:0-28180 GCA_040275425.1 Siculibacillus sp. | reverse complement strand
GCCGTGAAGGCGTTGCGGTCGAGCGACTTCGGCACCGGCGCCGCGAAGAACGGATGGGCGAGCAGGGCGGCGACGATGCGCTCGTCGACGCGGCCCCGCGCCGCCGCGTGGCCGTCGACGTCGACCGCCCGCCCGAACCGTGCCAGACACCAGTCGTCGAGCGCCGCGTTGCCCGGCCCGCAGTCGAAGGCGACGAGGTCGCCCGCCGCCGCGGACCGGCCGATGAAGGTGAGATTGGCCACCCCGCCGATGTTGCAGACGACCAGCGGTCGCGGCAGATCGCTCGTCGCCGCCAGCGCCGCGTGGAAGATCGGCACCAGCGGCGCCCCCTGCCCGCCCGCCGCCACGTCGGCCGCGCGGAAGTCGTAGACCACGGGAATGCGCGTCGCCCGCGCCAGCGCCAGCCCGTCGCCGATCTGGACGGTGAGCCGCCGCGACGGCGCATGGAACACCGTCTGGCCGTGAAAGCCGATCACCGCGACGTCGTCGGCGGTCAGCCCGTTCTCGGTCAGGAAGGTCGCGACCGCATCGACGTGCGCCGCCGTCACCACCTGCTCCGCCCACGCCACCGCCTCCGGCCGCTCGGCGCGCGAGGAGAGCCGCGGCCCTTCGTCGAGCGCGGCGCGCAGCGCGGTCCGCTCGGGATCGGAATAGGGTCGCGCCAGCGTCGGCCCGAACGCGCCGATCGTCCGTCCGTCGCTCTCGATCGCCGCGACGTCGACCCCGTCCATCGACGTGCCGCTCATCAGGCCGATCGCCAGCCGCATGCCGCTCATGTCGTCGTCCTCCGCCGATCGTCCCTCGACCGCTCATCGCGGCCGTGCATCCCGGGGGTGCCATCCGCGCTCGCGAAATGCTATGAGCCCTCGCCGACGTCGTTACGTGCCGTGCTCGGGGTGTCGCCTATCATGACCGCTTTCAAGTCCGATTTCCTCCGTGTTCTCACCGAGCGCGGCTTCGTCCACCAGATCTCCGATCCCGAGGGTCTCGATGCCGCCTGCGCCGCGGGGCCCGTGACGGCCTACATCGGCTTCGACGCCACCGCGCCCTCGCTGCACGCCGGCTCCCTCATCCAGATCATGATGCTGCACTGGTTCCAGGAGACCGGCCACAGGCCCATCGCCCTGATGGGCGGCGGCACCACCATGATCGGCGACCCCTCCTTCAAGGACGAGGCGCGCAGGCTCCTCACCGTCGAGGACATCGATCGCAATCTCGACGGCATCAAGCGCGTCTTCGCCAAGTTCCTCGATTTCGAGAGCGGCCGCGCCCTGATGATCAACAACGCCGACTGGCTGCGCCGGCTCAACTACGTCGAGTTCCTGCGCGACGTCGGCCGCCACTTCTCGGTCAACAAGATGCTGAGCTACGACTCGGTCAAGCTGCGCCTCGATCGCGAGCAGTCGCTGAGCTTCCTCGAGTTCAACTACATGATCCTCCAGGGCTACGACTTCGTCGAGCTCTACCGCCGCACCGGCTGCGTCCTGCAGATGGGCGGCTCGGATCAGTGGGGCAACATCGTCAACGGCATCGATCTCGGCCACAAGATGGAGCGCGCGCAGTTCTATGCGCTGACCTCGCCGCTGCTGACCACCTCCTCGGGTGCCAAGATGGGCAAGACGGCGGCGGGCGCGGTGTGGCTCGAGGCCGATCTGCTCGGCGTCTACGACTACTGGCAGTACTGGCGCAACACCGAGGACGCCGACGTCGCCCGGTTCCTCAAGCTCTACACCAAGCTCCCGCTCGACGAGATCGCCCGCCTCGCCGCCCTCGGCGGCGCCGAGATCAACGAGGCCAAGAAGATCCTGGCGACCGAGGCGACCGCCCTCGTCCACGGCCGCTCCGCGGCCGAGGCCGCCGCCGAGACCGCGCGCAAGACCTTCGAGGAAGGCGCGCTCGCCTCGAGCCTGCCGACGATCGAGATCCCGGTCGCGGAACTCGACGCCGGTCTCGGCGCGCTCGCCGCCTTCGTCCGCGCCGGGCTCGCCGGCTCCAACGGCGAGGCCCGCCGTCAGGTCGCCGGCGGCGCGCTGCGCATCAACGACGTCGCCCTCTCCGACGAACGCGCCCGCCTCACCACCGCCGACTGCGTCGAAGGCGTGATCAAGCTCTCCTCGGGCAAGAAGAAGCACGTGCTCTTGAAGCCCGTTTGAGGCCGAGGAGCGAGCGGTCGACATGCGCGCGGCGCGGCCCTCGGTCGCGCCGTCGTCGTCTCTTCCCCCTTGCGGGACGACCGCGCACGGACTATCTCCGGGCCACGGTCGGCAGTTCACCGAGGCGTCGCCACCCCGCGAGGGGATGCTGCACCTGCCGAAGAAGACGACACGAAGCCACGCTTTCCCCGTGTGCCGCGTCGACAAGGGCGACCATCGAAGGCCGATCCGGCCCTGCGGCACATCGCACGAGGAAGAGCGATGTCCAGAACACCCGTCCCCTTCGCCGTCGAGGATCTCTCGGCCTTTGCCCGCGCGCTCGCCGGTCAACTCGCCGATCACGACGGCCGCCCCGGCCACGTCGAGTTGCTCAACATGCTCGCGCGCGCCGGCAACTTCCGCAACTATCAGCACTTCCGCGCTCAGGCCGAGGCACTCGATCGTCTGGCGACCCCGGCCGCGCCGGTTCCGCCGATCGACACGATCCGCCTCGCCCGCATCGCTCGGTATTTCGATGCCGAGGGTCGGCTGATCCGCTGGCCGGGCAAGGCGAGCCACCGCCCCGACTGCTTGTGGGTGATGTGGTCGCGCCTGCCCGCGCGCGCCGTGATGCACGAGCGCGAGGTCAACCGCCGTCTCACCGACGAACATCTGTTCGCCGATCACGCCCTCCTTCGGCGGGAACTGGTCGACGGCGGCCTGATGTGGCGCACCGACGACGGGCGCGAGTACCGGCGCCTGGAGAAGTCGCCGCCGCCCGAGGCGCTGGCGCTGATCCGCCTGCTCGGCGGCCGTCGCCCGACCTCGGTCGAGGCCGCGCGCGGCTGAGCGCTCACGACACCGCCAACCCGCGCTCGTCGATGGCCACCGCCTTGACGAGCGCGGTGACGGCATCGCCCTGCCCCAGCCCGAGCGCGTCGAAGCCGAGCCGCGTCACGTAGGCGTGCAGCTTCTCGCCACCGGCGAGATCGAGCTCGATCAGCGCGAACGGCCCGGCGTCGGTGATGATCCGCGCGATCCGCCCCTCGAGCGCGGTGCGCACGCTGGTGCCGTCGGCCCGCCCGCGCGCCAGCGTCACGTCGGTCGCCCGCACCGTCACCCGCACCGCCCCGCCGATGCGCGGCAACACGCTCGGCAGCACTAGTCGCCCGGCCGGATGGACGATGGTCGAGACCGCATAGGCCGGATCGACGCTCTCCACCCGCCCGTTCAACACCGACACCGCCTCGAACCGGTGCCCGCCGACCAACCCGGTCGGCGCCAGCACCTCGCCCGGCGAGCCGATCGCCGCGACCCGCCCGCGATCCATCCGCACGACGGTGGACGCCAGCCGCGTCACCTCCTCGACCGCATGGGAGACGTAGAGGATCGGTATGGCGAACTCGTCGCGCAGCCGCTCGACGAACGGCAGGATCTCCAGCTTGCGCTCGTCGTCGAGCGCGGCGAGCGGCTCGTCCATCAGGAGGAGATCGGGCGAGGTCAGCAGCGCCCGACCGATCGCCACCCGCTGTTTCTCGCCGCCCGACAGCGTCGCCGGGCGCCGATCCATCAGCCGGGCGATGCCCAGCACCTCGATCACGGCGTCGCGCTCGACCCGGCGTCGATCGACCGGCGTGAAGAACCGTCCGTAGGCGAGATTGGCCGCCACCGACAGGTGCGGGAACAGCTGCGCGTCCTGGAACACGAGGCCGATGCGCCGGCGATGCGGCGCCACCCGCACGCCCCTCGCCGTGTCGGTCAGCACCCGCCCGTCGAGCACGATCCGGCCCCGATCGGGCCGCTCGATCCCCGACACCAGCCGGATCACCGTGGTCTTGCCGCAGCCCGACGGCCCGAACAGCGCCGTCACGCCGGAGGCGCCGGTGAAGGCGACGTCGAGCGAGAAGTCGTCGCGCGCGAGCGCGACCGAGACCTCGATCATGGCCGGCTCCTCCCGCGCTTGGCCCGCCGCACCATCAGCTCCGACACCACCAGCGCCCCGAGCGCGATCGCCGCCGCCACGAGGCTGAGCTTCAGCGCCCCGAGATCACCGCCGGGCGTCTGGGTGTAGGTGTAGATCGCCGCCGGGATGGTCTGGGTCTGGCCGGGAATGTTCGAGACGAAGGTGATGGTCGCGCCGAATTCGCCCAGCGCCTTGGCGAAGGCCAGCACCGCCCCCGCCGCGATCCCCTCGAGCGACAACGGCAGCGTCACCGTCACGAACACCCAGAAGGGCGCCGCGCCGAGGCTCGCCGCCGCCTGCTCGACCCGCTCGTCGATCGCCTCGAACGACAGCCGGATCGCCCGCACCATCAGGGGAAAGCCCATCACCGCCGCCGCCAGCGCCGCGCCGGTCCAGCGGAACGAGAAGACGAGCCCGAAGTGCTCGGCCAGAAACGCCCCGATCGGCGCGCGCCGTCCGAACGACAGCAGCAGCACGTAGCCCGTCACCACCGGTGGCAGCACCAGCGGCAGATGGACGACCCCGTCGAGCAGCGCCTTGCCCGGAAAGCGCCCGCGCGCCAGCACCCAGGCGACGGCGATGGCGACCGGCAGCGAGGCCACCGTGGCGATCGTGCCGACCTTGAGCGACAGCCCGATCGCCGTCCATTCCTCGCCCGTGAACAAGGGTCCCCGCTCCTCACTTCACCCGCGCCACGAACCCGGCGCGCGCGAAGATCTTGGCAGCCTCTTCGCCTTTGAGGAAGTCGAGATAGGCGCCCGCCTGCGGATGAGTGCCCTCCTTGGTCAACGCCGCCGGATAGACGATGGGCGGATGGCTGTCGGCCGGGAAGGTCGCCACCACCCGCACCTTGGGCTCCGACGCCGCGTCGGTGGCATAGACGATGCCCCACCGCGCCTCGCCGCGCGCCACCAGCGCCAGCGCCGCCCGCACGTTCTCCGCGCCCGCGATCTTCGGTGCGACCTCGGCCCACACCCCGAGCTTCTCGAGCGCCGCCTTGGCGTATTTGCCGACCGGCACCGAGGCCGGATCGCCCGTGACCAGCCGGCCGTCGCCGACCGCCGCCGCGAGCGCGAAGCCCGGCGCGATGGTGATCGCCTCGCTCCCGCCCTGCGGCGCGATCAGCACCAGCGCGTTGCCGAGGAGATCGACCCGGCTCTCGGCGCGGATCAGCCCCTTGGCGGCGAGGAAGTCCATCCACGGAATGTCGGCCGAGACGAACACGTCGGCCGGCGCCCCCTGCTCGATCTGCTTGGCGAGAGCCGACGACGAGGCATAGGAGGCCGCGACCGGCGTCCCGCTCTTGGCGATCCAGGCCGCGTCGACCTCGTCGAGCGCCGTCTTGAGCGAGGCGGCGGCGAACACCGTCACCGCGTTCGACTGCGCCCGCGCCGGAGCGGCGACGAACACCGCGCTCAACAGGGCGGCGACCAGCCCCGCCGCCACACGGGCCTTCGATGATCCCGTCGTCACCATGATCGCACTCCTCCGCGAGCCGTCGACACGCCGCCATTGTCGCGCGCCTCGCCGTCGTCCGTCTGCCCGAACTCAGGGCGAGCGTGGAGAAACGGCGGGCGTCCTGCCCTACCCTTGCGCGTCGTCGCCGCGCCGATCCGCGACCCCGGCCAGGATCGCCTCCGCGAGCGGTCCGCGGAACAGGCCCGCGACCGTGGCCGACAGCCGCCGCCGCCAGTTCGGCCGCTCGCGGTCGGTGCCGGGCAGGTTGAGCCGCTCGGTCTCGCCCGAGAGATCGTCGACCTGCACGAAGGTCAGCATCGACTTGCCGCGCGAGGCGAAGGCATGGATCGCCCCGGCGATCTCCGGCGTCAACGCGCCCTCGAGCGGCACCTCGCCGGAGAACGGCGGCAGCAGCCCGGCGCCGATCAGCGTATCGACCATGATCCGCTTCTCTTCCGCCCGATCGGCGCGCGCGCGCCCCTCGTCGGCGGCCGCGATCCGCCCCAGCGCCACGTCGTCGTCGATGTCGGTCGCGCTCCACCAGCCTGCCAGCGTCGGCAGATCGTGGGTCGCCACCACGGCGGTGCCGAGCGGGGGATAGTGCTGCGGCGACCGGAAGCCCCGCCCCTCGCGCTCGAACCACACCACCTGATACGACAGCACCCGCGCCTCGGCCATCCGCTCGCGGAAGCCCCACGGCACCGTGCCGAGATCCTCGCCCACCACCATGCAGGCCGCCCGCGCGCTCTCGAGCGTGAGCTGACCGATCAGGTCCTCGAACGGCTGATCGACATAGGCGCCCTCCCCGCCCGTCATGCCGTCCGGCACCACGAACAGCCGCCGCAGCCCGAGCACGTGGTCGATGCGCAGCACCCCCGCGTGCGCCATGTTGGCCCTGACCAGCTCGGCGAAGGCCGCGTGCCCGCTGCGCGCGCTCTCCACCGGGTTGGGCGGCGGCAGCGACCACACCTGACCGTCGGGCGCGAACGGATCGGGCGGCGCGCCGACCGAGACCCCGCGCATCAACCGCGCTCCCGCGCCCCAGGCCTCCGCCCCGTCCGGCGCGCAGCCGACGGCGAGATCGCGATAGAAGCCGAGCCCGAGTCCGGCCTCGCGCGCCACCCGCGCCGCGTCGGCGAACTGCCGCGCCGCCAGCCACTGCAGGAACATCGACCACTTCACCACCCGCCCGTGGCGCGCGGCGAAGTCGGCGACGCCCCACCCGTCGTGACGGGCGAGTTCGGCCGGGAAGCCCGACGCCGTCGTCGTGCCCGTGACCGCCGCGATCGCCTCGAAGGTGGCGAAGCGCGCCAACCCCTCGCCCCCCGCCGCCACGAAGGTGCGGTAGTCGGCGACGAGTGGATCGTCGGCATGGGTCGCCTCGAGCGCGGTGAAGGCCGAGAACGCGCCGCGCAGCAGCCCCTCCTTGGCCCGCCACACCCCGGTCCAGTCGATGTGCGACCCCGCCGTCAGCCGCGAGAACTCCAGCGCCGAGCGCGGCGCCTCCGGCCCGAACCCTGCCGCGAGCGGCCGTGGCAGCCGATCGACGTCGATGTAGATCGGATCGAGGAAGCGCCGGTCCGACGGCGAATAGGGGCTCGCCCGATCGCGATCGCCGGGGAAGAGCGCGTGGATCGGGTTGATGCCGACCGTTGCCGCCCCCGCCTCCGCCGAGGCCCGAGCGAGATCGGCGAGCGCGGTGAAGTCGCCGACGCCCTGATCGCCCGGCCGCCTGAGCGTGTAGAGATGCGAGGCGATGCCGAACACCCGCCCACCCTCGATCAGCCGCGCCGGCAGATGGCAGGCGCGCGGCGCCACCGTCAGTCGCGTCGAGATCTCGCCGCCGTCGAGCACCACCACGTGCCGCCCGATCGGCAGATCCGGCAGCCGCACGAACCGGCGTGCCACCACCCGCCCGTCCGCCGTCGTCACCTGTTCCAGCCGCCCCTCGCCCGGTTGCACCACCACCCGGCGCGGCGCTCCACCCTCGACCTCGATGGTCAGCGCGAGCGAGCGACCGCCCTGCGCCGCCGCCCCTGCGATCGGCAGTTCCGGCGCGTCGCCGAGGAAGATCGTGTGCGAGCGCGGCAGCGCCCGCCGCGAGGTCTCGTCGATCAGCCGCTCCAGCCCGTCGCGCGCCTCGCCGAGCGTGTCGGCGGGAAGCCCCATCGACGCCAGGATCGCCCGCTTGGTGTCGTCGCCGACCCTGGTGCAGGCCCCCGAGAGATCCCACCAGTCGGGCGAAATGCCCGCCGCCCGCGCCAACCGATCGAGCGTCGCGGAATCGGTCGGACGCGCCCGACCCTCGTCGCCGATCGGCTCCTCGACCACCACCGTGATCGAGCGTCCGTCGACCGCGAACTTGCGGCCCCACTCCACCGGCCGATCGGGATGGGCGCTGTCGAGCGCCAGACGCCAGCCCATGCCCGGCCGCGCCGGCGGCGGCACCATCACCGCCGGATGCGGATCGACCGACATCACCACCGCGACCCGGTCGATCGTCCCGTTCGCGCCCCGCGCCGCGAACACCGCCACCAGCCGGAAGTTCTCCGGATCGTGCCAGTGACCGGCGGTGAAGGGATGTCCGTCGAGCGTCGTCCAGGCGACGTCGACGATGCCGCTGTCGTCGATCGGCGTGCCGGTCGGCGGCCGGTCGTCGTTGAGGGCGGGATGGGCGCGGCGCAGCTCGATCAGCCGCCGGGTGAAGTCGATCAGCCCCTCGTCCGCCCGCGCCCAGTCGACCCACGAGATCTCGTTGTCCTGGGCATAGGCGTTGTTGTTGCCGTGTTGGGTGCGGCCGAGTTCGTCGCCCATCGACAGCATCGGCGTGCCGCGCGAGGTGAGCAGGGTGGCGAGCAGGGCGCGGACGTCGCGCGCCCGCGCCGTCTTCACGCCCGGATCGTCGCTCTCCCCCTCGATCCCGTGGTTCCAGGAATGGTTGGCGTCCGACCCGTCGCGATCGTTCTCGCCGTTGGCGCGATTGTGCTTGCGCGAATGCGAGACGAGATCGGCCAGCGTGAAGCCGTCGTGGGCCGTGACGTAGTTGACCGAATCCGACGCCGGCCGCCGCCGCGACCAGAACACGTCCGACGACCCGGCGAAGCGCGTGGCGACGTCGCCGACGAGCCCGGTCTCGCCGCGCCAGAACCGCCGCATCGTGTCGCGCCAGCGGTCGTTCCACTCGCCCCACCCGGCCGGAAACGCGCCGAGCCGATAGCCGCCCGGCCCGATGTCCCACGGCTCGGCGACATGGACGAGATCGCGCAGGATCGGGTCCTGCTGCACCGCCGTCAGGAACGGCGACGCCGGGTCGAATCCGTCCGATCGCCGCGCCGTCGTCGTGGCGAGGTCGTAGCGGAATCCGTCGAACCCGCCGACCGTCGCCGCGTGGCGCAGCGCGTCGAGCGCCAGCCGCAGCACCGGCTGCCGATCGAGCGCCGGTACGTTGCCGCACCCCGCATCGTCGACGTAGCGGCTCGGATCGTCCTCGCGCAGGCGGTAGTAGAGCGCGTTGTCGAGCCCACGCCAGGCGATCGTCGGCCCGAGGTGGTCGCTCTCGCCGGTGTGGTTGAGCACCACGTCGAGGATGACCTGGATACCCGCCGCGTGCAGCGCGTCGACCGCCGCCCGCACCTCGGGCCAGCCCCCCGGCGCCAACCGCGGACACACCGCCATCGGCGCGATCGGATTGTAGTTCCAGTAGTTGGTCAGCCCGAGCGGGCCGAGATGGCGCTCGTCGATCCCCGCCCAGATCGGCATGACCTCGAGCACGGTGATGCCGAGCCGCTTCAGATGCGCGATCGTCGCCGGCGCCCCGAGCCCGGCGAAGGTGCCGCGCACCGCCTCCGGCACGTCGGGGTGAAGCCGGGTCAGCCCGCGCACGTGCGCCTCGTAGATCACCCGCTCGACCGGCGCCACCCGCGGCCGCGTCACCGGCGTCGGCGCGGCGTCCGCCTGGACGATCGCCTTGGGCACGAAGGCGGCGCTGTCGATCGCATCGGCGCCCTCCCCGCGCGCCCGCGCGTCGAACTGGGTCGGATGGAGCTTGAACGGTCGATCGAACGCGCTCGCGTGCGGGTCGATCACCAGCTTGGCCGGGTTGAAGCGATGGCCGCGTTCGGGCGCCCACGGCCCGTCGACGCGCAGCCCGTAGCGCGTGCCGACCGCCACCCCCTCGATGCGCCCGTGGAACACGTCGCCGGTCCGCCCCGGCAGACGCACCCGCGCCACCTCGCGGTCCTCCGCGTCGAACACGCAGAAGTCGACCGCCGTGGCGTGCGCCGACACCACCGCGACGTCGATCCCGTCGCCGTCGTGCCGGACACCGAGCGGCTCCGGCGAGCCGCGCCCGATTGCGCCGTCGATCATGCCGTCCACGTCCCCCTCGCGCCGCAGTCCCGCCCGCACCCCTCGCGGACGGACCCGCGCGGCCTCCGCCGTCGGCGGTTCAGCCCCCGCGCTCGCTCACCAGATCGCGGTAGAGCCGAGCATAGCGCGCCGCCGATCGTCCCCACGACACGTCGGTCTTCATCGCATTCTTCATCAGCCGCCGCCAGACGCCCTGATCGGCGAAGAGATCGGCCGCGCGCTGGATCGCCGCCCGATACATCTCCACCTGCGGCGGCGTGAACATCACGCCCGTGCCGGCGCCCGCGTCGAGCGCCATGTCGTTGGCGTCG
This sequence comes from Siculibacillus sp., assembly GCA_040275425.1. GTDB lineage: Bacteria > Pseudomonadota > Alphaproteobacteria > Rhizobiales > Ancalomicrobiaceae > Pinisolibacter. Next base: position 17,948 of record JBEOKB010000312.1, on the reverse strand, counting down.
ATGATCGTGTCGGCGAGCCCGCCGACCCGCGTGACGATCGGAATCGCCCCGTAGCGCAGCGCGCACAGTTGGGTGAGCCCGCACGGCTCGAACCGCGACGGCACCAGCAGCGCGTCCGACCCCGCCTGAATCAGATGGGCGAGGCTCTCGTCGTAGCCGATCACCACTCCGACCCGGCCGGGATGGGCGGCCGCCGCATGGCGGAAGCCCTCGACCAGATCCTTGTCGCCCGAGCCGAGCAGCGCCAGCTGCCCGCCCACGCCGAGGATCGACTCGATCCCCGCCAGCACCATGTCGAGGCCCTTCTGCCACGACAGCCGGCTCACCACGCCGAACACCATCGCCCGGCGATCGACCTTCAGGCCGAACCGCCGCTGCAGCGCCGACTTGTTGGGCTTGCGCGACGACGGCGACCCGGCGTCGTAGTGCGCCGCGATCAGCGGATCGCTCGCCGGGTTCCACACCTCGGTGTCGATGCCGTTGAGAATGCCCGAGACCACGCCCGTCCGTCCCGAGAGCAGGCCGGAGAGGCCCATGCCGCCCTCGGTGGTGCGGATCTCCGCCGCATAGGTCGGCGACACGGTGGTGACCCGGTCGGACATCCTGAGCGACGCCTTGAGGAAGCCGATCGTGTCGTAGTACTCGACCCCGTCGACCCCCCAGGCGTGCGGCGGCAGCCGCAGCTCGGCCAGAAGATCCTTGGGATACTGCCCCTGGAAGGCGAGGTTGTGGACGGTCGCCACCGTCCCCGGCCGCCGCCGCCCGTCGTAGTCGAGATAGGCCGCGGTCAGCCCGGTCTGCCAGTCGTGGGTATGGACGACGTCGGGCACGAAGCCCTTGACCGCCCCGAACCCGATCTCCGCCGCCACCCGCGCCAGCCCGGCGAAGCGGAACGGATTGTCCGGCCAGTCGACGCCCTCGGCGTCGTGATAGGGATTGCCCGGCCGGTCGTAGAGATGCGGTGCGTCGAGGACGAACAGGTCGAGCCCCTTCGCCCGCCCGGCGATCACCGTCGCCTTGCCGCCGAACAGGTCCTTGAGGCGGAACACCACCTCCGCTCCCGGCTCCAGCGCCGCCGTCACCGCCGGATAGCCGGGCACCAGCGTGCGCATCTCCACGCCTTCGCGCGCCAGCGCTCCCGGCAGCGCCCCCGCCACGTCGGCGAGGCCACCGGTCTTGATCAGCGGATAGATCTCCGAGACGACCGAGAGAACCCTGGTTCCCGCCATGTCGGCTCCCCCCTTCGTCGCGTCGTCACTTCGCCAACAGATCGAGCATCGGCTGGGTGATCAGGCAGATCCCCTTGTCCGAGCGGCGGAACCGCACCGCGTCGAGCTCCGGGTCCTCGCCCACCACCAGCCCGTCGGGCACGTGGGTGCGCGCGTCGACCACCACGTTGTGCAGCCGACACCCGCGCCCCACCGTCGAATGCGGCAGGATGATCGTGTTCTCCACCGCCGAGAACGAGTTGACCCGCACGCCGGTGAACAAGAGCGAGCGCTTCAGGAACGCGCCCGACACGATGCACCCGCCCGACACCAGCGACGACACCGCCGAGCCGCGCCGTCCCTCGATGTCGTGCACGAACTTCGCCGGCGGGGTGATCTCGCCGTAGGTCCAGATCGGCCACTCGCTGTCGTAGAGGTCGAGCTCCGGCACCACGTCGGTGAGGTCGATGTTGGCCTCCCAATAGGCGTCGACCGTCCCGACGTCGCGCCAATAGGGCTCCGCCTCCTGACGCGACTTCACGCACGACTTCGAGAAGTGGTGGGCCACCGCCTTACCGTGCTTGACGATGTAGGGGATGATGTCCTTGCCGAAGTCGCGGCTGGAATGCGGATCGGCCGCGTCGCGCTCCAGCTGGTCCCACAGGAACGCCGCCTCGAACACGTAGATGCCCATCGACGCCAGGCACCGGTCCGGCTTGTCCGGCATCGGCGGCGGGTCCTTCGGCTTCTCGACGAAGGAGATGATGCGATCGGTCTCGTCGACGTGCATCACGCCGAAGCCCTTGGCCTCCTCGCGGCTCACCTCGAGACAGCCGATCGTCACGTCGGCGCCCTGCTCGACGTGCTGCTGCAGCATCTTCTCGTAGTCCATCTTGTAGATGTGATCACCCGCCAGGATGATCATGTACTTGGGCTCGTAGTCCCGGATGATGTCGAGGTTCTGATAGACCGCGTCGGCGGTCCCGGCGTACCACGCCTCTTCCGACACGCGCTGCGACGCCGGCAGAATGTCGAAGCTCTCGTTGCGCTCCGGCCTGAGGAAGTTCCAGCCGCGCTGCAGATGGCGGATCAGCGAATGCGCCTTGTACTGAGTCGCCACGCCGAAGCGGCGGATGCCGGAGTTCAGCGCGTTCGACAGGGCGAAGTCGATGATGCGCGACTTGCCGCCGAAATAGACGGCGGGCTTGGCGCGCCGATCGGTCAGTTCCATCAGTCGCGAGCCGCGCCCGCCCGCCAGCACGTAGGCCATGGCGTGACGCGACAGCGGTGCCCCGCCGAGTTGGTGCTGCTTGATCGCCGTGGTCGGCAACGTGGTCATGGTTCCGTCCTCCCGTGGACCGGGTCGTCGCGGGCGCTCTCAGTCGCCCGCGTATTCGAAGAACACCGTCGCGAGCGGCGGCACCAGAATGTCGGCATGCGCGGGCAGCCCGTGGCTCTCGCCGTCGTGGGCGACGATCTCGCCGCCGTTGCCGAGGTTGGACCCGCCGTAGCAGGCCGCGTTTGTGTTGACGATCTCGCGCCAGCGCCCCGCGCAGGGGAAGCCGATGCGATAGGGATCGCGCGGCATCGGCGTGAAGTTCGATACCACCACCACCGGCGGATCGCCCCATTCGCCGTAGCGGGCGAAGGCGTAGACCGACTGATCGCGGTCCTCCACCACGATCCAACGGAACCCCTCCTGCTCGCAGTCGCGCGCATGCAGCGCCGGCGCGTCGCGATAGGCGGCGTTGAGATCGCGGATCAGGTTCTGCATCCCCCTGTGCTCGGGGAAGTCGGTCAGGTGCCAGTCGAGGCCCTTGTCGTGGTTCCACTCCGCCCACTGGGCGAATTCCTGGCCCATGAACAGGAGCTTCTTGCCGGGATGCCCCCACATCAGGCCGTAGTAGGCCCTCAGCGTCGCGAACTTCTGCCAGTGGTCGCCGCTCATCTTGCCGATCAGCGAGCCCTTGCCGTGCACCACCTCGTCGTGGCTGAGCGGCAGCACGAAGTTCTCGGCGAAGGCGTAGAGCAGCCCGAAGGTGATCTGGTCGTGGTGCCAGCGCCGATGGATGCTCTCACGCTGCATGAAGTCGAGCGTGTCGTGCATCCACCCCATGTTCCACTTGAACCCGAACCCGAGCCCCCCCGCGAACACCGGCGCCGAGACGCCCGGCCACGCGGTCGACTCCTCGGCGATGGTGATCGCCCCGTCGCCGCGCCCGTAGACCAGCTCGTTGACCCGACGCAGGAAGGCGACCGCCTCGCGGTTGTCGCGTCCCCCGTCCTCGTTGGGCAGCCACTCGCCCTCTTTGCGCGAGTAGTCGAGGTAGAGCATCGAAGCGACCGCATCCACGCGCAGGCCGTCGACGTGATAGCGATCGAGCCAGAACAGCGCGTTCGCCGCCAGCATCGACACCACTTCGGCCCGGCCGAAGTCGTAGATCGCCGTGTTCCAGTCGGGATGGAAACCCCGGCGCGGATCGGCGTGCTCGTAGAGCGGCCCGCCGTCGAATTCGCGTAGTCCGTGCTCGTCGGTCGGGAAATGCGCGGGCACCCAGTCGAGGATGATGCCGAGCCCGGCCCCGTGCGCCCGATCGACGAAACGCGCGAACCCGGCCGGCTCGCCGAACCGTCGCGTCGGCGCGAACAGCCCGATCGGCTGATAGCCCCACGACGCGTCGAGCGGATGTTCCGAGATCGGCAGCAGCTCGAGATGGGTGAAGCCGAGATCGGTCGCATAGGGGATCAGCCGGTCGGCCAGCTCGTCCCAGGTCAGGAACCGCCCCCACTCCTCGCGCATCCACGAGCCGAGGTGCACCTCGTAGACCGACATCGGTCGCCGACGATCGTCGCCCGGCCGCGCGGTCATCCACGCCTCGTCGCTCCACGCGAAGTCGTCGATCCGCGCCACCACCGACGCGGTCGAGGGGCGCATCTCGCCGGCGAAGCCGAACGGATCGGCCTTCAGCGGCAGGAGACGCCCGTCCGCCGCGACGATCTCGTACTTGTAGACCGCGCCCGCGCCGATACCCGGCGCGAAGATCTCCCAGATGCCGCTGTCGACGCGCTTGCGCATCTGATGGCGCCGCCCGTCCCAGGCGTTGAAGTCGCCGACCACCGACACCCGCGCCGCGTTGGGGGCCCACACCGCGAAATTGACGCCCACGACCCCGTCGTGCTCGAGCAGTTGCGCGCCCAGCCGCTCGTAGAGGCGCTGATGCGTGCCCTCGAGGAGCAGATGATCGTCCATCGGCCCCAGCACCGGCCCGAACGAATAGGGGTCGACGAAGTCCCACGACGCCGTGCGGTTCGACGCCCTGAGCGTGTAGCGCCGACCGAGCCCGGCCGCCTCCTCGTCGAGCAGACCCTCGAAGAATCCGGCATCGTCGCGCCGCGTCAGCCGCGCCACCGCCTTGCCCGACCGATCCAGTACGTCGAGGAACTCCGCGTGCGGCACGAAGGCGCGGATGACCGCCCCTTCCGCCGTCACGTGCGGCCCCAGCACCGCGAAGGGATCCCCGTGCCGCCCGCCGACGATCGCCTCGACGTCGCCGTTTCGCGCCTTCCAGCCCTGGTCGCTCATCGCATTCCCCTCGGGGCGGAGCCCGCCCCGATGGTTCGGACCGGACCCGCCGCTCGCGTATTCCAAGGGCCGAGGACGCCGAATGCACCCCCGCCTCGATTCGTGCCGTCCGCCCCGTCTCAGCCGTGCGGCGGACGAACGCCGACGTTCCAGATGTCCTCGGCATATTCGGAGATCGTCCGATCCGAGGAGAACCAGCCCATGTTGGCGGTGTTGAGCGCCGCCGACTTGGCCCAGCCGGCCTTGTCGCGCCACTTCCGGAACACCGCGCGCTGGGTCGCGTAGTAGCTCTCGAAGTCGGCCGTCACCATGAAATAGTCGTGATACGTCAGGGCGTCGACCAGGGGCTTGTACCGATCGGGTTCACCCGGAGAGAACACACCCGAACCGATCGACTCCAGAACCTCGGCCAGGATCGGAGACTTGGAGAGTGTTTCGCGGCTGTCGATCCCCTGCGAGCGGCGAGCCTCCACTTCTTCCGCCGTCAGGCCGAAGATGAAGATGTTGTCGTCGCCGACGTGTTCCTTCATCTCGACGTTGGCGCCGTCGAGCGTTCCGATCGTCAGCGCGCCGTTGAGGCCGAACTTCATGTTGCCGGTGCCGGAAGCCTCCATGCCCGCCGTCGAGATCTGTTCGGACAGATCGGCGGCCGGGATGATCTGCTCGGCGAGCGACACGTTGTAGTTCGGCAGGAACACCACCTTGAGCAGGCCGCGCAGCGTCGGATCGGTGTTGACCACCTTGGCGACGTCGTTGGCGAGCTTGATGATCAGCTTGGCCTGGGCGTAGGACGCCGCCGCCTTGCCGGCGAAGATCTTCACCCGCGGGATCCAGTCGCGCGTCGGCTGCGAGCGCATCGCGTCGTAGACCGCGATGGTCTCGAGGATGTTGAGCAGCTGGCGCTTGTACTCGTGGATGCGCTTGATCTGCACGTCGAACAGCGCGTGCGGATCGACCTTCACCTCGAGCCGATCGAGGATCACCCGCGCCAGCCGCTCCTTGTTGGCGAGCTTCACCGTGCGGAATCGATCCTGGAACGCCGGATCGGCGGCGAACGGCGCGAGCCTGGTCAGCTCGCCCGCGTCGTCGAGCACCTTCGGCCCGATCGCGTCGACCACCAGCCGGGTCAGCCCCGGATTGGACTGATGGAACCAGCGGCGGAAGGTGATGCCGTTGGTCTTGTTGACGATGCGGTTGGGATAGGCGGTGTTGAGGTCGCGGAACACCGTGACCTTCATCAGGTCGGAGTGCAGCGCCGACACGCCGTTGATCTTGTGGGAGCCGATGTAGGCGAGATGACCCATGCGCACGCGCCGCCCGCCGTGCTCGTCGATGATCGACAGCGCCGAGAGGAGACCGCCGTCGATCTCGCCCTTCTTCTTCAGCGCGTCGAGATGCAGCGCGTTGATCAGATAGATGATCTGCATGTGGCGCGGCAGCAGCCGCTCCATCAGCGGCACCGGCCACGTCTCCAGCGCCTCGGGCAGCAGAGTGTGGTTGGTGTAGGAGAAGGTCGCGCGGGTCAGATCCCACGCCTTCTCCCAGGGCACGTCGTGGATGTCCACGAGGATGCGCATCATCTCGGCGACGGCGATCGCCGGATGGGTGTCGTTGAGCTGGATCGCCACCTTGTCCGGCAGCGTGGTGATGTCGGCGTGCTGGTTGAGATGCCGCCGCATCAGATCCTGCAGCGAGGCCGAGGCGAAGAAGAACTCCTGGCGCAGGCGCAGCTCCTGTCCCGCCGGAGTGGCGTCGGACGGATAGAGCACCTTGGAGATCGCCTCCGCCTTGACGCGCGCCGCCGCCGCGCCGACGTAGTCGCCGCGATTGAAGGCGTCGAGCCGCAGCGGATCGGACGCCTTCGCCGACCACAGACGCAGCGTGTTGACGTGTTGGCCGCGCCAGCCGACGATCGGCGTGTCGTAGGCGACCGCGAGCACCGTCTCGGCCGGACGCCACTCGTAGCGCACCGTGCCGTCGCGATCGGTCATCGCCTCGACCCGACCGCCGAAGCCGATCGGATAGGCCACTTCCGCCCGCGGGAACTCCCACGGATTGCCCCACGCCAGCCAGTCTTCGGGATATTCGAGCTGCCAGCCGTCCTTGATGCGCTGACGGAACAGGCCGTGGTCGTAGCGGATGCCGTAGCCGTAGGCCGCGATCGACAGCGTCGCCATCGACTCCATGAAACAGGCGGCGAGCCGCCCGAGGCCGCCGTTGCCCAGCGCCGCGTCCGGCTCGACCTCTTTGAGGAGATCGAGATCGACACCGACGCCGCCGAGCGCTTCGCGCACCGTGGCCGTCAGCTCGAGATTGCCCATGGCGTCGAACAGCAGGCGTCCGATCAGGAACTCGAGGCTGAGGTAGTAGACCCGCTTCTCGTCGCGATCGTAGGTCTGGGTGGTCGAGGACATCCAGCGCTCGACGATCTGGTCGCGCACCGCCAGCGCCGTCGCCACGAACCAGTCGTGGGTCGAGGCGGCGATCGCGTTCTTGCCGACCGCGTTCTTGAGCTTCTCGAGGATCTTCTCGCGCATCCGCTCGACCGTGGGCGGTGCGGCGTTCGCGGCTTCCGTCTTCGTTGCTGCCGATTCGACCATCGCGTCCGATCCTCCAGAAATTCCCGGGAGCGACCGAGGGAGGAAGGTCTCACCCCCCTCGACTCCTCGGCATCGCCCCACGGCATCGATGCATGGATCGGACGTCTAATGCAATTCCGATACCTCCTGGTAAACGCGGGCGCGCGGGCGCCTCACCCCCAGGCGTCGGCCTGCACCAGGCTCTCCTCCCGCCACGCCTCGCGCGCGTTCTTCGCCGCCAGCCAGTTGGGCAGGAAGGTGAAGGCCTCGTCGAGGATGTGCGGCGTGTGCCGCCCGGCCGAATAGTGCATCGCCCGGTCGAGATATTCGTCGAGCGCCGGACGGAAGGTCGGGTGCGCGCAATTGTCGATCACCAGTCGCGCCCGTGCCTTCGGCGAGAGGCCGCGCAGATCGGCGAGCCCCTGTTCGGTGACGATCACCTGCACGTCGTGCTCGGTGTGATCGACGTGGGAGACCATCGGCACGATGCACGAGATCGCCCCGCCCTTGGCCACCGACGGCGTCATGAAGAACGAAATGTAGGCATTGCGCGCGAAGTCGCCCGATCCGCCGATGCCGTTCATGATCGACGTGCCCATGATGTGCGTCGAATTGACGTTGCCGTAGATGTCCGCCTCGATCATCCCGTTCATGGCGATGATGCCGAGCCGCCGGATCACCTCCGGATGATTGGAGATCTCCTGCGGCCGCAGCACGATCCGCTCGCGGTAGAAGTCGATGTTGTCGAGGAACTCCCGCGTCGCCGCATCGGACAGCGACAGCGCCGTCGCCGACGCCATCGTCAGCTTGCCCGACTTGATCAGATTGAGCATGCCGTCCTGCAGCACCTCGGTGTAGGCGGTCAGGTTCTCGAAGTGCCCGTGCTCGAGATCGGCCATCACCGCATTGGCGACGTTGCCCACCCCCGACTGCAACGGCAGAAGACTGGCCGGCAGCCGCCCCTTCTTCACCTCGTGGTCGAGGAAGTCGATGATGTGATGGGCGATCTTGCGGGAGTTCTCGTCCGGCGGCGTGAAGGCGGTGTTGCGGTCGTGGGCATGGGTCTCGACGATCGCCACGATCTTCGCCGGATCGCAGCGGAAGGTGGTCTCGCCGATGCGGTCCGCCGCCGTCACCATCGGGATCGGCTTGCGGTGCGGCGGCCGATCGGTGCCGTAGTAGACGTCGTGCATGCCCTGGAGCGCCAGGCTCTGCCACGAATTGACCTCGAGGATGATCCTGTCGGCGCACTCGAGCCAGGTCTTGTTGTTGCCGATCGACGACGACGGGATCAGCCGTCCGTCCTCGGTGATGCCCGCGACCTCGACCACCGCCACGTCGAGCTTGCCGAGGAAGCCGAACCACACCGTCTGGGCGACGTGGGAGAGATGGATGTCGATGTACTCCATCTCACCGGCGTTGATGCGCCGCCGACAGATCGGATCCGACTGATAGGGCAGCCGCATTTCGATGCCGTCGACCTTGGCCAGCGCCCCGTCGAGCTCCGGCGCGGTCGAGGCACCGGTCCACACCGACACCTTGAACGGCTCGCCGCGCCCGTGCGCCGCCTCGATCCGCTTGGCGAGCTCGAGCGGCACCAGCTTGGGATAACCCGCCCCGGTGAAGCCGCTCATGCCGACGGTCGCCCCCGACGGGATCAGCGCCGCCGCCTGTTCGGCCGTCATGATCTTGGAACGAAGATCCGGGTTCAGAACCCGCGAGATGGGAGACACGATGGTCATGAATGGGAGGCCCTTCTGGGATACGGAACGGAAACGCCGTCTACGGCGAAGCCGGCGAGGTTCCGTCTCCTCCCTCGTCGCCCTCCCTGGCGACGGGGCCGAAACTTCGGTCGACCCGTGATGCCTATCCTCCGGGGCGGGCGGCGCGAAATCAGACGAAAGATGAACGCAGAGCCGGGAAACGTCTCAGGAATTCCCCTTACACCAGACGACATCAAATTGATTTCATTAGAAAAACGATGGTCCGTCGGATCGTCGCACAGTGAAACTTCACTCATGCGTTTTTCGCATTACTAAAAATTCACGAACGGCATTTTTACATGACTAGGACACGAATCCCCTTCGGTACCAACAGGGGCCGATGAAATCGGGCTCGTCGCACTGAGGCGTCGATCTGTGAAAGACGTTCGGCGACACGTACCTGAGGATTCTGTCCTCCTCGATCAACAGCATGGCGAGCGGGGCGAGAAAGACGAAGACGGTGACGGATCGACGCCAGAACGGATCGATCTCCGGCCCGGCCGTCAACGTGGCCGCGCGCGCCGAGAGGCCCGCGGCGAGGCCGACGGCGATCGAGGACGGGAGCCAGCCGGAGAGGCCGGCCACGACGCCGACGAGGGCGAGGGCGCCCCAACTGCGCCAGCCCGGCAGGTCGAGCGCGGCGAGAAAGCCCGTGGTGAAGCCGAGAATCGGCAGCAGCCTGGGCACGAGCCAGGCGAGAACCCAGACGATCAGCAAGAACATGGTCACGGCTGCGGCGCCTTTCGGTCCGGACGATCGAATCGATGCTCCCGCGCGGCAGCCGATCCGAGCACCGCGTTTCTAACACACCCCTTCCGCGTCACGCTCGCGTATTGCACGCAGGATACGAAGAAGCTCGACCGCGCGAATGCGATCGAGCTCCCCGAGATCGAAACCGAGGCGGGTTCGCCTCAGCCGAACTTGAACAGCACGCCGTAGCCGCCGCGCGGATAGTCCCATTCGATCTCGCCCGAGGCTTCGCACAGCACGCGGCAGGTGCCGCATTCCATGCACCCGTCCGGGGTGATTTCGACCTGCCCCTTGTCGTTCTCCTCGTAGCACTTGGCCGGGCACACGGTGGTGAGCGACTTGAGCGCCGCGCTCGGCTTGTCGTGCGGCTTGACCTTGATGTGCGGACGCCCGGCATCGACCAGATAGCGGTTCTGATAGAGCTTGTCCTCGACGCGCATTTCGACCGTCATGGTTCCGTCCTCCGATGACCGTCTCGGACCACGCCGACGCGCGGGCCGAGGAGAGTGTCGTCTTCCCGACCGTTTCCGGTCGATCGTCTCGTTCCATGCGAGTTCCGTGCCGAACGTGGGGGCCTCGCGTACCCCGCACGCACCCGCATCGAACCCCGCCTCAGCGCCAGGCCAGCGCCAGCTTGACCGCGTCGGAGAGCATGCCGAGCCGCGAACGCTTCTCGATGAAGGCCCGAGTCGTCCTCTTCTCCATCTCCAGCTTCGGCGTGCCGTCGACGCGCAGGAAGTTCTGCGCCGCTTGGCTGATGAGCTGGGGATAGGACATGAAGAAGTTGGCCGAGTTCGTGTGAAGAAGCGACGGCATGTCCTTGTATTTCTTCAGGTCCTTCATGACGAAGGACTCGTCCATGAGTTCCTTGTAGAGCTTCAGGTTCTCCTTGGTCATCGGGTCGCGCCCCGCCTTCAGGCGATGGATCGCCTCACCCGCCAGCCGCCCCGAGGTCATGGCGAGGTTGGAGCCCTCGCGATGGATGGCGTTGTTGAGCTGCGCCGCGTCGCCGACCACCACCCAGCCGTCGCCGTAGAGCTGCGGGATCGCCTTGTATCCGCCCTCCGGGATCATGTGGGCGGCGTATTCCTTGACCTCCGACCCCGCCAGCAGCGGCGCGATCGAGGGGTGGTTCTTGAAGGTCTCGAGCAGCGTGTAGGGGCTGGCGCCGGTCTCGGCGAAGTCGGAGATCAGACAACCGATGCCGACCGAGATGCTCTCCTTGTTGGTGTAGAGGAAGCCGAGGCCGGTCATGCCCTTGGTGATCGTGCCCGCCGCCTCGACGACGCAGCCCTCGTCGCCCTTGAGGCCGAAGCGCTGTTCGATCGTCTCGGCCGGCAGGAAGTGCATCTCCTTCACCGCCAGCGCCACGTTGTCGGGCTTGGGCGCGTCGCGCAGCCCGGCGCGGGTGCCGAGCAGGCCGTTGACGCCCTCCGCCAGCACCACCACGTCGGCCTGGATCGCCCCGCCCTTGCGGTCGGTCTTCACGCCGATGCACTTGCCGGTGGAATCGATCAGCAGGTCGGTGACCGTGGTCTCGGTCAACAGCGTCACGCCCACTTCGCGGACCTTGCGCGAGAACCACTTGTCGAACTGCGCCCGCACGATGGTGTAGCGGTTCGGCTTGTCCTCGTTGAAGTCGTCGGATCGATACTGCATGCCGGTGTGGCCGCGATCGTCCACCATCCAGAACCGCTGCTCGACGATGTGCCGCTCCAGCGGCGCGTCCTCGCGGAAGTTCGGGATGATCTTCTCGAGCATCGACGCGTACATGATCGCGCCCTGCACGTTCTTCGATCCGGGATATTCACCGCGCTCGAGCTGCAGCACCTTGAGCCCGCGCGAGGCCATCGTATAGGCGGCCGCGTTGCCGGCCATGCCCGCGCCCACGACGATGGCGTCGAACTTTTCTTCGATCATCGGTCCGTCTCCTCGTGTCGTGGTCGATCAACCGACGAGCTTGTCGCGATTGTGGGGGCTGAGGCGACGTACGAACGCCTCGGTGAGCGCCGGCAGGAACCGCACCGCGTCCGTGACCACGCCGACATGGGCGAAGTCGAAGATCGGGGCGTTCTTGTCGGTGTTGATGGCGACGATCATGTCGGCGCCCTCGACGCCGACCCGATGCTGGATCGCACCCGAAATGCCGGCGGCGATGTAGAGCTTCGGCCGGATGGTCTTGCCGGTCTGGCCGATCTGGCGTTCCGCCGGCATCCAGCCCTTCTGCACGATCGGCCGCGAGCAGCCGTATTCCGCCCCCAGCGCCTTGGCGAGGTTCTTCACCAGCTGCATGTTCTCCACCGCGCCGAGCCCGAGCCCGCCGGCGATGACGATGTCGGCATAGGCGAGGTTGACCTTGTTGGTCTGCCGGTCGGCGACGAAGTCGAGGATCTTGGTGACGATGTCCGCTTCCGCCATGGCGAGCGGATGGGTCACCACCCGCCCGATCGGTTTCTCGACCCGCGCCGGCATCGACATGACGCGCGGCCGGATCGTCGCCATCTGCGGCCGGAAGTTCAGCGTGTAGATGGTGCACAGAAGCGAACCACCGAAGGTCGGCCGGGTCGCGGCGAGCGACTTGTCGGCGTCGACCGCCAGTTCGGTGCAGTCGGCGGTGAGGCCGGTGAGCAGCGTGGTCGCCACCGAGCCCGCGAGATCGCGGCCGAGCGTGGTCGCCCCGAGCAGCAGGATCTCCGGCTTGTAGGTGTTGACGAGATCGGTCAGCCCCTTGGAGAACGGCTCGTTGCGATAGTCGGCGAGGAGCGGGTCCTCCATCAGATAGACGAGGTCGGCACCGTAGGCGAAGCTCTCGGCGATGGCGTGGTTGGTCGCCTCGCCCTTCGGCCCGAGCACCACGCCGGCGAGTTCGACGCCGAGTTGGTCGGCGAGCTTGCGGCCCTCGCCCAGGAGCTCGAACGACACCGGGTGGACCACCCCGCGCTCGACCTCGACGAACACCCAGACCCCCTTGTAGGCCTTGAAGTGCTCGGACAGTTCCTTCTTCATTCCGGCGCGGCCGCCTGCGGCGGGAGCGGGTGCTGCGGGTGCGTTGGACATGGGTTCCCCTCCCGGCCCTCAGAGCGTCTGATGAAGTTCGACGAGTTCGGTCTCGAGCGCCGGCAACGTGCCGAAGATCTGCTCGAGCAGCGCGTCGGCGGTGTCGATCGCCGCCGGCTGGATTTCGATCTGCTTGGCCTTCTCCGCGCGCGGGCTCGGCGCGAACACGCGCTTGACCACCGTCGGCGAGCCGCGCAGGCCGCACTTGAGGATGTCCTCGATCCCGGCGTCCTTGGCCGACCAGGTGACGATCTCGGCGCGGGCCGCGCGCAGCGCGTCGGCCATCGAGCCGCGGCGCATGTCGTTGGTGCCCTCGAGCATGGTGATCAGCACCGGCAACTTCGTCTCGAGCACCTGCACGCCGCCCTCGGCCCGCCGCTCGACCTTGATCTTGCCGCCCGCGAGATCGAGCTCGGCGATCTTGGAGACGTAGGTCAGCTGCAACAGGCTCTGCCGCTTGGCGATGCCCGGGCCGACCTGCGCGGTGTCGCCGTCGATGGTCTGCTTGCCGGTGAACACGATCTCCGGCTTGCCGAACACCTCGCCGATCTTCTCGATCGCCGCCGCCAGCGCATAGGAGGTGGCGAGCGTGTCGGACCCGGCGAAGAAGCGGTCGGTCAGCAGCACCGCGCGGTCCGCGCCGAAGGTCAGCGCCTTGCGCAGGGAATCCTCCGCCATCGGCGGACCCATCGTCAGCACCGTGACCTCGCCGCCGTGCTCGTCGCGCAGCCGCAGCGCCGCCTCGAGCGCGAACAGGTCGTAGGGGTTGATGATGGTCGGCACACCCTGCCGCATGATCGTGTTGGTCACGGGATGGACGCGGATCTGGGCGCTGTCCGGAACCTGCTTGATGCAGACGACGATGTGCATGCCGCCTCTCCTCGTTGGTTCGTCGCCGGTCGCTCGTGGTCCGGCCGCTCGAACTCTCAAGAGCAGGAGCCGTGCCAACAGCCCAACCACCTGATCGAACGTTTCTTTTCGGCCGTATAAGGGAAACTGCGGAACGCACCCCCGCCCGACATTCGCGTCGGCTCTGTCGCAAATCCGACAGCCGTGGCGAGAGCGCCGCCGCCATTGCCCGGCCTCGGCCTCGAACGCACGACGGCCGCCCGAAGGCGGCCGTGGGATAGTGAGGGTGCAATGAGCGCGAGCGAACTGCGCCGAACGGGGTCGAAGATGGTGCAGTTCGCCTGCGCTCTTTGCACCCTGCGGATCCCAAGGACCCTCACCCCTTCGCCGGGATCGGCTTCAGGATGTCGTCGAACGACACGAACGCCTCGCCCGGCTTCACCGGCCGATCCGGGTCGTGGTCCTGCAGCACCTTGAACACCCGCTGCTTCAGCGGCGAGGAGGTGACGAAGTCCTCGTAGGCCCGCTCGAGGAACGTCCGGCAGCGCGCCGCGATCACCCGATCGGGGATGTCCTCGAAGTCCTCGGTGGCGAGATGCTGGCCCATCCGCTTGAGGATGTGCAGCCGCGCCGGGCCGAGCACCTTCGGGTCGTACTTCACCTTGAGCTCGGCGAAGAAGTCCTCCGCGCTCGAGCACTGCTTGAGGCGGGCGAGAATGTTCTCGACCACCACCGCGTTGGAGATGTCGCAGGAGGAGACGTCTTCGGTCATGGGAGGCTCCCGTGGGCTGAAGGAGAGGAAATCGCGGGCGAGGCGTCGCCGTCCGTCCCGGCGCGGGCGTCGCCGCCGCCCCGCCCCGTCTCGGGCATCACCTCGAATTCGACCTGCGGCTCGCCCCTGCCGGTCAGACGCGTCAGCCGAAGTTCCAGAAACTCGATGCGATCGACCAGCGAGGCGATCGCGTCGCCGACCGGATCGGGCATCAGATGATGCTCGAGATCGATCCGCCCGCCGATCCGACGTCGATCGGCGCTCGCCTTGACGATGCGGCCGGGTATGCCGACCACCGTCGTCTCCGGCGGCACGTCCTCGATGACGACCGAGTTGGCGCCGATCCGCGCCCCCGCCCCGACCGTGATCGGCCCGAGGATCTTCGCCCCGGCCCCGACCAGCACCCCGTCCTCGAGCGTCGGATGGCGCTTGCCCGGCTGCCACGACACGCCGCCGAGCGTCACCCCGTGATAGAGCGTGACGTCGTCGCCGACGATCGCCGTCTCGCCGATCACCACCCCCGCGCCGTGGTCGATGAAGAACCGCCGCCCGATCGTCGCGCCGGGATGAATGTCGACATTGGTCAGAAACCGCCCCAGCCACGACACGAACCGCGCCGGAAAGCGCCGCCCCCGCGTCCACAGCGCATGGGCGAGGCGATGCCAGACGATCGCGTGCACGCCGGGATAGGTCAGCACGATCTCCGCCGTGAAGCGCGCGGCCGGATCGCGCGCCTTGACGCAGGCGACGTCCTCGCGGATCGAGGCGAGGAGCGACGGCGTCGCCCTCCCCGCGCCGCCGGCGACCGTCCGTCCGCTCAGGCTCTCGTCGAAGGGAACGTCGCTCATCTCTGCCCTCCCCTCGTCGCTCGACGACCCGCTCATGCCCATGCGCCGAACCGACGCAGACCCGGTTCGCACTCCTCGTCGACCAGCCGATCGTGCATCTCGACCAGGAGATCGATCGGCATCGACCGCTTGTGGCGCACCGCATGGGCCTTCACCCGCGCGAGCAGCCGATCGTAGACGCGGCCGTCGAGATCGACCCCGCGCGTCGCCAACGCATGGGCGATCGCCGTGCGGCCGGAATGCTTGCCGATGGCGAAGTCGTGATCGCGGCCGAGCAGGCGCGGATCGACCCCCTGATAGGTGGCCCGGTCGCCGATCAGCCCGGCGACGTGAATGCCGCTCTCGTGGGTGAACACCTGCGAGCCGATCACCGCCTTCTGCGGATGGATCGCCCGCCCCGACGCGGTCGAGACCACGGCGGCGAGATCGCACAACTGGGTGGCGTCGATGCCGGTCGTCCGCCCCAGCCGCGCGCAGGCGACCGCGACCTCCTCGAGCGCGGCGTTGCCCGCCCGCTCGCCCATGCCCCCGACGGTCACCGACACGTGCCGCGCCCCGGCCCGCACCGCGGCGAGCGCATTGGCGGTGGCGAGCCCGAGATCGTCGTGGCTGTGGATCTCGATCGGCAGATCGGTCGCCGCCACGATCCGCGCGACGAGATCGTGGGTCGAAAACGGATCGAGCACGCCGACCGTGTCGGCGAGCCGCACCCGGAACGCCCCTCTGGCTTCCACCGCCTCCACCACTCGCAGGAGATGATCGAGATCGGCGCGGCTGGCGTCCTCGCAGCCGACCGCCACCTCGAACCCCATGTCGAGCGCCCGCGCCACCATCCGGTCGAGCCGGACGAGCGCCGTCGCCCGGTCGATGCCGAGCTTGGCGGAGAGCTGCACGTCCGACGCCGGCATCGACAGATTGACCGTCGAGACACCCGCCGCCCGCGCCGCCAGGAGGTCGCCCTCGCTCGCCCGGCACCACGCCATCACCCTGAGCGGCAGCCGCGCCGCCACGATCCCCCGGATCGCCGCGATCTCGTCCGCCCCCATCGCCGGCGTGCCCGCCTCGATCTCCCCGACCCCGGCCCGCGCCAGCGCCTCGGCGATCTCGAGCTTCTCCGCCGCCGAGAACGCCACGCCCGGCGCCTGTTCGCCGTCGCGCAGTGTGGTGTCGTTGAGGAAGACGCGCGCCATCGTCCTCGCCCTCCTCAGGCGTAGACCGGATTGAAGGTCGCCGGCGCCTTGTCGGCCCCCGCCCAGAACGGCGACATCCCGCGCAGCTTCTCGATGATGCCCGGCATCACCTCGAGCACGCGGTCGACGTCGGCGTCGGTGGTGTCGCGCGACAGCGAGAAGCGGATCGCCCCGTGCGCCGCCGTGTATGGAATGTTCATCGCGCGCAGCACGTGGGACGGCTCCAGCGACCCCGAGGTGCAGGCCGAGCCCGACGAGGCCGCGATGCCCTCGCGGTTCATCAGGAGGAGGATGCCCTCGCCCTCGACGTATTCGAACGCGATGTTGGCGGTGTTGGGCAGCCGCTCGGCCGGATTTCCGGTGACGAAGGCGTTGGGGATGCGCTGGAGGAGCCCCTTCTCCAGCCGGTCGCGCAGCGCCGGAACGCGGGTGTTCTCCTCGGTCATGTGCAGGAGCGCCAGTTCCGCCGCCTTGCCCAGGCCGACGATGCCCGGTGTGTTCTCGGTGCCCGCGCGCCGGCCGCGCTCCTGGTGCCCGCCCTTGAACAGCGAGCGGAAGCGGGTGCCGCGCTTGACGTAGAGCGCGCCGATGCCCTTCGGCCCGTGCAGCTTGTGGCCGGACAGCGAAAGCATGTCGATCGCGGTCGCCTTCAGATCGATCGGGATCTTGCCGACCGCCTGAACCGCGTCGGTGTGGAACACCGCCCCGACCTCCTTGGCCAGTTCCGCCAGCTCGGCGACGGGGAAGATCGTGCCGGTCTCGTTGTTGGCCCACATGATCGAGACGACGGCCGTCTTGTCGGACAGGGCCGCCTCGTAGGCCGCGATGTCGAGCAGCCCGCGCCCGTCGACCGGGACGACGTGGACGGTGTAGCCGCGCGTCTTCTCGAGATGGGCGCACAGCGCCAGCACCGCCGGATGCTCCACCGCCGAGGTGATGATCTCGGTGCGCTCCGGCGCCGCCTCGAGCGCGGAGAGAATGGCGAGATTGTCGCTCTCGGTGCCGCCCGAGGTGAAGACGATCTCGTGATCGAACTCCGCGCCGAGGAGCGTCTGGAGCGAGGCGCGCGCCGCCTTCACCGCCCCGCCGACCGACGCGCCGAAGGCGTGCATCGACGACGGATTGCCGAACTGCTCGGTGAAGAACGGCAGCATCGCCCGCACGACCTCGTCGTCGCAGCGCGTGGTGGCGTTGTTGTCGAGATAGACGGGGGTGGGCATGGGTCTGTCCTCGTTCGTCTTCGTCACACTTGTTCGGTGCCGCTTCGCGGCCGCCCCCTCATCCGCCCCTTCGGGGCACCTTCTCCCGCGAGGGGAGAAGGAGAGGAGCACATCGCGGGCGCCGTCGAT
>JBEOKB010000311.1:0-1658 GCA_040275425.1 Siculibacillus sp. | reverse complement strand
GAAAAGGACCGGCGGCGGACGAGGGCGTCCACCGCCATGAATCCGATGTTGTGGCCGTGCCGATCCGAGAGTTCCGCCCCCCTCATCCGGCGCGTTCCGCGCCACCTTCTCCCACGAGGGGAGAAGGGACACTGCGGCGCCGCTCCCCTCGCGGTCGACCGGCCCGCTGCCCTCGTCCACACCCCCTCTTGCATTCCCCCTCCCCTTCCATGATATGACCCCCTCGGGAGGTCGGCGGTGGACGTTGTCACTCGCCGACCGGGTCAGGTCCGGAAGGAAGCAGCCCAGACGAGTCGGACGCGGGTCGCGCGTCGGCCTCCTTTTCACGCCCCGCGCGGCTCCAGGCCTGCGGCGGGGCGTTGCGGTAGAAGCGCTCCTGAAGCGGAACCGCGAGGGGCCGCCGACGACACGAGAGAGGCTCTTCCCTCATGGACGGTCTGTTCCCGGGCGATGCCGGTGCCCCGCCCCAGACCGCCGGTGCCTACCGCGTCCTCGCCCGTAAATATCGCCCCGCGAGTTTCGACGACCTGATCGGCCAGGAGCCGATGGTCCGCACCCTGTCGAACGCCTTCCAGACCGGCCGGATCGCGCAAGGCTACATGCTGACCGGCGTGCGCGGGGTCGGCAAGACGACGACCGCCCGCATCCTCGCCCGCGCCCTCAACTACGAGGTTCCGGGCAAGGTCACCCGCCCGACCATCGAGATGCCGGAGCTGGGCGTCCACTGCAAGGCGATCATGGAGGGCCGCCACGTCGACGTCATCGAGATGGACGCGGCCTCCCACACCTCGATCAACGACATCCGCGAGATCATCGAGGCGGTGCGCTACAAACCGGTCTCCGCCCGCACCAAGGTCTACATCATCGACGAAGTGCACATGCTCTCGAACCAGGCCTTCAACGGCCTGTTGAAGACGCTCGAAGAGCCGCCGGAGCACGTCAAGTTCATCTTCGCCACCACCGAGATCCGCAAGGTCCCGATCACCATCCTCTCCCGCTGCCAGCGCTTCGACCTGCGCCGCATCGAGACCGAGGTCCTGGTCGCCCATCTCAGGAAGATCGCCGATCTCGAGCACGTCGACATCGACGACGAGGCGCTGCGGCTGGTGGCCCGCGCCGCCGAAGGCTCGGTGCGCGACAGCCTCTCCCTGCTCGATCAGGCCATCGCCCACGGCGAGGGCCGCATCGAGAGCACCCAGGTGCGCGAGATGCTCGGCCTCGCCGACCGCGCCCGCGTCATCGATCTGTTCGAGCACCTGATGAAGGGCGACGCCCGCGCCGCCCTCGCAGAGATCCGCGCCCAGTACGACGTCGGCGCCGACCCGGTGGTGGTGGTGGCCGATCTCGCCGAGCTGGTCCACTTCGTCACCCGCCTCAAGCTGGTGCCGGAAGCCGCCGACGACGCCTCCGTCAGCGAGGAGGAGCGCCGCCGCGGCGGTCGCATGGCGCAGGATCTGTCGCTGCGCGTTCTGTCGCGCGCCTGGCAGATGCTGCTCAAGGGCTACGAAGAGGTGAAGTCGGCCCCCAAGCCCCTGTCGGCGGCCGAGATGCTGCTGGTGCGACTGGCCTATGCCGCCGACCTGCCGACCCCGGACGAGGCGTTGCGCCTGCTGCGCGACGGCGCCGCCGCCGCGACCGGCGCGCCCACCCCCACCGCA
>JBEOKB010000310.1:0-19704 GCA_040275425.1 Siculibacillus sp. | reverse complement strand
AGCGTGCGACGCGGGTGGTGACGCCCCCTCCCCCGCCGCCGCCCCCGGCGATCGATCCGACCGGAGAGATGCCGCCGCAGGCGAGCGCGCCGGTGGCTCCGCCTCCGGCCCAGGTCGCGGCCGCGCCGGTCGTGCCGGCGACGACGCCGTCGGGCGAACCGGCTCCGGCGATCGATCTCGGCGGATATCGCACGGTCGGCTCGCTCAAGCGGTCGTGGGCGGACATGGCCGATCGCTACGCCGAGTTCGGTGGCAAGATCGAGCCGTTGGCGCGGTTGCGCGAGACGGAGAACGGGATGGAGGCGCGGCTGGTCGCCGGGCCCTATTCGACCCAGGGCGACGCCGCCAAGGCCTGCCTGCGGCTGCGCGCGCTCGGGGTGAACTGCTCCGTCACCGGCTACACCGGCCAGCCGCTCGGCGTGCTGCGCTGACGGCGGGGACAGGGCGCTCCCTCTTCTCGAATTCGACGGCGTTCGAGGAGGAGCGGCGCGCGCCCGAGCGAGCGGGGGCGTCGGATCTGCCCTACGGGGACCTTCGCATAATTCGGTCGAGCGCCTCTTCCATGCGCGATTTCCGTAAAGGTCCCCTACGGGGGAGGCGACGCCTCAGCCCAGCGTCGACAGGATCGGGAAGGTCTCGATCAGCCAGAACGACAGGCGCTCGATGCCGCCGGTGAGGAAGGCGATGCCGGTCAGGACCAAGAGCACGCCGGTGACCTTCTCGACCACGTTCATGTGGGCGCGGAAGCGCTGCATCGCCTTCATGAAGGGCTGGGAGAAGGCGGCGGCGGCGAGGAAGGGCACGCCGAGACCGGCGGCGTAGACCGCCAGCAGCATCGCGCCCTGGCCGACGGTGTCGCGGCTGGCGGCGACGCCGAGGATGGCGGCCAGCACCGGGCCGATGCACGGGGTCCAGCCGAAGCCGAAGGCGAGGCCGATGAAGTAGGCGCCGATCGGTCCGGCCGGGCGGCGCGAGACCTGAACCCGCGCCTCGCGATAGAGCAGTGGGATGCGGAACACGCCGATGAAGTGCAGGCCCATGACGATGATGGCGATACCGGCGGCGGGGGCCAGCACGTCGAGGTGGCTGCGCACCAGATTGCCGAACACCGAGGCGGTGGCGCCCAGCGCCACGAACACGGTCGAGAAGCCGGCGACGAAGGCGAGCGCGGCGGCGAAGATGCGGCGGCGGGCGGCCTCGTAGCCCGATCCGGCGATCTCGTCGATCGAGGCGCCGGCGATGAAGGCGAGGTAGGGCGGGACCAGCGGCAGCACGCAGGGCGACACGAAGGACAGGAGTCCGGCACCGAACGTGCCGAAGAGAGTGACGTCGGTCGTCATGAGCGGGCGCTTCTCCGAACGGGGGGCCACGGGGCGGCCATGGGGCGACTTCCTAGCGCATTCGCGGCCACGGGCGAAATCACCTTCACGACACCGGCCGACACGATCGACGACGCGCGCGACCGTGTCCTGGTCGAAAATCAAGACCGATGCCGGCAGCGGGAAAATGGCGTAGGATCGGCGAGGAAGGCACTCCGTCCGGATCGACCGATCGTCTCGCGGGTCGACCAGCCGACGGGGTCGTGGGCAGAGCATGAGCCACGCCGCATCGACACCGTCCCGATCGGCGGCATCGACCGCCGCAGCGCCCGCGTCGTCGCGGCGGGTGTTCGAACTCGTGCTGATCAAGCCGTCGCACTACGACGACGACGGCTATCTGATCCAGTGGGTCCGCTCGTTCATCCCGTCCAACACGCTGGCGGCGCTCTACGGGCTGGCGGAGGACTGCCGCGAGCGGCGGGTGCTGGGCGAGGACGTCGAGATCCGCGTGACGACGGTCGACGAGACCAACACGCGGGTGCGGACCGGCGAGCTGATCGCCAAGATCCGCTCGGCATCGGCCGGCGGACTGGTCGGTCTGGTCGGGGTGCAGTCGAACCAGTTTCCGCGCGCGCTCGACATCGCGAGCGGGTTCCGGGCGGCGGGCGTGGCGGTGGTGATCGGCGGGTTCCACGTCTCCGGCTGCATGGCGATGCTGCCGGGGATGCAGGCCGACCTGCAACGGGCGCTCGACATGGGCGTGTCGCTGTTCGCGGGCGAGGCGGAGGGGCGGCTCGATCGAGTGCTGATCGACGCGAGCACAGGCGCGCTCGAGCCGGTCTACGACCATCTGGCCGAACTGCCGGACATCGGCGGCGCGCCGGTGCCGTTCCTGCCGGGCGACAAGATGCGGGCGACGCTCGGGGTGATGGGCAGTTTCGACGCCGGGCGCGGGTGTCCGTTCCAGTGCTCGTTCTGCACCATCATCAACGTTCAGGGCCGCAAGTCGCGGCGGCGCACGCCCGACGACGTCGAAAAGGCGGTGCGGCGCGGGCTGGCGGAGGGCGTCGATCGCTTCTTCATCACCGACGACGACTTCGCCCGCAACGAGGACTGGGAGGCGATCCTCGATCGGCTGATCGCCATCCGCCGTGAGCCGGGCAACAAGGAGATCATCTACACCGTCCAGGTCGACACCCAGGCGCACAAGATCCCCCGCTTCCTGGAGAAGCTCGGGCGCGCGCACGTGATCAACGTGTTCATCGGGCTCGAGAACATCAATCCCGACAACCTTTTGTCGGCCAACAAGCGCCAGAACAAGATCACCGACTATCGCGAACTGCTGCAGGCGTGCAAGCGCAACGGGCTGGGGACGATCGGCGGCTACATCCTGGGCTTTCCCCACGACACGGTCTCGTCGATCCTGCGCGACGTCGAGATCATCAAGCGCGAGCTGGCGATCGACATCCTGGAGTTCTTCCTGCTCACGCCGCTGCCGGGATCGCAGGATCATCAGCGGCTGGCGGCGACCGGGGTGGACATGGACGCCGACCTCAACCGCTACGACCTCTCCCATCCGGTGACGGCGCATCCGCTGATGTCGCGCGAGGAGTGGGCGCGGGCCTATCGCCTCGCCTGGGAGAGCTTCTATTCGCCGGAGCACTGCGAGCGGGTGATGTGGCGGGCGGCGAGCCGCGGCATCCATCCCAACCGGCTCTATTTCCCCCTCGCCTTCTATCCGCACAGCGTTCTGAAGGAGGGGCTGCATCCGCTCGACGGCGGTCTGTTCCGGCGCAAGCGGCGGGGGGACCGTCGGCCGGGGCTGCCGCGCGAGAGCCCGCTGGTGTTCTATCCGCGCTACGCCCGCGACTTCGTGCGCAGCATCGTCGCGTTCGGATGGGCGGTCGCCCGGCTCGCGCGGGCCGGCCGCAGGATCATGAACCACCCGCGCCTGTTCGACTACGAGGACGCCTCGCTGACGCCGATCGACGTGGGCACGGACGAGGACTTCGAGATGTTCACCCAGACCGAGGCGGCCCGAAAGGCGGTCGGCCATCGACGCCGGGTGGAGAGGTTGACGGCGGGCGCAAAGGCGTGAGCGCGCGGCGGCGCTCGCCTCATTTCGGCGTGTGCGTGAGTTCCACCGTCAGCCGCAGCAGGAACACCCCCATCGTCTCCTCGACGACGGTGTCGACCGCCTCGGGGTTCGAATTGACCAGCGGCACCTTGAACTCGTAGCCGTCCATGCTGCGCTTGTCGCCGTAGAAGATGACGAAGGCCGACTGGATCATCGGCAGGTCGGCGGGCGGGCCGGACTTGAAGTGGTAGGTCTCGGTGTCGGCGAAGAAGCGGTCGAAGGCCAGGACCGCCGATCCGGCGCAGGCGTCGAACTCGACCACCCGGGCCACCGTCTCGAAGCCCGGCGCGGTCATCCGGAGATCGCCGTCCTGCTCGCGATAGCGGTCGTAGCGGCCCTTGCCCTCGCCCTCCAGGCGCAGCTTCGGGATCGGGTCGTCCTTGCCCCTGGTGAGGCGCGCCTTCAGGGGCATCGCGCTCGACAGCCACCATTCCTCGACGTTGCCGTTGGCGCCGGTGGTCCTCACGTAGAGCTTCAGCGAGAGATCGAAGGCCATGGCCCGCTCGATCTCGGCGATCATCTCCTCCGAGGAGATCCCCGTGCCCTCGCCGGCGAGGACGACCGCCTGGGCCAGCGCCAGAACCGCGCCGACCGCCCGGTAGTCGTGTTTCGCGCGCAGATCCTTCAGGAGCTCGGGCATCAACCCCTTCAGCCACCCGGCGATCTCGGCGAAGAACGACTGGCCGACCTCGGCGCCGACGAGGGAGGCGACCTGCTGGGCCCGATGGGCGAAGCCGAGGACGGCCAACACCTTGTTGCGGTCGCGGCCCCAGGTCGCGATCAGGCCCTTGGTCTTGGCGAGGAGGCGAGCGGCGAGTTCGGCCTGATGGGTCTCGAGCGTGGTCACGCCGAGGAGCTGAAGCTCCCGCCGCACGTCGAGCAGGCGCGTCAACAGCCCGATCTCCGGTTCGCCCGCCACCTTGGCGTAGGCCTGCACCAATTGCTCGGTGGTCAGGCGAACGATGGTGGCGTCGTTGCACTCGAGTTCGTAGTCCGGCGGGGTCGACGCCGGCTCCACCGGCTTCTTCAACGCCGCCTCGACCTCGCGGAGAACGGCGGCGTATCTGGTCCTGGTGTCCTTCAGCCGCTCTTCGATCGAACGGGGCTCCCGGCCGGGCGGCGGTCTGCGCGCGTCCTTCGCCTTGTCGCCCATCGTGCGCGGACTACCGGGCACGTCGAGATCGGGCGGGGCGTCGGGCGCCGACATCGGATCGGCATCCGACTCCTTGGGTGGGAACCATTCGTCGAGCTCGGCCTCGGTACTGGGAAATTTGCGGGGGTCGAGCGAGAGGCCGGGCGACGGCGCCGCGATCACGGTCGACACCAGGGCGATCCACACCACGAGCCGATGCCACGACCACGTCGCCCGGCCACGGATTCCCGTCCCCATGATCGCCTCCCCGTCACGGATGCGCCGTCGAGACTGTGTCACGTTCACGGGCGAGCACAATCGGGGAGATACCAGACCCGTCCGCGCGGGCGTCGAAACGCCTTCGGCCGCGCCGAGCGCCGACGCGCGCCGTCATCCGCGCAGACCGTCGCGGCGGATCGAATTCGTTGCGATCTCAGAGAAGTGTGGCGCGCCCTACGGGAGTCGAACCCGTCTTTGCAACGTGAAAGGCTGCCGTCCTAACCGATAGACGAAGGGCGCTCACGGGCGGCTTCTTATAGTGCTTCGCGCGGAGGGGCAAGTGCCGGGCGGCAACTTCTCGCCGGCCGTCCTCCCGCCTGTGGACAGTCGTCTCACCCCTCGGCGCGCGCCCCGGGGTTGCCTCGGGCGGCGTGGGCTGGCAGGGAGAGCGGACAGGAGCCGCCATGCCGATCTTCGTCACCGTCGACACTCCGGACGATCCGCGCATCGCCGACTATCGCGACATTCGCGAGCGCGATCTCGTCGGGCGGCGCGATCTGTTCGTGGCCGAGGGCGAGGTGGTGCTGGCGGCGCTGGTGGGCTCGCGGCTCCATCGGCCGATCTCGGTGCTGATCGACGCGCGGCGGGCGGAGAAGCTCGTGCCCCTGCTCGAGCGGCTCGGCGAGGACGTGCCGGTCCACCTCGCCTCGCGCGCGGTGCTGGATGCCGTCGCCGGTTTTCCGCTCCATCGCGGCATTCTCGCGCTCGCCCGGCGCGGGAGCGGGGTCGACGCGGGCACCCTGCTTTCGGGCGTCGGCGAGCGGGCGCTGGTGGTGGCGGCGTTCGGCATCGCCAATCACGACAACATCGGCGGGATCTTCCGCAACGCGGCGGCGTTCGGGGCGGCGGCGGTGCTGCTCGACGCGGAATGCTGCGATCCGTTCTATCGCAAGGCGATCCGGGTCTCGGTCGGTCACGTGCTCACGGTGCCGCAGGCGCGGCTCGCGCCCGGCGAGGACGCGATCGGGCTCCTGGAGGCGCACGGGTTCGAGGTGCTGTCGCTGACACCGTCGGCGGGCGAGCGCGTCGTCGACGTGGCGAGGCGGCCACGCACGGCGCTGCTGCTCGGCGCCGAGGGGCCGGGGCTGCCGGCGACGACGCTGGCGCGCACGCGGGGCGTGGCGATCCCGATGGCCGCGGGGGTCGACAGTCTCAACGTCGCCACCACCAGCGGAATCGTGCTGCATCATCTGGCGATGCAGACCGCGTGAGCCCAGGGCACGGCGTCCGCGCGCCGTCCGTGCGGCGAAACGCGGCGGGTTCGTCGCATTTCCGGCATTGCGCGCGCCGGGCTCTCGGCCTAGACCGTCGGGCTCCCTTGTCCTTCGGAAGGCTGACATGACCGCTCGTCTCTCCATGCCCCGCGATCGCATCTCCGTCCTGCTGCTCGAGGGCATCAGCCAGACGGCCGTGCAGCTGATGAAGCAGGCCGGCTACACCAACCTGACCCACCTGACCAAGGCGCTCGAGGGCGACGCGCTCAAGGAGGCGATCCAGGGCGTGCACATGGTCGGCATCCGCTCGCGCACCCAGCTCACCGAAGAGGTGTTCGCGGCGGCCGACAAGCTGATGGCGGTGGGCTGCTTCTCGGTCGGCACCAATCAGGTCGACCTGGCGGCGGCGCGCAATCGCGGCATTCCGGTGTTCAACGCGCCGTTCTCCAACACCCGGTCGGTCGCCGAGCTGGTGATCGGCGAGATCGTCATGCTGATGCGCCGCATCTTCGATCGGTCGGTCTCGGCCCATCAGGGCGGCTGGGACAAGTCGGCCAACGGCTCGTTCGAGGTGCGCGGCAAGACGCTGGGCATCGTCGGCTACGGCAACATCGGCTCGCAGCTGTCGAACCTCGCCGAGGGCATGGGCATGCGGGTGATCTATCACGATCTGACCGACAAGCTGCGCCACGGCAACACCGAGCCGGTCGACACGCTGCAGATCCTGCTCGGTCAGTCCGACGTGGTGTCGCTGCACGTTCCGGAGACGCCGCAGACCCACATGATGATCGGCGAGGCCGAGGTGCGCGCCATGAAGAAGGGCGCCTATCTCATCAACAACGCGCGCGGCACGGTGGTCGATCTCGACGCGGTGGCGGCGGCGCTGAAGGACGGCCATCTCGCCGGCGCGGCGATCGACGTGTTTCCCAAGGAGCCGAAGTCGAACGCCGAGCGCTTCGTCTCCCCGCTCCAGGGCCTTCACAACGTCATCCTGACCCCGCACATCGGCGGCTCGACCGAGGAGGCGCAGGAGCGAATCGGCGCCGAGGTGGCGCGCAAACTGGTCGACTGGTCGGACATCGGCTCGACCTCCGGCGCGGTCAACTTCCCGCAGGTGCAGCTGCCGCCGCGCCCGACCGGCACGCGCTTCATCCACGTCCACGAGAACCGTCCGGGCATGCTGAACCGGCTCAACAACCTGTTCTCCGCGCGCGGCCTCAACATCGGCGCGGAGTTCCTGCAGACCGAGGGCAACGTCGGCTACGTGGTGATCGAGGCGGACGCCGCGGGCGAGTTCGCCGACGAGGTGCTGACCGAGATGCGCGCGATCGAGGGCACCATCCGCTGCCGCCTGCTCTACTGAGCCGGTCGCCGCTCGGCGCGAGATCAGGGGCCGCTCCGGCGACGGGGCGGCCCTTCGTCGTCTCGGGGCGGCGAAGCGTTCGGGCGGACGGTGGATCGGGGGCGGTGCGACGGGACGGGAGAGCGGGCTTCGGCGGCTTGACCGGGCCGGGGGCTGGCCCTTATGGTCCGCGCCGCGACTGGGGCCGGTAGCTCAGTGGTAGAGCACGTGACTTTTAATCATGTGGTCGCGGGTTCGATCCCCGCCCGGCTCACCAAAAACTCCTTCGATCCTCCCTCGCCTCCCAACCTCGCGGCGGGGGACCGCCGCGCGGGTCAACCCTCGGCGGGTGGGGTGGCGCGGAGGAAGAAGGCGAAGCAGATCGCCGTCCAGTGCTCGTAGTAGTCGCGCAGCTCCGGCGTGGCGTGGAGGCGGCCGCGGGCGTCCTTGAGAAGGAAGCCGCGCTCGACGCCCTCGGCGGCGATCACCGACATCTGCGTCTTGGAGAAGCCGAACCGCGCGGCGATCTCGCCCAGGCTCGGCAGGGCGCCGTCGGCGTAGACGGAGCGGATGGCGATCGCCAGGAACGGCCAGCCGCCCTCGCGATCGAAGAAGCACGAGAAGCGCGGGGCGCGGCCGGTCAGCGTCTCGCCGTCGCGGAAGGAGCAGCCGACGTTGCGGATGAAGGCGAGCAGAACGTCGTCGCCCGCGCGCAGCCGCTCCGAGCGGCGACCGGCGGGATCGACCACGTCGAGCGACAGGAACACGCCGGCGAGCCAGGTGCGCACCGCTTCGATCATGCGCGGCGTCGGGCGGTAGAACTTGACGCGGCGGTCGGTGCGGCTCGGCTCGAGGGTGGCGAACTCCATCGACAGCATCAGCTGCAGCGTGGTCGAGACCACCTTCTGACTGCCGCCGAGGGTGCCGCGGATCAGCTCGAGCAGGCGCGTGTAGGTGGCGCCCTCGTTGCGGTGGCGGTCGTCGAAACCGTAGTGGAGCCACAGGGTGAAGCAGACGGTGCGGAAACGGACGTCGTGGCCGAGCAGCTTGTTGATCAGCGGCGGGCCGGACAGGCGAAAGCGCATCATGGAATCGGTGAAGATCCGCACGCCGTCGCCGAAAGTCGGCCGACGCGCCACCTCGTCCGCGTAGGCCTGTAGAGTATCGCGCTCGCCGCTCATTCCCCTGCCGATCATCACCGGTTGTCGTCCAGACGATCGGGAAGACTTCGGTACGCGCAACACGAACCTCCGCCGCCGATCGCTCGACGGTGGTGGGGTCACGACTTTTCTCGCGAAGAATTCCCGACGTTCGTTCAAGAAGATAGCCAAACTTCCCCCACCGTCAACGGAGGCCGCGAACGTTTTGGACGCAAAGCGGAATGCTAGACCTTTAAGAACGACCCCGCTTCGGGTGGGACGGGGTCCGGAGGCCATGAGCCGGCGAAGCCTCTCGTCGCGGTGACTTCCGGTTTCTCGTGGTGGGGCGGGCGGGTTCGCGCTAGGCTGAGACACGTTTCGACGACGAAGGAGCCGCCGAGCCGATGACCGACGCGCCCGCCTCCGCCGACCCGCGACCACGACCACTGCGCGGCCGATTCGCGCGCGGGTTCGCGCTCGTCGGGGGAGCCGGCTTCGTCCTGGTCGCGGCGGGGCTGCTCCTGGCGGGGCGATCGGTGTTCGACGGGATGTGGCTCGGCGCCGTCCTGGCCGGGCCGAGCCTCCATCTGTCCGATCCGATCGGCGAGGCCCTGTTCGCGCGGAACCTCTACGGACAGTTCGCGATCCTGGTGATGGGCGGCGCGGCGCAGTACGCCGTCGTCGGCGCGGCGGTCGGCTGGACCGTCGGGCGGGCGATCGACGCGGTGCGCGGCGCCGGTGGGGCTCAGCCGAGGGGGTCGTAGCCGGTCGAGGGCGGGGCGTCGTCCTCGGCGCGGGGCACGACGACGCGGCCTCGCACTTCGCGGATGAAGCGGCCGGCGCGCAGGCGGAACAGGTCGAGCGCCTTCTCCGGCACGCGCAGGCGCAGGCTGGTCGCCTCCTCGGCGTCCTCGCGGCCGACCACCTCGGTGTTGCGATAGAGCCAGGCGACGAGTTCGCCCTCGGCGGAGGGGATCTCGACGCGGAAGACGGCGCGGTCGCGATTGAGCCGGTCCTCGATCAGGTCGAGCAGGGCGGCGACGCCGTCGCCGGTCACGGCCGAGCAGGGGATCGCGGTCGGTCCGTCGAGAGCGGTGCGGGCGCCTTCGGCGAGGAGCCTGGCGCGGTGATCGGGATCGAGCCGGTCGATCTTGTTCCACACCTCGACGATGCGGTCGCGGTCGTCGACGGTGACGCCGAGTTGCGCCAGCACGGTCTCGACGTCGCGGGCCTGGGCGGCGCTGTCCTCGTGGGCGATGTCGCGCACGTGCAGGATCAGGTCGGCCTCGATCACCTCCTCCAGCGTGGCGCGGAAGGCCGCGACCAGGGTGGTGGGCAGATCGGAGACGAAGCCGACTGTGTCCGACAGGATGATGTCGCCGCCGTGGGGCAGGCGCACCTTGCGCAGCGTCGGATCGAGGGTGGCGAACAGGAGGTCCTTGGCGAAGACGTCCGCCTCGGTCAGCCGATTGAACAGGGTCGACTTGCCGGCGTTGGTGTAGCCGACCAGGGCGACGATCGGATGGGGTACCTTGCGGCGGTTCTTGCGGTGGAGGGCGCGGGTGCGGGCGACCTGCTCCAGCTCCTTCTCCAGCTTGGCGATGCGCTCCTGGATCTGGCGGCGGTCGGCCTCGATCTGGGTCTCGCCTGGGCCGCCGAGGAAGCCGAAGCCGCCACGCTGGCGCTCGAGGTGGGTCCAGGAGCGGACCAGCCGGCTCTTCTGATAGGTGAGATGAGCGAGCTCGACCTGGAGGCGACCCTCCTTGGTGTGGGCGCGCTCGCCGAAGATCTCCAGAATGAGACCGGTGCGGTCGAGCACCTTGGTGCCCCACTCCTTCTCGAGATTGCGCTGCTGGATCGGCGACAGCGGGTAGTCGACCACGGCGAGCTCGACCTTCTCGGTCTCGATCAGCGCCTTGATCTCGTCGACCTTGCCCTGGCCGAGCAGGGTCGAGGGGCGGGCCTCGCGCAGCTTGACCGCGACGTCGGCGACCACCTCGAGCTCGATGGCGCGGGCCAGCCCGATCGCCTCCTCGCGGCGGGCGTCGAGCGAACGTACGGCGGAGGGCGCGTCGGCCCCCTCCCCGCGCGCGGGGCGCTCGCTGCGCCAGGGCACGACGACGAGAGTGCGGGTGGGCGCGCGGTCACGCGCAATTCCCTTCAGAGCGCGCTCGTTGCGACGCTCCGGCTCCACGCCTTCGGCTTCCTCGTCGATGTCGATCAAGGGCAGTGGCCCCTCGTCTCGAGATGCGGCCACCGCTTCGCGGCCGGTCGACCGCGAATCGGTGAAGCGATCCTCACGCCTCTTCGGCCGGCTCGAAGAGCTGGACCGGACCACCGGGCATGACGGTGGAGATGGCGTGCTTGTAGACGAGCTGGGAATGTCCGTCGCGGCGCAGAAGGACGCAGAAGTTGTCGAACCAGGTGACGACGCCCTGCAACTTCACGCCGTTGATCAGGAAGATGGTGACGGGAGTCTTGTTCTTGCGAACGTAGTTGAGGAACGTGTCCTGGAGATTGGGAGCGCGATCCGCCATTTTGACGACCTCTTTGCCTTTGTGTTGCGAGGCCCCTGCCACGTCAGCGAGCAGGTTGGTTCCGGGAACGAGCCCGGACGCCTCGGGGTCCGAATGTCGATGATACGGGGGAAGCGCGTCCACGAACAGTCTTTCTGCACTGCAACATGCCGAAGATTTATGCACCATTCGTCGCAGGGGGGCGGGGCCCTCCAACCGAAGGCGAATGGTGCCGCCGAATTCATCGATTTCGCGACAGCGGTACGCGCTCGACGCGATCGTGGAAGGCGTGGCGCAGGGCGAGCGCGGTGCTGCCGGGCATGCCGTTGCCGATCACCGCGTCGTCGATCGCCACGACCGGCATCACCAGGGTGGTGGCGGCCGTGACGAAGGCCTCGCGGGCGCGTTTGGCCTCCTCGACGGTGAAGGCGCGTTCCTCGACCCTCAGGCCGAGATCGGCGGCGACCTTCATCAGCACGGTACGGGTGACGCCGCGCAGGATGCCGAATTCGGCCGGGCGGGTGACGAGCGTGCCGTTCGCGTCGACGATCCAGGCGTTGGTCGACGAGCCCTCGGTGACGTAGCCGTTCGCGTCGACCAGCCAGGCCTCCTTGGCGCCCGCCTCCCTGGCCGCCTGTTTGGCGAGGCAGTTGGGCAGGAGCGACACCGACTTGACGTCGACGCGGGCCCAACGCTCGTCGGGCACGGTGACGACGCGGATGCCGTGGGCGGCGACCGCCTCGGCCTTGGCGCGGTCGTGCGGCTTGGCGGTGAGCACGACGGTCGGCGGCACGGCCGGATCGGGGAAGGCGTGATCGCGCCGGGCCTCGCCGCGCGAGATCTGGAGATAGACCCCGCCGTCGCGCACGCGGTTGCGGCGGGCGACCTCGGCGAACACCACCAGGAGCGCGGCGCGGCTCATCGGCATGGCGATGCGCAGCTCGCGCAGGGAGCGCTCGAGGCGGTCGAAGTGCAGGGTCGGGTCGATCAGGTCGCCGTCGCGGACCTCACAGACCTCGTAGACGGCGTCGGCGAACTGGAAGCCGCGATCCTCGACGTGAACGGCGGCGTTCGCGTGGGGCAGGTAGCGGCCGTTCACATAGGCGATGCGGCTCATGATCTTCTCCGGGTCGGGCGGGCGGGGCTCAGCCCACGCCGAGGGACTTGAGCTTACGGTGGAGCGCGGAGCGTTCCATGCCGACGAATTCCGCTGTGCGCGAGATGTTGCCGCCGAAGCGGTTGATCTGCGCCATCAGATATTCGCGTTCGAAGATCTCGCGGGCGTCGCGCAAGGGCAAGCTCATGAGATGCTCGCCACCCGTGGAGGTGGGCAGCGCCGGGAGCATGGCACCGATCTCGGCCGGCAGCAGATCGGCGGTGATCACCGCCTCCGGGTCGGCGCGGGTCAGGATCATCAACCGCTCGACGTTGTTCTTGAGCTGGCGGATGTTGCCGGGCCAGTCGTGGGCCTGGAGCACGGCCATGGCGTCGTCGCCGATGCGGCGGATCGGCAGGCCGGAGGTGCGGGAGATCTGCTCCATGAAGTGCTCGACCAGATGGGGGATGTCGTCGCGGCGCTCGGCGAGCGAGGGCACGCGGATCGGCACCACGGCGAGGCGATGGAACAGATCCTCGCGGAAGCGGCCCTCCTGGATCTCGCGCGGCAGGTCGCGGGCGGTCGAGGACACCAGGCGCACGTCGACCTGGACCTTCACCGAGCCGCCGACGCGGGTGAAGCTCTGCTCGACCAGCACGCGCAGGATCTTCGACTGGGTCTCGCGCGGCATGTCGGCGACCTCGTCGAGGTAGAGCGTGCCGCCGTGGGCCTCCTCGAGCGCGCCGATCTTGCGGTTCGAGCCGCCGTCCTGCTCGGTGCCGAACAGCTCGATCTCCATGCGCTCGGGCGTGATCGCGGCGGCGTTGAGCACCACGAACGGGCCGGAGGCGCGCAGCGAGGTCTGATGGATCATCCGCGCCGCCATCTCCTTGCCCGAGCCGGAGGGGCCGGTGATGAGGATGCGGCTGTTGGTGGGGGCGACGCGCTCGATCTGTTGGCGCAGCTGATTGAGGGTGGAGGAGGCGCCCATCATGTCCTGATGGTCACCGGAGCGCTCGCGCAGTTCCTTGACCTCGCGTTTCAGCTTCGACGCCTCGAGGGCGCGCTCGGCGATCAGCACCAGCCGATCGGCCTTGAACGGCTTCTCGATGTAGTCGTAGGCGCCGCGCTTGATCGCCGAGACCGCGGTCTCGACGTTGCCGTGGCCGGAGATGATCACCACCGGCAGGTCGGGGTGCTGGCGCTTGACGACGTCGAGGAGCGCGAGGCCGTCGAGGCGGCTCTGCTGCATCCAGATGTCGAGGAACACCAGGGACGGGCGTCGGTTCTCGATCGCGGCGAGGCATTCGTCGGAATTGGCGGCGAGGCGGGTGCCGTGGCCCTCGTCCTCGAGGATGCCGGAGACGAGCTCTCGAATGTCTCTCTCGTCGTCGACGATCAGGATGTCAGAGGCCATCTTGCTTCACTTCGTTTTCGTTGAGGGGATCGGTCGAAGGTTCGGCGGGGTCGTCCGGTCGTCGTCGCGGGGGGGCCTCGGCGGGTGGGGCGACGGCGGGGGGCGCCACGGCGTCGACCGGCAGCAGGATGCGCACCATCGCGCCGCGCCCGCCCGCCGCGACGGCGGGGGCATCGACCAGTTCGATGCGGCCGCCGTGGTCCTCGACGATCTTGCGGACGATGGCCAGCCCGAGGCCGGTGCCCTTCTCGCGGGTGGTGACGTAGGGCTCGAGCAGGCGGTGGCGGTTCTCGGACGGCAGGCCGATGCCGTTGTCGACGATCTCGACCACGGCGGTGGTGTCCTCGGCGTGGGCGCGCACCTCGACCACGCCGCGACCGAGCATCTCGGGCGGCACCGCCTCGATCGCCTCGCAGGCGTTCTTGACCAGATTGGCGAAGGCCTGGAGCAGAAGGCGGTGGTCGAACGAACCCCAGATCGGGTGATCGGGCAGGTCGGTGACGAACTCGACCTCACCGGCGGCGACCGAACGCAGGAACACCGCCTCGCGCAGGGTCTCGACCACGTCGGCGCGGGCGAGCTGGGGCTTGGGCATGCGGGCGAAGGACGAGAACTCGTTGACCATGCGCTCGATGTCGCCGACCTGACGGATGATGGTGTCGACGCAGCGGTCGAACACCTCGCGGTCGTCCTCGATGCGTTTGCCGTAGCGGCGGCGCAGGCGCTCGGCCGAGAGCTGGATCGGGGTGAGCGGGTTCTTGATCTCGTGGGCGATGCGGCGGGCGACGTCGGCCCAGGCGGAGGAGCGCTGGGCGGTGACGAGGTCGGTGATGTCGTCGAGGGTGACGACGAAGCCGCGCCCGGACACCTCGGTGGTGTCGGAGGTGATGCGAACGTTGATGGTCTGCTCGCGACCGGCGCGCAGGAGCGACACCTGGGTATGGTGGACGCGGGTGGTGGTGTCGCCGAGGGCGGTCTCGAACACCGCCGTCAGTTCCGGGCCGACCTCGCCGATGCGGCGGCCGATCAGCTGATCCTCCTCGGCCGCGAGCAGGGTGGCGGCCGAACGGTTGACCAGGGTGATGCGGCCCTCGGTGTCGACACCGATGACGCCGGCGGTGACGCCCGCCAGAACCGTCTCGGTGAAGCGGCGACGGCGGTCGATCTGGTCCTTGGCGGAGATCAGCTCGGCGCGCTGGCCGCGCAGCTCGTTGGTCATGGTGTTGAAGGTCTCGGCCAGGTGGGCGAGGTCGCCCTCCTTGCGGCGGACCGGCACCTGCACCGCGAGATGACCCTTGGAGACGTAGTCGGCGGCGAGGATCAGGCGGCGGATCGGCGCGACGAGGCGATTGGCGAAGCCGATGCCGATCCAGATGGCGGCGATCAGGAAGATCAGCGACACGCCGACGAAGATGATGCCGAAGGCGAGCTGGGCGCCGAAGCGGCTCTGATCGAGCTGGCGGTAGTCGGCGACCGCCTCCTTGGCCTGCCGCAACGGCCCGAGCACGCGCGGGTCGAGCGGACGGGTGACGTAGAGGTGGAGATCGTCCCATTCGGTCAGCCTGATGACCACACCGACCTGATTGGTGCCGCCGGGGGTGAGGACGATCGGCTCGCCGTTCTCGGCCTTGGCGAAGGCCTCCTGCGGCGGCATCTCGATCTGGGTCCATTCCGGCACCAGCACGGTGCGGGTGACCACGGTGCCGTCGGACTGGAGCAGGAAGGCGGCGGGCAGGCCACGCAGACGGGCCTGGGTGATCATCAGCGTATCGAAGCGATCGGGCTCGCTGTCGTAGAGCTCGCGAGCACGCATCAGGTCGGTCGACATGGCGACGGCGTCGGAGCGGATGGCCCGGGTGTGCTCGGCGAGATAGGCGTCGCCGACGATCGCGGCGCTGTCGACGATCAGGCGGGTACGGTCCTCGAACCAGCGGTCGAGGCCGCGATCGAGAGTGGCGGAGGCGAGCACGGCGACGATCAGGGCCGGGGCGGCGGCGATGGCCGAGAACACGCCGATGACGCGCAGATGCAGCCGGGCGGCGGCGCGGCCGGCGCGCCAGGCGCGCCACAGGCCGAACAGCTCCCAGGCGATGAGGCCGGAGAGGCTGGCCATCAGCGCGGCGTTGATGCCGAGCATCAGCCACACCACCGTCAGCGTCGGCACGATGCGGGTCATGCCGGTCAGGACGGCGAAGGACACCATCACGGTGATGAGCGCGACGATCGTCAGCGCCAGACCGACCTTGCGGATGCGGCGGGTGTGATCGCCGACCGGGGCGGCGGGATTCTTCGGAATGGTGAGGATCGGTTGCTGATCGATCATCGGACCCCACGGTTCGGCCGCTCGCCTCCCCGCCCCCGACGGGTGGAGAGAATCGTCGCCTCTTCGTCGTCCCAGATTGTTGCCGAAATGCGGCAGTGTTGCCAGACGACAACAGGTTGCCGGTTCGGACTTCTGCCGGTCAGGTTCGACCAGCGCCGGCGTCCCAGGCGGTCTTGGCGCCGAACAGCACGAACAGCACGCCGATCGCGCGGGTCAGAGGCGCGCGAAAGCGCAGGAACAGCCGCCCGACCGAGGCGAGGCCGCTCCAGCCGACGGTGATCAGGTCCCCGATCACCATGCCGATCGTGGTGGCGGCGAACAGCTCCGCGGCGGCGAGGAGGTCGAGTTCCGGGCCGACGCCGACGGACAGGGCGCCGTACATGGCGAGGGAGAACGGATAGGCCTTCGGGTTGGTCAGGCCGAACACCATGCCGGTGCGAATCGGCGCGTGCGCGCCGACGACGGGGGCCTCGTCGGCGGCGCGGGAGGTGAGCGCGCGGATGCCGAGCACGATCAGATAGAGCCCGCACAGGAGACCCAGCCCGCGAAAGAGATCCGGCCCCAGCCTGCTCGCGCCCAACAGCGCGGCGAGCGCCAGCGCCGACCACGTCAGGTCGCCGACGCCGTGACCGACGAAGAATGCCAGCCCACGCCGACGTCCGTGCGCGGCGGTGATCGACAGCACCGCGAGGGTCGCCGGTCCCGGCGTCACGACGTAGACGATGCCCGCGGCGACGGCGGTGGCGAAGGCGGACGCGTCCATGTCGAGGCCCTCCGGGGTGGCTCAGCGCGAGGAGCGGATCACCTGGACGTCGAGATCACGGATCTTCTTGCGCAGGGTGTTGCGATTGACCCCGAGCAGTTCGGCCGCCTTGATCTGGTTGCCGCGCGTGGCCGCCAGCGCCGCCGAGATCAACGGATACTCCACCTCGCGCAGAATGCGGTGATAGAGGCCGGGCGGGGGCAGATTGTCGCCGAAGGAGGCGAAATAGGTGGCGAGGTGGCGCTCGACCGAGGCGGCGATGCCCTCGTCGGCGGGCTTCTCCTCGGTCGCCGACACCAGGACCGGCTGGGCGAGTTCGGCCTCGACCACGGTGGCGGTGATGACGTCCTGGGGGTAGAGCGCGGCGAGGCGGCGGATCAGGTTCTCGAGCTCGCGCACGTTGCCGGGCCAGCGATAGCGGCGCAGGCGATCGAGGGCGGCGTTCTCGATCTGCTT
This sequence comes from Siculibacillus sp., assembly GCA_040275425.1. GTDB lineage: Bacteria > Pseudomonadota > Alphaproteobacteria > Rhizobiales > Ancalomicrobiaceae > Pinisolibacter. The sequence goes on along the minus strand of JBEOKB010000310.1, from coordinate 2,571 downwards.
GGCGGGCAGGCCCTCCTTCTCGGCGAGCGCGAAGAAGTGGCGGACCAGATCGGCGATGTCCTCCGAGCGCTCGCGCAGGGGGGGCAGGCGGATCGGCACGACGTTGAGGCGGAAGTACAGGTCCTCGCGGAACAGGCCCTGATTGATGAGCTGGCGCAGATCCTTGTTGGTGGCGGCGACGATGCGCACGTCGGTCTTGATCGGGGTACGTCCGCCGACGGTGGTGTATTCGCCCTGCTGGAGCACGCGCAGGAGGCGGGTCTGGGCGTCCATCGGCATGTCGCCGATCTCGTCGAGGAAGAGCGTGCCGCCCTCGGCCTGCTCGAAGCGGCCGGAGGCGCGCGAGGCGGCGCCGGTGAAGGCGCCCTTCTCGTGGCCGAACAGCTCGCTCTCGATCAGGTCGCGCGGGATCGCGGCCATGTTGATGGCGACGAAGGGACCGGAGCGGCGCTTGCCGTAGTCGTGGAGCGCGCGGGCGACCAGCTCCTTGCCGGTGCCGCTCTCGCCGGTGATCATGACCGTCAGATCGGTCTGCATCAGGCGGGCGAGCACCCGGTAGATGTCCTGCATGGCGGGCGAGCGGCCGACCAGCGGGATGGCCTCGCCGTCCATGTCGCCGCGCTCGGGCGCGCGCCGGTGCTTGGGCTCGGCGAGGGCGCGGCCGACGATGGCGATCAGTTCCTTCAGATCGAAGGGCTTGGGCAGATACTCGTAGGCGCCCTTCTCCGAGGCGCGGATCGCCGTCATGAAGGTGTTCTGGGCGCTCATCACCACGACCGGCAGGTCGGGGCGCAGCTTCTTGATGCGCGGCAGGAGATCGAAGGCGTTCTCGTCCGGCATCACCACGTCGGTGATGACCAGATCGCCCTCCCCTTGCGCCACCCAGCGCCACAGGGTGGCGGCGTTCGACGTGAGACGGACCTCGTAGCCGGCGCGGCTGAGCGCCTGGTTGAGCACCGTGCGGATGGCGGCGTCGTCGTCGGCGACGAGTATGTTGCCCGATGGCATGGTCGAAGTCCTCGTCCGTCTTCAATCGTCGTTTGATCAGCCGCCGAAGCGCATCTTCTCGTCCCTGCCCCCGGACACGGCGGGCATGAGGATGCGGAAGACGGTTCGACGGGGTTGGCTCTCGCATTCGACCACGCCGCCGTGATCGCGGACGATCTTGGCGACCAGGGCCAGACCGAGCCCGGACCCGTTGGTCTTGGTGGTCACGAAGGGGTCGAACAGGTGTTCGAGCAGGTCGGAGGGCACGCCGGGACCGTTGTCCTTGACGCAGAACTCCAGCGGCAGGGTGACCTTGTCGCGCGAACCCGGCACCGACAGGCGCACGCCGGGACGGTAGGCGGTCGTCAGAACGATCTCGCCGTCGTCGGCCTCGCCGATCGCCTCGGCAGCGTTCTTGATCAGGTTCAGGAACACCTGGACGAGTTGATCGCGATTGGCGAACACCGAGGGCAGCGAGGGGTCGTATTCCTCGACGATGCGGACGTCGCGGGCGAAGCCGGAGGCGGCCAGCCGCTTCACGTGATCGAGCACGGTGTGGATGTTGACCGCGGCGCGCTCGACCGGGCGCTCGTCGGAGAACACCTCCATGCGGTCGACCAGCTTCACGATGCGGTCGGCCTCGTCGCAGATCAGACGGGTGAGCGTGCGGTCGTCCTCGTCGGCCGACTGCTCGAGGAGCTGAGCCGCACCGCGGATGCCCGACAGCGGGTTCTTGATCTCGTGGGCCAGCATGGCGGCGAGACCGGTCACGGTGCGGGCGGCGCCGCGATGGGTGAGTTGGCGATCGATCTTCTCGGCCATGGTGCGCTCCTGGAGCATCACCACGACGCAATCGGGGCGCTCGACCATCGGCGCGGCGTAGATGTCGACCACCTTGTCGCCGGGCAGGCGCGGGCTCTCGATGTCGACGCGGTACTCGCTGACCGGGGCCTGACGTTCGCGCACCTGGGCGATCAGCTCGAGCAGCGGCGAGCCGAACGGGATGAAGTAGGACAGCACGTGGCGACGCATGAAGCCGACGCTGGCCTGGAAGAAGTGCTCGGCCGCGTCGTTGGCGGCGACGATGCGGTCCTGCCCGTCGACGGTGACGACGGGATGGGGCAACGCGTTGAGCACCGAGGTCGGCGTGACGTCGACCGGGGGAGCGATCGTCTCCAGCGCGGAGGAGGTCGTCATGCGGCCCGCCTTTCCATGTCTTCGGAGAACAGGGTTGCGAGCAGCGCGATCACGCGGCTCGGTTCGGTCGCGGTGAGGAGGTCGCGGCGCAGGGCGGGGGCGACGACGAGGCCCTCGTCGGTCTCCGCCGCCTCGACGTACCAGGCGAGGTGCTTGCGCGCGGCCTTGAGGCCGACGCGCGCGCCGTGATGGGCGAGCATGGCCTCGTAGTGTTCGATCACCAGAGCGCCGAGATCGGCCCCTCGCGGCGCGGCGACGGCGGTCTCGCCGCGCAGGGCGCGACCGACGGCGCCGGGCAGCACATCGAATATCGCGAGGGCTCGGATGCTCGCGCGCTTGTCGAGGAAGAGGATGCGGAACTGCTCGCGGGTCTCGAAGGCCATGGCC
>JBEOKB010000309.1:0-2137 GCA_040275425.1 Siculibacillus sp. | reverse complement strand
CGTGTCCTCGGCCGCCTCCAGGAAGCCGCCGAGCTCGAACCAGCCGGCCGACCAGCCCGGCACGATCTCCAGCGCCTGCTCGGTCAGCTCCGCCGCCGCGCGCGGCTCTCCCGCCGCCGCGTAGCCGCGCGCGTGCTCGAGCCGTCGATCGGCGATCAGGTCGCCGGAGGAGAGGAGGGAGGAGGACGCCATGACGGTCTCGCGCTCGCTGTCGGGACCCTCGGCATGCCGCGAAAGCGCGGCAGGGGCAAGGCCGCCGTTCGGGCGGCGGCGCTCCTCGCCTCGACCCTCGACCGGCTTCGTGCTAGACGAGGGCACCCGTCACAGTGGAACGAGACATGGATCAGACCCCGCTCGCGCGCCTCACCGGCGGCTCGCCGCTCCGCACCGTCCTGTGGCTGGTGTTCCTGTCGATCGTGGTCGGTTTCGTCCTCGAGACCATCGGTCTCGATCCGCTGACCTTCGTCGGTCGCCTCGTCGGCAACATCGATCGCTTCTTCGAATGGGTGCTGCACCTGGGCACCGACGCGATCGCCCGCGTGCTTCGCTACCTGATGTGGGGTGCGGTGCTGGTCGTCCCGGTCTGGCTCGTCCTGCGCCTCACCGGCGCCCGTCGCGGCTGAGTCGAAACGAGACCGCCGCCCGGCGAGGGCGGCGGTGAAGTCGAACGTCGATCGAGGCTCGCGCCTCAGAGCGCCTTGCCCGACAGCGCCTGGATCAGCGCCGCGTCGATGTCGCCGGTCTGGGCGAGACCGGCCTTCTTCTGGAACGCCTTGATCGCGGTCCGGGTCGAGGCGCCGTAGGTGCCGTCCGCCGGGCCGGTGAACAGCCCCTTGGCCTTGAGCATCGACTGCACCTGGACGACCGCGTCGCGCGCGCCCGCCGTCGACGCCGGCGCGCTCGCGGTGGCCGGCGCCTCGCGCCACACCGTCGCCTCGTCGTTGGCCTCGCGATCGACCTGCCGCTGCACCCAGGTCTGCACCGCCATGCGCGCCGCCGCCATGTTGACCTTGTCGAGATGGCCGGCGACTTCGCCCTGCTTCTTCTCCGCCTCCTGGTCGCCCTGCTTGGCGGCCAGCGAGAACCACTTGTAGGACACCGCCAGATCCTGCTTCACGCCCGAGCCGAGCGCGTGGATGATGCCGAGGTTGAACTGGCTGTCCTTGAGCCCGAGGTCGGCCGCGCGCTGGAACCACGGCACCGCCGAGTTCATGTCGCGGGCATTGGCGAAGAGAACGCCGAGATTGTGCATCGCCCGCACGTTGCCGCGCTCGGCCGCCGCCAGATAGGCCTGCTTGGCCTTGTCGGTGCTGCGCTCGACGCCGAGCCCCTTCTCGTAGGCCACCGCCAGACGATACTGCGCCGGGATCGACCCCTTCGCCGCCGCCTTGGCGTACCAGTCCGCCGCGCGGCCGAGGTCGGCCGGCACGCCGCGCCCTTCGGCGAAGCGCAGACCCACTTCGAACGCCGCCGCCGGATCGCCGCTCTCGGCCGCCTTGCGCAGACGATCCGACCCGATCTTCTCCGGCAGGGGAGCCGCCTCGGCGGCCGGCGCGGCCGGGGCCTGCGCCTCGGTCTTGGGGATCGAGCCGGTGGTGGTCGGCGTGCCCGGCGCCTCGGCGACCGGGATCGGCGACAGCAGGTCGCCGGAGCGCTGCGTCGCGGTCGCCTGCGGCGCGGCCTCCGTCTCGACCGGCGCGGGCGGGATCGCCGACACGCCGGGGAACGACGGTGAAGTCTGCGGCGGTTTGACCGGAGCCGCCTCGGGCTCGGCCTGCACCGCCGGCATCGCCGGGGTCCGGCGGGCGACACTGTTGGTCGTCTCCGGCGCGGTCGGGGCGGCGGCCATGGTCGAGACGGCCGAGCGCGGCGCCTCGGCGGCCTTTTCGGGAAGCGGACCCGAACCGTCGGGCAGGAAGCGGAAGGTCAGAACGGCGAGCACGATCGCCGCCGTCGCCAGCACCAGCGACCGGCGGTTCTTGCGCAGCGCCTGCCCGATCCGCGCCAGCGGGCTGGTCGGATCGCCACCCTCCGGGGCGGTCGGCTCGCTCTCGATCGGGTTCGCCCGATCCTGCGGCTGAGCCGCGCCGACCGGCGGCGCCGAAGTCGCTGCGGCCTGGGCCGCGCAGATCGGAAG
>JBEOKB010000308.1:0-6131 GCA_040275425.1 Siculibacillus sp. | reverse complement strand
CGGGCGGGCGTCGCGCTGGCCGATCTCAGGCGGGCCTACGACGGGCCGCTCGACATTCTCTCGGGCTTCGCGCGGCGCATCGACGTGGAGGTGCTCGCGGGCGACGATCCCGCGCTCGCCGGCGAGCCGGTCAAGGATCGGCTGCTCGACGTGTTGATGCGGCGGTTCGATCTACTCGCCCCCCATCGGCCGGGGCTCGAGGGACTGATGCGCTCGGCGCGGCGCGATCCGGTGCTGGCGGCGCATCTCGCCCGCCTGCTGGTCGGGTCGCAGGCGTGGACGCTCGAGGCGGCGGGCGTCTCGGCGAGCGGGCCGTGGGGCGCGGCCAAGGCGACGGCGCTGGCGGCGGCGATGGCGCGGATCGCGCCGACCTTCTTCGCCGACGAAGATCCGGGGTTGCCGAAGACGATGGCCGCGGTCGACGACGCGCTCGATCGACTCGGGCGCCTGGCCGAGCGGACCGGGTCGCTGAGGGCGCGGTGCGAGGGCCTCCTCGGTCGCGCGTGCGGCGGCGGGCGGCGAGCGAAGGCGGCTTCTTGAGGCGCATCGAGCGCAGCGAATTGCACCGCTCGATGTTCGAGACGACTCCGGTGGTTCATTTCACGCGCGGCCGGTGCAATTCGCTGACGCTCATTGCACCCTACGATCGTTTCTCATCCCGGAATTCTGATCACGGCGCGCAGGCCGCCGAGGGGCGAATCCTCGAGGGTGATGTCGCCGCCGTGGCCGCGGGCGACGTCGCGCGAGATGGCCAGCCCGAGGCCGGTGCCGCCCTCGTCCTGATTGCGGGCCTGATCGAGGCGGTAGAACGGGCGGAAGACGTTGTCGCGCTCGGCCTCGGGCACGCCGGGGCCGTCGTCGTCGACCACCACGGTCAGCCATTCGGGCGTGTGGCGGGCGGTGACGGCGATGCGGTCGGCGTGGCGGCAGGCGTTGCCGACCAGATTGCCGATCAGGCGCTTGAAGGCGTTGGGGCGCACGGTGACGATCGGATCGCCCTCGAAGGTCGGGGTGATGTCGAAGCCCATGCGCTCGGCGTCGCCGGCGATGGCGCGCAACATTTCCGCGACGTCGGTGGGGGCGGCCTCCTCGTCGCCGTCGCCGCGGGCGAAGGCGAGATAGGCCTCGAGCATGGCCTGCATCTCGTCGACGTCGGCCTCGATGGCGTCGCGATCGGGGCCGGGCGGCATCAGCGCGGTCTGGAGGCGGAAGCGGGTGAGCACGGTGCGCAGGTCGTGACTGACGCCGGCGAGCATGGTGGTGCGCTGTTCGATGGCGCGCTCGATGCGGCGGCGCATCTCGCTGAAGGCCTCGCCGGCGCGGCGGACCTCGCGGGCGCCGCGCGGGGTGAAGTCGTCGAGCGGGCGGCCCTTGCCGAAGCTCTCGGCGGCGTCGGCGAGCTGCTGGATCGGGCGGATCTGATTGCGCAGGAACAGCACGGCGATGGTCAAGAGCACCAGCGAGGTGCCGACCATCCACACGAGGAAGATGTGCGAATTGGAGGCGTAGGCCTGGCTGCGGCGGGCGACGACGCGCAGTACGCCGCGATCGAGCAGGACGCGGATCTCGATCAGGTCGGAGTTGCCGACGGTGTCGATCCACCAGGGCCGGGTGATGCGGGCGCCGATCTCGTCGGAGAGCGCGGTGTCGAGCAGCGAGAAGAACGGCTTGGGTATCGACGGCGGCAGGGCCGAGCCGGGCAGCATCGAGATGCGGAAGCCGAGATCACGTTCGGCGACGAGGCCGAGGCGGGTGAGTTCGGAGTCCTGCGGCCAGCCGTCGATGACCGAGACCACGGCGGCGACGTCGCGGGCGAGGGCCTCGGACATGCGGCCGGTGACGAGGCGCCAGTGGCGCTCCATGAAGACGTAGGCGACCACCGACTGCAGGATCAGCATCGGCAGGATGACGATCAGCAGCGAGCGGGCGTAGAGGCCCTTGGGCATGTGATCGGCGGTGCGGCGGGCGAAGCGGCGCCAGGCGAGGCGGGCGCGCACCAGCGGCTCGTTGCGCAGGCTCGGCGGCTGAGGCGCGACGGGCGGGCCGGGGTCGGTCATCCGGGCACCTGATCGGTCTTGAGCCGGTAGCCCTGGCCGCGCACGGTGACGAGATGGAGCGGCTGGGCCGGGTCGGCCTCGATCTTGCGGCGCAGGCGGTTGATCTGGACGTCGGCGGTGCGGTCGCCGAGCGCACTCTCGCCCTGGACGATCTCGTGGCGGGCGATGATCTCGCCGGGGCGTTCGGCGAACATGCGCATCAGGCGCAACTCGCCGTCGGTGAGGCGGATGATCTCGTCGTCGCGACGCAGCTCGTCGCGCTCGACCGACCAGACGTAGGGACCGAAGCGCAGCTCGACCTCGCGGGCGCGCGGCGGGGCGGTCTGGCCACGCTTGAGAATGGCGGAGATGCGCAGGATCAGCTCGCGCGGATCGAACGGTTTGGCGAGATAGTCGTCGGCGCCGAGTTCCAGGCCGCGAATGCGGCTCTCGATCTCGGCGCGGGCGGTGAGCATGAGGATCGGCATGCTCGAGGTGCGGCGCACGTCGGCGGTGAGGTCCATGCCGCTCTCGCCGGGCATCATCACGTCGACCACCATCAGATCGAAGTCGATCGCGCCCATCTTCTTGCGCGCCTCCTCGGCCGAGGCGGCGGCGGTGACGCGGAAGCCGTTCTCGCCGAGGAAGCGCGAGATCAGGGTGCGGATGCGGCTGTCGTCGTCGACGACGAGGAGGTGAGGGGCCTCGTCGGAGGGGGCGGCGGGACGGGCGGGGGCGGAGGGGTCCGTGGTCATGGCTCAGTCTCGGACGTCGGGCCGGTTGGTGTAGCGGCTGACGCGCGGGCGCTCGTCGGCGTCGATCATCAGGCGCAGGAAGTCGCGGGCGCGCTTGGCGCCGTCGGGACCCAGCGCCTGGAAGGCGGCGGCGATGCGTCCGATCTGCGGCAGCGACAGCGAGCGGGCCAGCGCCCGGCCCTTGTCGGTGGCGTAGAGCAGGCGCTGGCGGCGATCGGTGGAGCCGGTGCGGCTCTCGACGTGGCCGGTCTCGATCAGCTCCTTGAGCACGCGGGCGAGGCTCTGCTTGGTGATCTTGAGGATGTCGAGCAGCTCGGCGACCGACAGACCGGGATTGCGATCGACGAAGTGGAGGACGCGGTGGTGGGCGCGGCCGAAGCCGTACTTCTCCAGGATCGCGTCGGGATCGGCGACGAAGTCGCGGTAGGCGAAGAAGAACAGCTCCAGCATCTCCAGGAACTGGGCGGAGGGCGAGGCGGGGCGGTCGGCGGGAGCGGACGGGCGCGGCGGCGCGGAGCGGCGGGCGTTGTCGTCGGGCTTGGAGGTGTCGGCCATGACGTCCGGGTTCGGTTGCCGCGAAAAGGCTCGGGCGTCGTGTTGCGCGACGCACCGCCCGCGCTCAGGATAGCGGCGGAAGCCCGGCAACGCAAAAGGGGCGGGGACGGCGCGCGCGGGCGCGCGGGGAGACTTGCGTCCGGCCGCCGTTTCGCTCAAGAACCCGAGCCGGACCATCGGCCCGTCGCATGACGATCGGGACCGCAACGACGAGACAACGGGAGACCGCAGACATGGCCCTGACCTTCGACGATCGCGACGGCGTCATCTGGTTCGACGGCGAGTTCGTCGACTGGCGCGACGCCAAGATCCACGTGCTGACCCACGGGCTGCACTACGGCTCCTGTGTCTTCGAGGGGCAGCGCGCCTATGGCGGCGTGGTCTACAAGCAGCGCGAACACCACGAGCGCCTGCATGCGTCGGCCAACATCCTCGGCTTCGAAATCCCGTTCTCGGTGGAAGCGCTCGACGCGGCCTGCGAGGAGGTGCTGCGGCGGATGAACTTCCGTGACGCCTATGTGCGCCCGGTGGCGTGGCGCGGCTCGGAGATGATGGGCGTCTCGGCGCAGAACAACACCATCCACGTCGCCATCGCCGCCTGGGAGTGGCCGAGCTACTTCAAGCCGGAAGAGCGGATGAAGGGCATCCGGCTCGATCTCGCCGAGTATCGCCGCCCCGATCCGCGCACCGCGCCGTCGAAGTCGAAGGCGGCCGGGCTCTACATGATCTGCACCATCTCCAAACACGCCGCCGAGAAGAAGGGCTATGCCGATGCCCTGATGCTCGACTGGGAGGGCTTCGTCGCCGAGGCGACGGGCGCCAACGTGTTCTTCGTCAAGGACGGCAAGATCCACACGCCCGACGCCGATCGCTTCCTCAACGGCATCACCCGGCGCACGGTGATCGGGCTCGCCCAGGCCAAGGGCATCGAGGTGATCGAGCGGCGCATCCGGCCGGAGGAGATGGAGGGCTTCGAGGAGTGCTTCCTCACCGGCACGGCGGCGGAGGTGACCCCGGTCTCGGAGATCGGGCCCTACACGTTCAGGCCGGGGGCGATCTCGCTCGGCCTGCTCGAGGCCTACATGGTGGAAGTGCAGCCGAAGTGAGCGAGCGCGACCTCGGGTCGCGTCGTCTCGGTCGACGGTAGAGCGATACCGATCTCTCGCGATCGGCGATTCGGAGGGATCATGTCCGTGCTCGTTCTCGTCCATGTCCTCGCGGTCGGCCTCTGGCTCGGCTGTCTGGCCACCGAGATCGTGTTCGAGAAGGCCGCGGCGGGGGATACGGCGTTGCGCGCCTTCCTGTCGCGGCTGCACGACCGGGTCGATCGCTACGTCGAGGGGCCGGCCTTCGTGGCGACGGCGGCGAGCGGGCTCGCCCTGTGGGCGGGGACGGCGACCACCCCGCTGCTCGGCGTCAAGATCGCGGTGGCGACGGCGACGATCCTGCTCAACGCGTGGTGCGTGGCGATCGTCTTCGACCGCGACCGGGCGGCGCGCGAGGGGCGGTGGGCCGACTGGGAGCGGATCGACCATCTCCAGCACAAGGTCGGCGGCGGCGTGGCGATCGGCCTCGTGGTGGCGACGGTGCTCGGGGGGCTGCGGGCGGCGGGGTGGTGAGCGGCGCTCAGCGACCCCACTTGGCGGCGGCGAGGTCGTCGGCCTCGCGGGCGTCGACCCATTCGCCCTTCGAGCCGTCGCGGCCGATCTCCTTCTTCCAGAAGGGGGCGCGGGTCTTGAGGAAGTCCATCAGGAACTCGGCCGCCTCGAAGGCGGCGACCCGATGCGACGAGGTGGTGATCACCAGCACGATCGGCTCGCCGGGGCGAATGACGCCGTAACGGTGAATCGCGGTGACGCCGAGCAGCGGCCAACGGGCGAGAGCCTCGCGGGCGGTGCGCTCGATCTCGGCCTCGGCCATGCCGGGGTAGTGCTCGAGTTCGAGCGCCGACAGGCGGCCCGCCTCGGCGCGGCACAGGCCGGTGAAGGCGACGACGGCGCCGACGTCGGTGCGCCCGGCGGTCAGGCGCTCGGTCTCGACGGCGGCGTCGAAGGGTTCGGCCTGGACGCGGACGGTGACGGGCGCGCTCATCTCAGCCCCCGGTCATCGGCGGGAACAGGGCCGCCTCGCGGGCGCCGGCGATCGGGGCGTCGGGGGCGGCGTGGATCTGATCGAGGGCGACGCGGATGACCTCGGCCTTCTCCAGCGCCCATTCGTATTCCTCGCCGCGGGTCTTCAGCCACGCGAGCAGGTCGGCGGTGGTGACGACGGTGGCGGGGGGATCGAGGTCCTCCTCGGCGCGGCCGATGCGTTCGCGCACCCAGGCGAAATAGCGGATCTTCATGTCCGATCTTCCATCAGATGGACGATGCCGGAGCGGAAGTAGTCCCAGCCGGTGTAGAGGGTGAGGATCGCCGACACCCACAGCAGGGTGATGCCGGTCGGGATGGTCCAGGGATAGACCGAGTTCCCGGCCTCGCCGACGATGAGAAAGCCGAGGGCGAAGAGCTGGGTGGTGGTCTTCCACTTGGCGAGCCAGGTCACCGGCACGGAGACGTGCAGTTCGGCCAGGAACTCGCGCAGGCCCGAGACCAGGATCTCGCGACACAGGATGATCACGGCGGCGATCACGGTCCAGCCGGCGATGGTGTGGGCGTCGACCAGCATCAGCAGGCAGGCGGCGACCAGCAGCTTGTCGGCGATCGGATCGAGCATGCGGCCGAGCGAGGACTGTTGACCCCAGGCGCGGGCGAGCCAGCCGTCGAAGAAGTCGGTGATCGCGGCG
>JBEOKB010000307.1:0-8968 GCA_040275425.1 Siculibacillus sp. | reverse complement strand
GCTCTCCCTCGCCCGCTCCGCCACCGCCGCCCGCGCCACCAGGAGATCGGCCGTGGCGCTGCCCGAGACCATTCGCGCCCGATCGATCAGCCGTCGCACCTCCGCCGCCCGCGCCTCGTCCGGCGCCGCCGTCAGCAGGTCGTAGAGATCGTCGAGCCGGCTCCCCGACGGTCCCGCCGCCTCGCGTGGCGCGGGAGCCACCGGCGCCTCCGTCGCGCTCGCCCCGGAGGTCGCCGCACACGCCGCCGCGATCGCGACCGCGGTCGCGACGCGCCGACCGATTCGCCGAAGAGGTGGGAAAAACGAAACGAGCCGCATGAAGGGAGTTTGCTCCCCTTCGTGCGGCTCGTCGAGACGTCGCGGCGCCCCGATCACGGGACGATGGACCGACCGGGCCTCAGCCCTGACGCGCCTTGAAGCGCGGGTTGGTCTTGTTGATGACGTAGACGCGGCCCTTGCGGCGCACCAGACGATTGTCGCGGTGGCGGCTACGGAGCGACTTCAGCGAGTTCTTGATCTTCATCGTCTGATACCGAGCGGTTGATCCGAAGCAGCGGCCGTGGTCGCGGCCCCTTCGGATGCCGACGTCACCGGAGGCTCCACCCGGGCCCCCTCGCGACGACGGCGAGGAACGAGCAGACGAGCGCGGTCGCCCGCACTCGTCCGTGAATTCGGCCGGGACCATAGGGACGACGACACCGCCTGTCAATCGACGACGGCGGTTTTCTCACCCCTCCGAGGCGCCGCCGCCCCACCCCGCCGCGAGCCGGACCGCCCCGTTCGAGCGCGAGTAACTATTCGTTCAGTTGTATTAATCCGAAGAAAAAACTCTCAAGAATTCGTTCACCATGAACGATCACCAAATCTTTCCTATGAATTTCGAGGGAAAATTTTGCCGGATGATTCATTACGTCAGGGGAGCTAGGTCTATTACGAAGAAGCATTCCAACAAGGATGAGCACGATGCCTCCTCTTCCCACGCTGATCGGCTGGATGGCCGCGACGACCCTGATCGTCGTGCTGGCGACGAGCCCCGTCGGCGTCGAGGCCCAGTTGGCCGGCGGCCTGGCGGTGATCGCGACGATGATCGTGATGCGACGGTTCGAGCAGACGCCGATCCGGCGTCAGATCTATCTGGCCCTCGGCACGCTGATCGTCCTGCGCTACGTCTGGTGGCGCACCACCGAGACCCTGCCGGCGATGTCCGATCCGATCGGCTTCGGCTTCGGCCTCACGCTCTACCTCGCCGAGATGTTCTGCGTGATGATGCTGTTCGTCTCGTTGTTCGTGGTGGCCTCGCCGCTGCGCCGCAAGGCCGCGCGCCGCCTCTCCGCCGAGGAATGCCCGACGGTCGACGTCTACGTCCCGACCTACAACGAATCGGCCGAGCTGATCGCCGCCACCCTCGCCGCCGCCACCACCATGGACTGGCCGGCCGACAGGCTGCGCGTCTATCTCCTCGACGACGGCGGCACCGTCGCCAAGCGCACGCAGGACGACCCGGTCGCCGCCGCCGCCGCCGAGACCCGTCACCACGAGATGAAGGAACTCGCCGAGAGCCTCGGCGCCACCTATCTCACCCGCGAGCGCAACAACTCCGCCAAGGCCGGCAATCTCAACGCCGCCATGGCCCACACCGACGGCGAGCTGATCGCGGTCTTCGACGCCGATCACGCCCCCACCCACGACTTCCTCCAGGAGACCATCGGCCACTTCGCCGAGGACCCGCGCCTGTTCCTGGTCCAGACCCCGCACTTCTTCCTCAATCCCGACCCGATCGAGAAGAACCTGTCGACCTGGGCCCGCATGCCCTCCGAGAACGAGATGTTCTATTCGGTGATCCAGCGCGGCCTCGATCGCTGGGACGCCACCTTCTTCTGCGGCTCGGCCGCCGTCCTGCGCCGCACCGCCCTCGAGGAGGCCGGTGGCTTCTCGGGCGTGTCGATCACCGAGGACTGCGAGACCGCCCTCGATCTGCACTCGCGCGGCTGGCATTCCCGCTTCGTCGACAAGCCGATGATCGCGGGGCTCCAGCCCGAGACGCTGACCCAGTTCATCGGCCAGCGCTCGCGTTGGTGCCGCGGCATGATCCAGATCCTGCTCTTGAAGAATCCACTCTTCAAGAAGGGTCTCTCCTTCGCCCAGCGCATCGCCTATGCCTCGAGCGCGCTGTTCTGGTTGTTCCCGCTGCCGCGCCTCGCCTTCGTCGTCGCCCCGCTGCTCTACATCTTCCTCGGCGTGAAGCTCTACGTCGCCAACGTTCACGAGTTCGTCGCCTACACGGTGATCTACATGGCCGTGAACATGTTGATGCAGAACTATCTCTACGGTCGCGTCCGCTGGCCCTGGATCAGCGAGCTCTACGAGTACGTCCAGATGCCCTATCTGGTCGGCGCCATCGCCTCGGTGATCCGCAATCCCAGGAAGCCCACCTTCAACGTCACCGCCAAGGGCGTGACCACCGAGGAGGCCCATCTGTCGGAACTGGCGCCGCGCTACTTCGTGATCTTCGCCGTCCTCGCCGTCGCCTCGGTCGTCGCCTTCCAGCGCTTCTTCTCCGATCCGGAGATCAACGACCTGATGCTGGTGGTCGGCCTGTGGAACACCTTCAATCTGGTCATCGCCGGTGTCGCCCTCGGCGTCGTCGCCGAGAAGCCCGAGCGCCGCCGCAACCAGCGCCTCGACGTCGCCCGCAAGGCCGAGCTGATGGTCGGCGAGACCGCCGTCCCGGTGGTGATCGAGGACATCTCGATCGGCGGCGTGCGTCTGCGTCCGCTCGGCGGCAGCTTCGGCGGCCACCGCCTCCAGGGCACCGTCGCCACGCTGATGATCGAATGCCGCGACGCCGACCGTCCGACCTCGATCCCCGTCACCATCCGCCGCGTCGGCTCCGACGAGTCCGGCCAGTACATCGGCATGCAGTTCAAGTCGCTGACCAGCGACGGCTACGTCGCCGTGGCCGACGTCATGTACGGCCAGGCCGCCGTGCTCGACCGCTTCCGCGAGCGTCGTCGCTCCGGCCGCAGCCTGTTCGCCGGATCGCTCCAGTTCGTGACCTGGGCGATCTCCCAGACCGGCCGCGCCCTGCAGATCGCCTCGCGCAGCCGCCGCAAGACCGAGGGTCACGGCGAGTTCGTGCCCGAGACCGTCGAAGCCCGCGTGTCCACCGACAAGACCCGCTTCGCATGACCGCGCCCGTGTCGATGAGAGGAGCCGCCATGTCGGTTCGTCGTTTCCTGAAGTCGATCGGCCCGGCCGGACTGGTTCTGGCCGCCGCCGGTCTCCTCGGCCCGGCGCTCGACACCGGTCGCGCCGTCGCCGCCGAGGCGGCCCCCTCCACCCCGCGCGTCGTCGCCGAGGCCATGCTGGCGACCGAGGGCGGCACCCTGCGCCGCCTGCCCTCGGTCGGCCGCGCCACCAAGCTCTCCGGCGAGACCGACCGTCTCACCTGGCCGATCTGGCTGACCACCGCCGAGGTCGCCGGTCAGCCGCGTCTGCGCCTGTCCTACGTCGCCGCCGTCTCGGTCATGCCCGAAGCCTCGAACATGACCGTGTTCATCGACGACCGGCCGGTCTCCAGCTTCCGCATCGCCTCGACCGGCACGCCCAAGACCCTCGACGTCGCCCTTCCCGCCGGCAGCCTGCGCCCCGGTTGGAACAGCGTGCGCGTCGAGGTCGAACAGCGCCACCGCGTCGAGTGCTCGACCGCCTCGACCTACGAACTGTGGACGGAGATCGATCGCAATCGCTCCGGCCTGGTGTTCGACGGCACCTATGCCCCGCTGCGTCGCGGCCTGCCCGACATCGCCGGCATCGCCCCCGACGAGAACGGCCGCGTCCGCATCCGCCTCGTCCTGCCGCAGGACCCCGACGGCGCCCGCCTCGCCCGCGCGCTGCGCGTCGCCCAGGCCCTGACCATCGCCGGCGGCTTCCTCGATCCGATCGTCACCATCGTCCGCGCCCCCGAGAAGGGCCCGGGCATCGACGTCGTGTTCGGCGCCCAGGGCGGCCCGTCGGCCGCGCGCGCCGCCACCGTCGTCACCCTGCTCGACGATCCCGATCCCGGCCGCGTCACCCTCACCCTGCCCGAGGACGCCGCCGCCCTCGACCGCATCACCGACGAGCTGCTCGCCACCTCGGCCGACCTCGACGGCACCCGCGCCGGTGTCGCCGCCCGCGCCGCCCTCGGCGGTCTGCCGATCACCAGCGGCGCCCGCATGACCCTCGCCGAGCTGGGCGCCGGCACCGTCGAGTTCTCCGGTCGCCTGTTCCGCTCCGCCGTCGACCTGCGCCTGCCCGCCGATCTCTACGCCGCCGACTACGCCAAGGTGTCGGTGCGCCTCGCCGGCGGCCACGTCGCCGGTCTCGATCGCTCGAGCCGCCTCACCGTCCGCGTCAACGGCAGACAGGCCGCCGGCGCCCCCCTCGACGCCCGTCACGGCGAGGTCTTCACCGACCGCATCCTCCAGATCCCGCTCTCCGCCTTCCGCCCCGGCCACAACCGGCTGGAGATCGAGGCGAGCCTGCCCACCGCCGACGACAAGGTCTGCGATCCCTCGCTGCAGATCGACGGGCCGAAGCGCTTCCTGCTGGTCGATCGCACCGAGATCGCCTTCCCGACCTTCGCCCGCATCGCCCGCCTGCCCGACCTCGCCGCCACCGCCGCCGGCGTGCTCGGCGACCTCGCCCCGTCCGAGCGGCCGATCGCCTGGGTGCCTCATCCCGATCCACAGACGCTGTCGGCGCTCGCCACCTTCCTCGGCCGTGTCGCCGCCGCCTCAGGCCGCATCGACGTGCCCCAGATCGTCTACCGCAACCCGCCCTCCGACATTCCCTCGGCGCTGGTCGTCGGCGCCTTCGGCGATCTGCCCACCACCGTCGCCTCGACCGTCGGCATCGAGCCCGTCGCCGTGCGCGACGCCTGGAACCGCCGCCCGACGCCCGTCCCCCTCGCCGCGCCCGTCCCCGGCCAGCTCTCCGACGTCGTCGGCTCCACGCCCGATCGCCTGAGCCGCCGCGTCTCCACCCTGCGTCTCGCCGCCCTGCCCGAGGTCGCCGATCCGATCGTCACCGGCTCGCTCACCGGCAAGGCCACCCCGCCGCGCGCCGACGTCGAACTGGTCGACCGCTGGCGCAAGTCGGTCGAGAACCCGTGGTCGGCCGGCGCCTTCCTGCGCACCGCCGGCACCCGCGTCGAACAGATGCTCGGCTCCTTCGGCGGCACCGCCCGTCGCGAGACCTTCGTGCCGCGCTCCTCCACCGGTCTGGTGGTCGCCCAGTCGATCTCGCCCACCGGCGGCGTCTGGACCCTGCTGACCGCCCCGAGCGTCGCCGCCCTCGCCGACGGCATCACCACCGTCACCGAATCGGAGCGCTGGAACGAGCTCTCCGGCGCGGTCGGCGCCTGGGATCAGGTCGAGGAGAAGACCCTCGTCACCGGCTCGGTCTCGCGCGGCTTCTTCGCCACCCACGCCTTCGACTTCGTCAACCTGCGCCTGATCGCCGCCGCCTGGGCCACCGAGAATCCGATCGGTTTCGTCCTGTCGATCCTGCTGGTCACCGCCCTGCTCGGCTTCACCACCGCCCGCCTCGTCCCCCACTTCGGAGTGAAGTCGTGAACGGCTCGGTTCGCCGCTCGCTCCTCGTGGCGGGCATCACCGTCTTGACCGGCCTCGTGCTCGCCGCCGCCTCGGGAGACCGCCCCTCCGTGTCCGGACCACACGCCCTGACGCCGTCGCTGGGGACCCCGGCCGTCGCCGCCCCGCGCCCGGCCGCCGAACCGGAGCTGCGCGGCGCCCTGCCGGTGCCGACCCTGTGGACCGCCTACCGCAACCGCTTCGTCACCCCCGAGGGCCGCGTCGTCGACGACCTCTCCGGCAACGTCAGTCATTCCGAGAGCCAGGGTTACGGCCTGCTCCTGGCGCTGGCCGCCGACGATCAGGACACCTTCCGCAGGATCTGGAGCTGGACCCGCGCCAATCTCTATCTGCGCGCCGACGGGCTGGCCTCGTGGCGCTGGCAGCCCGGCCCCGCCCCCAACGTCCGCGATCCCAACAACGCCACCGACGGCGACGTCCTCGTCGCCTGGGCGCTGGCGGAGGCCGGCGAGAGCTGGAACGACCCGGCGCTGACCCTCGCCGCCCGCCGCATCGCCCGCGCCGTGTGGACCGAGACCGTGATCGAGACCCGTTGGGGCGCCACCCTGCTGCCCGGCGTCGACGGCTTCCGCGCCGGTCAGCGCAAGGACGGCCCGGTGGTCAATCCGTCCTACTGGGTGTTCCCGGCCTTCACCGGCCTCGCCCGCCTCACGCCCGATCTCGACTGGCCCGGCCTGTCCCGCACCGGCGAGAGGATCCTCTCCGAGACGAAGATCGGCACCACCGATCTGCCGCCCGAATGGGCCTCGCTGGCGGGCGACAGGATCGCCCCCGCCGAGGGCTTCCCGCCGACCTTCGGCTACAACGCCGTGCGCGTGCCGCTCTACCTCGCCTGGACCGCCGGCTTCCGCCGCGAACGGCTCGCCCCGTTCATGGCCCGCTGGTCCCAGACCCCCTCCCCGAAGCTCCACGTCGTCGACCTGCCCACCGGCCGCGACCTCGAGCCCTTCGCCGAACCCGGATATCGCGCCGTCGCCGCCCTGGTCGCCTGCCGCATGGAAGGCACCCGCTTCCCCGACGAGCTGCGGGGAGCCGACGTCGACCACTACTATCCCTCGACGCTGCGGGCGCTCGCGCTCGTCGCCGTCAACATGAGACACCCGACATGCTGGTGATGCCGCGCCGCCTGCCGGTGACCCTGGCGATCCTCGCCCTGGCCGCCACCTCCACCGCTCTGTCGGCCGTCGCCGCCGAGCGTCCCGGCTCCTGGACCCAGGCCGCGCTCGACGCCTCGTCGATCACCCGCGAGGACGCCGATCGCGCCTTCGCCTCCGCGCCCCCGAGCGAGGCGGTCGACCCGACCGCGCCGATCGCCCGCGTCGACGAGAGCGCCCTGCGCTACTACGCCTCCCAGCACGCCACCTCGCGCGTCGACGCCGAGATCCGCCGCCTGCGCGCGCTCTATCCCGGTTGGGAGCCGCCGGCCGATCTCTACAAGCCCGCCGGCAGCGACGAACAGGCGTTGTGGGAGCTCTACGGCAAGAACCGCATCGACGACCTCAAGCTCGAGATCGAGCGCCGCGCCGCCCGTCAGCCCGGCTGGCGCCCGTCGCAGGACATGGTCGAGAAGCTGCGCCGCAAGGAGATGCGCATCGAACTGATCGCCGCCGCCGACAAGGCCGACTGGCAGGCCGTGCTCAAGCTCGCCGATCGCGAGCCGCTCCTGGTCGGCACCGGTGATCTCGACGTGCTGTGGCGCATCGCCGAGGCCTCCTCGCGCACCGGCTCCGACGACCGCGCCCTCGAGCTCTATCGCCTCGCCCTGACCGGCGCGACCAATCCGGCCGAACGGCTCGGCACCGTCCGCAAGGCGATCGCGGTGATGGGCACCGACAAGACCGCCTCCCTCCTCTCCGAGGAACGCCCCGGCCCCGGCGGCAAGGGCGAATTCGAGCCCCTGCGCCTCGATCTCGCCCGCGCCCGCATCGGCGAATGGCTGCGTCCCGACGCCGCCCGGCCGCTGCCCGAAGCCGACCTCGCCCGCCTCGTCGCCGCCGCCTCCCAGGCCGACGGCGTCTCCGGCGACGCCGCCCTGCTCGGCTGGGTCGAGCACCGCCGTAAGAACGCCGCCGAGGCGATCCGTTGGTTCGACCTCGCCCTCGCCCGTGGTGGCGACGGCAAGGCCGCCCTCGGCGCCGTGCTCGCCCGCGATTCCGCCGGCCGCCACGCCGAGGCCCTCGATCTCGCCGCCGGCAGGGCCGACGACGCCGAGGTCGGCGCGCTCTTCCTCGACCTCGCCGCCGCCGATCTGACCAGCCCGCGCCCGCCGGCGATCCCGGCCGAGCGGCTCGCCCGCTTCGCCACCCTCACCGAGAAGCTCGAATCGGGCGACGCCGCCCAGGCGCTGGCCTGGTACGCCTTCTCCGCCCGTCAGTACGCCCCCGCCCGCGCCTGGTTCACCAAGGCGATGGCCTGGCGCCCGTCGGTCAAGTCGGCCGAGGGCCACCTGCGCTCCCTGCTCGCGCTGAACGATCGCGAGGCCTTCGCCCGCCTCGAGGTCGACTATCGCGGCCGCTTCCCCGACCTGCCGCAGGTCCGGCCCGAGGAGAACCGCACCCGCGCCGCCGTCGCCAAGGCCGCGCCCAGGCGCTCCTGCCCCGCCCTGGTCGCCGAGCGCGTGATGCGCCCCGACACCGGCTCGAGCGCCGACGCCCTCGCCGCCGGTTGGTGCCTGATGGACATGAAGCGCGCCGAGGAGGCCGCCGTCGCCTTCCAGGCCGCCCGCCGCGCCTCCGACCAGAAGGCCGCCGCCGAGGCCGCCTACGGTCAGGCGCTCGCCCATCTGCGCTCCGGCCGCACCGAGGACGCCGCCCGCGTCGCCGCCTCCGGCGGTCTCGTCCCCGGTCGCCGCGAGGAGATCGGCCGCATCGTTCTCGCCCAGCAGGCCATCGCCCTGTTCGATCGCGGCGACTACCGCTCCGCCGTCGACACCCTCGATCGCCGCCGCGCCCATGCCGAGGAACCGCGCGACCTCATGTCGATGCGCGCCTGGGCTCTCTACCACCTCGGCCGTCGCTCCGAGGCCTTCGAACTGTTCGGCCTGCTCGACGCCCAGCTCTCCACCCGCGAGAGCCGTGCCGGACTGGCCGCCACCGGCCCCCTCTACAGGAGAAGCTGACATGCGACGCAATCCCGCGATCGGCGCGTTCCTCCTCGTCGCCCCGCTCGTCGCCGGCTGCGCCCGTAGCGACGACCTCCTGCCGACCTTCGCCACCGCCGCGCCGGGCCGGGCCGCCCTGTCGGAGAGCCTGCCGCCCGAGAGCGCCCTCGCCGCCCTGCCGCGCGAGGCCGGCGCCGTCGTCTCGGTGACC
>JBEOKB010000306.1:0-9730 GCA_040275425.1 Siculibacillus sp. | reverse complement strand
CCTCCACCTTCATGGGCCGCCCGATCCTCTGGCGCGAGATGGAGTGCAAGTGCACCGGCCACGCCAAGTGCCGCGTCGTCGGCCGCCCGGTCGAGGAATGGGGCGAGGCCGCCCACGACGACCTGCGCTTCCTGCAGATCGGCGACTTCGTCAAACTCGCCCCCTCCGCGTCGGACAAGTTGCCCGCCACCTCGCGTCTGGCCGCCCTCGCCGGCACCGGTCCCGAGAACGACTTCGGCATGGTCGGCATCTCCAGCGGCTTCAACACCGTCTGCCATCTGGTCAAGAAGGTCGCGCCGACCGAGGCCACGGTCCTCTTTCTCGGCGAGAGTGGCGTCGGCAAGGAGATCTTCTCCCACAACCTCCATCGCCTGAGCAGACGCGCGAGCGGCCCCTTCATCGCCGTCAACTGCGCCTCGATCCCCGAGCAACTGACCGAATCCGAGCTGTTCGGCGTCGAGAAGGGCAGCTTCACCGGCGCGACCGTCTCCCGCCCCGGCCGGTTCGAACGCGCCCACGGCGGCACGCTGTTCCTCGACGAGATCGGCACGCTGAGCTTCACCGCCCAGGGCAAGCTCCTGCGCGCCCTCCAGGAGGGCGAGATCGAGCGCGTCGGCGACACCCGCGTGCGCAAGGTCGACGTCCGCGTCATCGCCGCGACCAACGTCAATCTGCGCGACGCGGTCAAGGAGGGGACGTTCCGCGAGGACCTGTTCTATCGCCTCAACGTCTTCCCCATCCGCGTGCCGCCGCTGCGCGATCGCCGCGACGACATCCCACTCCTGATGAACTGGTTCATGCGCCGCTCCTGCGCCAAGCACGGCAAGCACATCACCGGCTTCCGCGAGCGCGCCGTCGACGCGCTGATCAACTACCGCTGGCCCGGCAACGTCCGCGAGATGGAGAACCTGGTCGAGCGCTCGGTCATCCTCGCCGACGACGGCGGCGCGCTCGATCTCTGCCACCTGTTCACCACCGGCGAGGAGGTGTCCGAGACCACCTACGTCGTCCAGAAGAACGGCGCGCTCTTGCAGACGACCGACATGGAGGACGTCGACTTCGCCCCCGGCCTCGGCGGACTGCCCTCCCTGGCCGACACCGAGGCGCGCATGCTGCGGCTCGCCCTCGCCGAGGCCAAGGGCAACCTGTCGCTGGCGGCGCGCCTGCTCGGCATCAGCCGCCCGACGCTGGCCTACCGGCTGAAGAAGTACGACATCGGCTGACCCCGCGCGCCACCCCGGCGCCGGTCGACCCGCCCGACCGAACATTCTGACCGCCGCGAGCCACGGTGCGCGACCCGCACCGGGATGTTGCGGTTGTGTCGATCATTAATTTCGATATAAGAGAAAAAACCGAAAATATGAGGAGACGGTGAGATGGCGGCGGTCGAGGGCGGACGCAATGCGAAGTACACGGCGCGCGAGGGGCGGGTGTTCCTGTCCGGCAATCAGGCTCTGGTTCGGCTGCCGCTCGAGCAGATCCGCCGCGACCGCGCCGCGGGCCTCCACACCGGCGGCTTCGTCTCGGGTTATCGCGGCTCGCCCCTCGGCCATCTCGACCAGGATCTGTGGAGCGCCTCCGACCTGCTCGACGCCGCCGAGATCCGCTTTCGCCCCGGTGTCAACGAGGACATGGCCGCGACCTCGATCTGGGGCTCGCAGCAGATCGGCTTCTTCGGGCCGAAGGTCGATGGCGTGATCGGCCTGTGGTACTCCAAGGGCCCCGGCGTCGACCGCTCCGGCGACGCCCTGCGCCACGCCAATCTCTGGGGCACCGCGCCCCACGGCGGCGTCGTGTTGGCGGTCGGCGACGACCCCATGGCCCGCTCGTCCTCGACCCAGCAACAGAGCGAGCACACCCTCGCCTCGTTCTGCATCCCGGTGTTCCACGCCGCCGACGTCCAGGACATCTACGACTTCGGCCTGATCGGTTGGCAGCTGTCGCGCCATGCCGGCGTCTGGACCGCGGTCAAGGCGGTCTCCGACGTGTTCGAGAGCTGGTACTCGATCGATCTCGACCCCGCCCGCAACACCATGCGCCTGCCCGAGGGCCCCACCGGCCGCGACCTCGACGTCCACACCCGTTGGCCCGATCGCTCGGTCGATCAGGACGAGCGCATGTTGACCCGGCGCCTGCCCGCCGTGCGCGCCTTCGCCCGCGCCAACCGCCTCGACCGCGTCACCCACGCCGCGCCGAAGCGCCGCCTCGGCATCGTCACCACCGGCAAGAGCTGGCTCGACCTGCGCGAGGCCCTGAAGAACCTCGGCATCGACGACGCCCAGCGCGCCGACATCGGCCTCGAGATCTTCAAGGTGGCGATGGTCTGGCCGCTCGAGCCCACCGCAATCCGCGACTTCGCCGCCGGCCTGGACGAGGTGCTGATCGTCGAGGAGTGCCGGCCGATCCTGGAGCCGCAGATCAAGGACGCGCTCTACGATCTGCCCGAGGCGCGCCGCCCCCACCTCCTCGGCAAGCGCGATCGCGACGGCCGCGAATGGTTCCCCTCCCACGGCGAGCTCGACCCGGACGTCATCGCCCGTGTCCTCGCCGACTGGCTGCGCCCGGTTCACGCCACCGACGCGATGCGGGGCTGGATCGACTTCCTCGACCGCACCCGCGCCGCCCTGGCCGAACCGCGCAGCGACGTGATCCGCACCCCCTATTTCTGCTCCGGCTGCCCCCACAACACCTCGACCCGAGTGCCGGAGGGATCGAAGCAGCTCGCCGGCATCGGCTGTCACTGGCTGGTGACGCTGATGGAGCGCGACGCCGTCACCTATCCGCAGATGGGCGGCGAGGGCGCCACCTGGATCGGCGCCGCGCCCTTCGTCACCACGCCGCACGTCTTCGTCAATCTCGGCGACGGCACCTATTATCACTCCGGCTCGATGGCCATCCGCGCCTCGATCGCCGCCGGTGCGAACATCACCTACAAGATTCTCTTCAACGACGCCGTGGCCATGACCGGCGGCCAGCCGGTCGACGGACCGATCGGCGTCGCCCGGATCACCCACGAGATGCGGGGCGAGGGCGTCCACGACATCGTCGTGGTCAGCGCCGATCCCTCGCGCCATTCGCTCGCCGACTTCGCCCCCGGCACCCGGCTCCACCACCGCGACGACCTCGCCGAGGTCCAGAAGCGCCTGCGCGAGGTGAAGGGCGTCTCGGTGCTGATCTACGAGCAGACCTGCGCCACCGAGCTGCGTCGTAGGCGCGGGCGCAAGCGGGCGGTCGATCCGGCCCGCCGCGTCTTCGTCAACGATCGCGTCTGCGAGGGCTGCGGCGACTGCTCGGTCCAGTCGAACTGCCTGTCGGTCCAACCGCTCGAGACCGAGTGGGGCCGCAAGCGCGAGATCGATCAATCGGCCTGCAACAAGGACTTCTCGTGCCTGAAGGGTTTCTGCCCGAGCTTCGTCACCGTCGAGGGCGGCGAACTCGCCCGCGCCGCGACCCGGCGGCTCGACCCCGGCCTCTTCGCCGATCTCCCCGCCCCGGCGATCGCCCCGACCCGCACCCCCCTCGGCATTCTGGTCGCCGGCATCGGCGGCACCGGCGTCGTCACCATCTCCAACCTGATCGGGGCGGCGGCGCAGGCCGAGGGCAAGTTCACCCAGGCGCTCGACCTCACCGGCATGGCCCAGAAGTTCGGCGCGGTCTACTGCCACCTCAAGATCGCCGACCGCATCGAAGATCTCTGCGCCACCCGCCTCTCCACCGGCCGCGCCGACGTGCTCATCGGCGCCGACGTCGTCACCGCCGGCTCGGCCGAGGCGCTGTCGCGCCTGCGCCCCGGATCGACCCGCGCCGTGATCAACGTCCACGAGACCGTCACCGGCGCCTTCACCCGCGACGTCGACTTCCACATTCCCGGCGACGCCTTCCGCCGCACCATCGAGCGCTTCACCGGGCCGGACCTCGCCCACTTCCACGACACCACCGATCTCTCCGACCGCCTCACCGGCAACACCATCGGCGCCAACATCATGCTGCTCGGCTTCGCCTGTCAGATGGGCTGGCTGCCGGTGTCGGTCGCCGCGCTGGAGGCGGCGATAGAGGCGAACGGCGTGGCGGTGCCCTACAATCTCGGCGTCTTCCGCCTCGGCCGCCTCGCGGCGGTCGACCCGACGAGGGTTCGGAACCTCGCCGCCGAGAACGATCGTCCGCGCGAAGACCTCCGCCGGTCGCGCACCCTCGACGAAGTGATCGAACGCCGGGTGGCCGATCTCACCGCCTATCAGGACGCCGCCTGGGCCGAACGCTACGCCGAAACGGTCGCGCGGGTGCGCGCGGCCGAGGCCGTCCGCCGCCCCGGATCGACCGTCCTCACCGAGACGGTGGCACGCGCGCTCCACCGGCTGATGACCTACAAGGACGAATACGAGGTGGCCCGGCTGTGGACCGACGGTGCCTTCCTCGACACGGTGAGCGCCCGGTTCACCGGTGCCCCCCGTCTGGTGTTCCACATGGCCCCGCCGCTCCTCGGCGGGGTCGGCCCCGACGGGCGCCCGCGCAAACGCGCCTTCGGCCCGTGGATGATCCGGGCGATGGCGCTGCTGGCCCGGTTCAAGCGCCTGCGCGGCACCCCGTTCGACCCGTTCGGCCTCACCGAGGAGCGCCGAGAGGAACGCGCCCTGATCGCCGACTACGAGGCGACGATCGAGCGCATCGTCGCCGAACTGCGTCCCGACAACCACGACGCCGCCGTCCGCCTCGCCGCCGTCCCGGACGCCGTTCGCGGCTACGGCCCGGTCAAGCGGGCGGCGATCGCCGCGGTGCGCGCCCGCCACGAGGCGGCGCTGGCCGACTTCCTCCTCGCCGGGTCGAAGACCGGCGGGTGAGGGGCGAGAGTCCCACGGGCACGGCGCAGAAGACCGCCGGCGGCACCCGTCCGCCCGGCCGGTCTCATCCGCTTTCGCACGACCCGTGTCGCCCTCGCCACTTCCCTCCACCATCCGATCTGGCATCATGGCGCGACGGACGCCACGGGTCGGAGTGGCGCCCACCCCTCCCCTCGCGCCGACCGCGAGCACGAACCACGTTGTCCACGCCCATCGAGAGCCTCGCCGGCATCCCGCTCCTTCGCAGCCTGCCCCCCGAGGAGATCCGTCGGCTCGACCGCGCCTGCACCTGGCGGCGCTACGGCCCGTCGGAATCGATCGTCGAGCCCGAGGGAGAGGGTCCGCGCGTGGAATTCGTGGTCGCCGGCGGCGTGCGGGTGATGCTCCACTCGCCCGAGCGCGACGTCATCTTCACGGACATCCCCGCCGGGGGCTTCTTCGGCGACATGTCGGTGATCGACGGTGCGCCGCGCGTCGCCAGCGTCACCGCGCTCTACACCACCCTCGTCGCCGCCCTGCCCGGACCGCTGTTCCTCGACACGGTCCTGCACCATCCCGAGGTCGCCCGCCGCCTGCTCGAGGTGATGACCTCACGGCTGCGCACCGCCATCGATCGTGTGGTCGAACTGTCGCTGCTCGACGTCGGCCATCGCATACGTTCCGAGCTGATCCGCCTCGCCCGTGTCCACGCCGACGACCCGCGTCGCGCCACCCTGTCGCCGCCGCCGATCCAGGCGGTGATCGCCGCCCGCACCGGCACCCGCCGCGAGGCGGTGTCGCGCGAACTGAACCGCATGGAACGCGCCGGACAGCTCGAACGCCGACGCGGCGCCTGGACCCTGACCGATCGCCTCGCCCTGATCGAGGAGATCCGCCGCGCCGCCGGCGATTGACGGCGCGACCGCCTCACCGCCCCGCTTCGAGCGCCGTGATCAGCTCCACCGTCGGATAGGCGTCGGCCGGCAACCCCACCGCCACCTGCGCCTGCCGCACCGCCGCCCGTGTCGCCTGACCGATCCGCCCGTCCGGCTTCTCGCTCGACCAGCCGCGCTTCACCAGCAGCGTCTGGAGATGGCGCACCTGCTCGGTGGTGAGCGGCGTCACCGTGCCCCGTCCGCGCCCCATCGCCGGCGCCCCGGACAACCGCGTCGCGTAGTAGGCGGCGGTGGTGGCGTAGACCATCGCCTTGTTCCAGCCGAGATAGACGTCGAAGTTGTGATGGGCGAGGAAGGCCGGGCCGTTGCGCCCCATCGGCAGCCACAGCCACGCCGGACCACCGCCCGCCGCCAACGCCGCCCCGTCGGGACGCCGCACGCCCATCCGGTTCCAGTCGCCCCGCCCGATCCGCGCCTCCGGCGCCGCGCGCGACCAGTCCATCTCCGCCGGAACCCGCACCTCCTCCAGCCACGGCTCGCCCCGGCGCCAGCCGAGCGCCTTGAGGAAGGCCGCCCCCGAGGCCATCGCGTCCGGGATCGAGCGGATCACGTCGACCCGCCCGTCGCCGTCGTAGTCGGTGCCGTGCTCGGCGTAGTCGTGCGGCGAGAACATCAGATGTCCGAGCTCGCCCGCCCAGTCGCCGATCATCTCCGACGGCTTGAGGTCGCCGCGCTCGACCACTTTGAGCAGGCCCATGAGTTCCTTGCGGAACATCTCGGCCCGACGGCAGTCGTAGGCGAGCGTCGCCACCGCCGTCGGCGCCCTGTACTTGCCGAGATCGGTGCCGAAGTCGGTCTCCAGTCCCCAGAACGCCACCAGCACCGCGCCGGGCACGCCGTAGTCGGCCTCGATGCGCCTGAACAGCGCCGCATGCGTCGCCAGCAGGCGCGGGCCCCGCGCCAGCCGGTCCGACGACACCATGCGGTCGGCGAACTGCAGGAAGGTCTGCTGGAACACGCCCTGGCCCTGGTCGCGCCGGATCACGGCCGGATCGTAGGCGACCCCGGCGAGACCGGCCTCGATCGCCGCGCGCGAGATCCCCGCCGCCGCCGCTTCCGCCTTGAACCCGGCGAGCCAACTCTCGAACGATCCACTGGTGCGGCACGGCACCTCCGCCCGCGCGACCGCGCCGCTCGCCAGCACCGCCGCCAGGAGCGCGGCCGCCCCCCTCACCCGAACACCGACCCGCCCCATGGAACCCTCCTCCGTTCGCCGATTCGCCGCAGACTACCCCGACCATCGTGGCGGCGCGAAGGCCGCGCGGCCCTCTCGACGGCCCCGATCGCCTCTGCGACCATCGCCCGTTCGTTCGGAGACCCGCGCCATGCCCCGCCTCGAGTTCTGGTACGAATTCGCCTCCAACTACTCCTGGCTCGCCGCCATGCGCATCGAGCCCCTGGCCGAGGCCGCCGGCGTCGAGATCGTCTGGCGCCCGTTCCTGCTCGGACCGATCTTCCGCGCCCAGGGCTGGGATACCTCGCCCTTCAACCTCTACCCCGCCAAGGGCCGCCACATGCGCCGCGACACCGCCCGCCTCGCCGCCGCGCGCGGTCTGCCCCTGGTCTGGCCCGCGACCTTCCCCGCCGACGGCCTCGCCGCCGCCCGCCTCGCCCTGATCGGCGAGACCGAGGGCTGGGTCGCCCCCTTCACCCGCGCCGTCTACACCGCCGAATTCTCGCACGGCCGCGACATCGCCGATCCCGCCGTCCTCGCCGCGATCCTCGCCGACCTCGGCCTCGAGCCGACGCCGCTCCTCGCGCGCGCCCGCGATCCCGCCGTCAAGGCGGCGCTGCGCGCCCGCTCCGAGGAGGCCGCCGCCCGCGACCTGTTCGGCGCCCCCTCCTTCGTCACCCCCGACGGTGAACTGTTCTGGGGCGACGATCGTCTCGAACAGGCACTCGCCTGGGTTGGTGAGCACTAGATCTCCGATACCGATGCAACGCCTGCAATATCTCCATCGTGACGGCTCGTTCCCTCACCTTCCCTAGGGGAATAGCCATGAATTCATCTCGACGAAGACTGGATGGATCGGATTGCAATAGGGAAATTAACCCGACGTTAGGGAAATGGAACGACTTTTGAGATGTGAGAGTATTGGCGTGTTATAAACAGTTACGCACTTTCACGTAGAACGAAGACATGAGGGGGGAAGCCCCCCCGGGCGAGGGAAGAACGATGGGACTGTTCTCCGGCAACCGCGAACTGGCCGCGAAGATCGAGGCGCTGGACAAGTCCCAGGCCGTGATCGAATTCGAGATGGACGGCACCATCCTCACCGCCAATCGCAACTTCCTCGATGCGCTCGGCTACACCCTCGATGAGATCCGTGGCCACCATCACTCGATGTTCATCGACCCGGCCCATCGTGACGGCGCCGAATACCGCGCCTTCTGGGATGCCCTTCGCCAGGGCCGCTTCCAGCGCGCCGAATACGAGCGCATCGGCAAGGGTGGTCGCCGGATCTGGATTCAGGCCTCCTACAATCCGCTGATCGGCTCCAACGGCAAGCCGTTCAAGGTGGTGAAGTACGCCACCGACATCACCGCCGAAAAGATGAGGAACGCCGAGTATCAGGGCCAGATCGCCGCCATCGACAAGGCGCAGGCGGTCATCTCCTTCGAGCTCGACGGCACCATCATCGAGGCCAACGCCAACTTCCTCGGCTCGGTCGGCTATTCGCTCGACGAGATCCGCGGCCGTCACCACTCGATGTTCGTCGAACCCGCCCATCGCGACGGTGCCGACTATCGCGCCTTCTGGGACTCCCTGCGCCAGGGTCGCTTCCAGGCGGGCGAATACAAGCGCATCGGCAAGGGCGGGCGCGAGATCTGGATTCAGGCCTCCTACAATCCGATCCTCGACACCTCCGGCCGCCCGTTCAAGGTGGTGAAGTTCGCCACCGACATCACCGCCCAGGTGCGCGAGCGCGAGCGTCGCATCGAGGCGACCCGCGCCATCGACATCGACCTCGGCCACATCACCGAGGCCGTCTCGCTCGCCAACGAGCAGGCCTCCTCGGCCGCCGCCGCCTCGGTCCAGACCTCGACCAACGTCCAGGCCGTCGCCTCCGGCGCCGAGGAACTGGCCCATTCGGTCGGCGAGATCAGCCGTCAGGTCGTCCACGCCCTGGAGATCACCCAGGAGGCCGTCGGCCAGGCCGACACCACCAACGCCACGATCAACACCCTGCTCGCCGCCACCCAGAAGATCGGCGAGGTGGTCGATCTCATCAACTCGATCGCCGCCCAGACCAATCTTCTCGCCCTCAACGCCACCATCGAGGCGGCCCGCGCCGGTGAGGCCGGCCGCGGCTTCGCCGTCGTCGCCAGCGAGGTCAAGAACCTCGCCACCCAGACCTCGAAGGCCACCGACGAGATCGGCGCCCAGATCGCCGAGGTGCAGAACAACACCCGCGAGGCCGTCGGCGCCATCACCGGCATCTCGGCCACCATCGCCCGCATCAACGAGATCTCCACCAACATCGCCACCGCCGTCGAGGAGCAGGAGGCCGTCACCCGCGACATGTCCTCCAACATGCACACCGCCGCCGTCGGGGTGGAATCGATCACGCGCGGCATGACCGAGATCGCTCACTCGACCCGGCAGGTCGACGAGGCCACCCGCAAGGTCAAGGAGGCCTCGCGCGCTCTGGCCTGATCCCGCCCGAACCGGCGCGCGGGGCGCGCGAAGCTCCCCGCGTCTTGCACCGCCCTCGGCCGCATGATCGAATGTTCCCGCTCTTCGGGAGATCCGCATGCGCCCCTTCGCTTTCCTCGCCCTCGCCGCCCTCCTCGCCCTGCCCTCGCCCGCCGGCGCCGCCGAGACCATCGTCGGCCGCTGGGGCGAGACCCGCGATGTGTGCGGCAGCGGCGGTGCCATCGACATCGCCCCGATGAAACTGTCGTCCGAGGAGACGCTGTGCGAGTTCACCGACGTCGCCCGCACCGGAGACGTGG
>JBEOKB010000305.1:0-4610 GCA_040275425.1 Siculibacillus sp. | reverse complement strand
CGCACGCGCTGGCGCTCGCCCGCGCCAACGTCGCCCGCGCCGAGGACATCGCCGCTCGGCTCGAGTTGGTCGAGGTCGACGTGTTGCGGCGCGGTCCCGAGCGCGACGCCCTGTTGCCGCGCGAGAGCGCCGACGTGGTGATCTGCAATCCGCCCTATTTCGCGCCGCGCGAGGTGCGCGCCTCGCCTTCGCCCGCACGAGCGGGCGCGCACGTGCTGGGCGAAGGCGGCCTCGACGACTGGGCCCGCGTTGCTGCGGCGACGCTGCGTCCCCACGGCCGCCTCGCGCTGATCTTCAAGGGCGACGGCCTCGCCGAGATCCTCGCCGCCTGCGTCGGACGCTTCGGCGCGGTGGCGCTGCGGCCGATCCATCCGCGCGCCGAGGCCCCCGCCCACCGTCTGCTCGTCACGGCGGTCAAGGGCTCGCGCGCCCGCCCCTCGATCCTGCCGGGGCTCGTGCTCCACCCCGCCGAGGGCAACACCTATCTCGCCGAGGCCGACGCGGTGCTGCGGGGGCGGCGCGACCTCGCCTGATCGGCCGAAGCCGTCTCGCGGTTTGTCAGCGACGGGTCGATCGACTACCTTCGGGCGAACACGACGCAGGACATCGGGAGTCCCGAACATGCACCGCACTGCTCTTCTCGCCGCCGCCCTCCTCGGCCTCTCGGTCTCGATCGCCGCCGCCGACGGCTCCTATTCGGGCGCCTCGTCGGTCGCCGGTGGCCGCGACCCGGTCTGCGCCGGCGTCACCGAGATGCGGGCGATCGTCTCCGGCTCGTCGATCGAGCTGCTCGGCGCCGTCTACGAGGGCGCGGAGGAGCTCGGCACCGGCACCGTCAGGCCCGACGGCTCCTTCACCGCCACCAAACCGGGCAAGAAGGGCACCGTCACCTTCACCGGCCGGGTCACCGCGCGCAACGTCACCGCCCAGTGGAAGGGTCCGGACTGCTACGGAGCCATCGATCTGGCCAAGTGATCGGCCGCTTCGGCGAATTCGGCGAAAATCGTCCTCGAGACCCCGTTTCGGCCCCACCGAGACGGGGTTTTCTTCTCGTTTGGCCCCTTTTCGGAAAGAAGCCGACGCGTTTTTCGCCTCCTCCCATGCTTTTGCCGCATCGCTCCGTTGCGTGAGGCCGCTTTCTCGCGCGCGCCGTCGGCGCGATGTGGCGGGCGTAGTTCGAGCCGCCCCGCGCCGAGAAGCGCGGGTCGACGGTTCCGCCCACCGAACGAGAGACATCCCAGATGAAGATCCCCTTCGCAGTCGCCGCCGTCGCCCTCGGCCTCTCCGTGCTGCCCGCGAGCGCTCAGATCAAGATCGGCGTGGCCGGACCGATGACCGGGGCGCTCGCCGTCTACGGTCAGCAGATGAAGAACGGCGCCGAGGCGGCGGTGGCCGATCTCGCCGCGCGCGGCGGCCTGCTCGGCCAGACGGTCCAGCTGCTCGTCGTCGACGATCAGGCCGATCCCAAGCAGGGCGTTTCCGTCGCCAACAAGCTGGCGGGCGACGGCGCCAAGTTCGTGGCGGGCCATCTCAACTCGGGCGTGTCGATCGCCGCCTCCGAGATCTACGCCGAATACGGCATCATCGAGATCTCGCCCTCGACCACCAACCCGACCTACACCGACCGCAAGCTCTCCAACGTGTTCCGCACCTGCGGCCGCGACGACCAGCAGGGCAAGGTCGCCGGCGCCTACCTCGCCACCGCCTTCGCGGGCAAGAAGGTCGCCATCGTCAACGACAAGACCACCTACGGCCGCGGCCTCGCCGAGGAGACGCGCAAGGAACTGGTGGCTCGTGGCGGCAAGGACGTCCTCTTCGAGGCCGTCAACGGCGGTGAGAAGGACTACGGCGCGCTCGTCTCCAAGATCAAGGCGTCCCAGGCCGACGTGGTCTACTTCGGCGGCACCCACGCCGATGCCGGACTGATCATCCGCCAGATGCGCGATCAGGGCGTCAAGGCCCCGCTGATGGGCGGCGACGGCATCAACTCGTCCGAGCTGGCGGCGATCGCCGGCGCCGACGCCATCGACGGCACGCTGATGACCTTCAGCCCCGACCCGCGCAAGAACCCGCAGGCCGCCGACGTGGTGGCGCGCTTCCGCGCCAAGTCGATCGAGCCGGAGAGCTTCACCCTCTACACCTATGCGGCGGTCGAGGTGTGGGCCCAGGCTGCGGCCGAGGCCAAGTCGACCGACGCGGCCAAGGTCGCGGCGGTGATCCATTCCGGCAAGCCGTTCGAGACCGTGGTCGGCAAGCTCGTCTACGACGCCAAGGGCGACATCACCACCCCGGCCTACGTGGTCTATCGCTGGTCGAAGAACACCGACGGCAAGATCGACTACGCCGAAGTGAAGTGAGCCTCGGGCGGAGCGCCCACCCGGCGCTCCGGCCCTCGTTCGAAGGTCCTGCCTGGGAGAAGGAAACCGCGAATCGCGGCTTCCGCCTTCCCCGGCGGGACCTTTGCGCCTTTCCGTCGGCTCTCGAACGTGTCGGCCTCGTCGCCGGGTACACCGGCGTCGTCCCCGGCGAGCGAAGCGCGGGAAGGGGACCCACGGGCCCGTCCCCGCGTTGACGAGTCGACGAATCGCCTTGCCCTCCGCTCCGCGCGGCCGGGGATGGCGGCCGGGAGGCGGTCGCCGAGGCGATCTCTGAGCCCCCCGCCCGAATCCGCGCCGTCCACCGCTAAGATCGCTCGCGCAGTACTTGCACCTGCAACTTATTTGCAATAAGATCTTCGTGACGTCGGATCGAGTCTTGTCCCGTAAGGGGCCGGCGCCGATCCGACCACCACGGCTCGCACCACGGCCTCGAGCGGCGCGGCGATCCGTCCAGGAGATCTTCATGTCGATCGACAGCATGGCCCCGACCGGCCGATGGTCGGACGTATTCCTCGCTCATCTGCGCCGCAACGCTCTCGCCGCCGGCGCGCTGGCGATCGCCGCGACGGTGATCGCGGTGCTGCTGGCGCAGAGCCTGTGGCAGCTCGCCACCGGCGGCGCCTCGCAGGGTCTGCGTCTCGGCTTCGTCGGCGGCTGGGCCGGGTTCGCGGCGACCGCGCTCGGCGCGCTGCCCGCGTTGGCGCTGCGCAGCCTGCCGCAGAAGCTCTCCGACGTCCTGCTCGGCGCGGCGGCCGGAATGATGCTGGCGGCGACCGCCTTCTCGCTGATCATGCCCGGCCTCGAGGCCGGCGCGGAACTGACCGGCGCGCGCCCGTTCGGCGCGGCGGTGGTGGTGGCGGGCATGGCGCTCGGCGTCGCGCTGATGCTCGGGCTCGACGAATTCGTGCCCCACGCTCACGTCGAGAGCGGTCCCCAGGGTCCGGGCGCCGCGCGCCTCGGCCGGGTCTGGCTGTTCGTCTTCGCCATCGCGCTCCACAACCTGCCCGAGGGCATGGCGATCGGCGTGTCCTTCTCTCGGGCCGACATGGCCGTCGGCCTGCCGCTGACCACGGCGATCGCCCTACAGGACGTGCCCGAGGGGCTGGCGGTGGCGGTGGCTCTGCGCGGCGCCGGTTACCGGCCCCTCGCCGCCGTGGCGCTGGCGGTGGCCACCGGCCTGCTGGAGCCGGTCGGATCGCTGATCGGCGTCGGCCTCACCGGCGGACTGGCGCTCGCCTATCCGATGGGCCTCGGCCTGGCGGCGGGGGCGATGCTGTTCGTGGTCTCCCACGAGGTGATCCCCGAAACCCATCGCAACGGCCACCAGACCCCGGCGACCATCGGCCTGATGGGCGGCTTCGCCCTGATGATGGTCCTCGACACCACGCTGGGGTGAGGCCGCGCCTCCCCCCGAAGGTGCGAGGCGGGCCCACTTGCCCGCCCGCGCCGCGCCTGCGATGAGATCGCCATGACCAGCGTTGCTCTTCCCTCCCTCGCCGACATCCGCCTCGGCGGCAAACCGGCCGTCGCCCGCGCGCTGACGATGGTCGAGACCGCCCACGGCTCGGAGAGCCTCGCCCGCCTCCTCGACGAGGCGACGGCGAACCCGAAGGGCGAGGTTCTCGGCCTCACCGGCCCGCCCGGCGTCGGCAAGTCGACCCTGACCAACGCCCTCATCCGCGCCGCCCGCGACCAGGGCCGCACCGTCGGCGTGGTCGCGGTCGATCCCTCCTCGCGCTTCACCGGCGGCGCCCTGCTCGGTGACCGCACGCGGCTGAGAACCGATCCCGACGACCAGGGCGTCTTCGTCCGCTCGATGGCCGCGCGCGACCGCCTCGGCGGCCTGTCGGACCACGCGGTGGCGGCGATCGTGCTGATGCGCGCGGTCTACGATCTGGTCGTGGTCGAGAGCGTCGGCATCGGCCAGTCGGAGGGCGACATCGCCTTCGTCGCCGACACCGTGCTCCTGTGCATCCAGCCCGGCTCCGGCGACAGCCTCCAGTTCATGAAGGCGGGCGTGATGGAACTGCCCGACGTCGTCTGCGTCACCAAGGCCGACATGGGTGAACCCGCCCGCCGCGCCATGGCCGACGTCTCCGGCGCCCTGACGCTCGCCTCCCACGCGCCCGGCGACTGGCGCGCCCCGGTGGTGCTGGTCTCCTCGACCGCCGGCACCGGCCTCGACGACCTCGCCGCCGAACTCGACGGGCAGCTCGTGGTCGTGCAGTTGAA
>JBEOKB010000304.1:0-4471 GCA_040275425.1 Siculibacillus sp. | reverse complement strand
TCGAGGCCAAGCGCGAGGCCGCCCGCGAGATCGCGCTCGCCTTCGGCGTGCCGCCGATGCTGCTCGGCATCCCCGGCGACAACACCTATTCCAACTACGCCGAGGCCAATCGCGCCTTCTGGCGCATGACCGTGCTGCCGCTGGTGACCCGCACCGCCGCCGCGATCGAGAGCTGGCTCGCCCCCCGTTGGGGCGACGATCTGCGCCTCGTCCTCGACACCGACCGCGTCGATGCCCTCGCCCTGGAGCGCGAGGCGACCTGGAGCCGGATCGGCGCCGCCGCCTTCCTCACCGAGGACGAGAAGCGCGCCGCCGTCGGCTACGGCCCCAAGGCATCGGCCGAACCGGGACCGCCGGTATGACCGACCTCGCCACCACCTTCGCCGAGCGCGGCGATCTCGCCCATCTCGCCCTGTTCCTGTGGGCCTCCGGCGCCTCCGGGCTGCTGATGTGGGCGCTGCGCGAGATCGCCGCCTCGAACCGCCGCTTCGAGGACTTCGTCACCGAGATCGCCCGCCTCGAACACCTCTTCGCCGATCCCGACTGATCCCGAGGACCCCCGACATGACCGAATGGCTCGCGCGTCTCCGCGCCACCCCGCCGCACGTCCGCGATCACCGCGCCGTCTTCGCCCGTTTCGTCGATCGCCTCGCCGCGCGCCTGCCGCGCGCCGAGCCCGTGATGCGGGAGGCGTGACCCCATGACCGCGCCCACGATCGCCCGCCTGCCGCGCCCGCCCGAGGTCAAACGCCTCGCCGCGAAGGCGCTCGACCTCGACGCCGACGGCACCTTCACCGGCCATGCCTGCCTGTTCGGCGTCGAGGACCTCGCCCACGACGTGATCGAGCCCGGCGCCTTCCGCGCGAGCCTCGCCCGGCGCGGCGTCTCCGGCGTCAAGATGCTCTGGCACCACGAACCGGCCGAGCCGATCGGCGCCTGGATCGAGATCCGCGAGGACGCGCGCGGCCTGTTCGTGCGCGGTCGCCTCCTCGCCGAGGTCGCCCGTGGCCGTGAGGCGATCGCCCTGATGCGCGCGGGCGTGCTCGACGGCCTGTCGATCGGCTTCCGCGCCGTGCGCGCCTCCCGCGACCGGGGAAGCGGCGTCCGCCGCCTCACGGAGATCGACCTGTGGGAGATCTCCCTCGTCACCTTCCCGATGCAGCCGCGCGCCCGTGTCGCGGCGATCGAGACCACGCGGGGGATCGTCGATCTCCCCGCCTCCCGGCTCGCCGCCACCATCCGGCGCGCCACCGCACTGCTCGACCCGAAGAGGTGATCCTTCCATGACCGACGTCACGACCCACGCTGATACCGGCCGCGCGCCGGAGACCAAGGCCTCCCCCGCCCCCAATGCCGAGATGAACGACGCCTTCGAGCAGTTCATGGTCACCTTCGAGACCTTCCGGCACGACAACGACCGCCGCCTCGCCGAGATCGAGAAGCGCGGGTCGGCCGATCCGCTGCTCGAGGAGAAGGTCGCCCGCCTCGACCGCGCCCTCGACGAGAGCCGCCGCCTCGTCGACGGTCTGGCGCTGCGCCGCGCCCGCCCGAGCCTCGACGGCGGCGCTCCGACCGGTCTCTCGCCGCTCGCCCTCGACCACAAGGCCGCCTTCGACGCCTATGTGCGCGGTGGTTCGGTCGAGCGCCTGCGCGGCCTCGAGCAGAAGGCCCTCTCGGTCGGTTCCGACGCCGACGGCGGTTGGGTCGTGCCGGCCGAGCTCGAACGCGAGGTGACCCGCCGCCTCGCCGAGATCTCGCCGATCCGCGCCATCTCCGGCAATCGTCAGGTCTCCGGCTCGGTCTTCGCCAAGCCCTATTCGGCGACCGGCCCGTCGGTCGGCTGGGTCGCCGAGACCGACGCCCGTCCGCAGACCACCTCGCAGACCCTGGCGCAGATGACCTTCCCGACCATGGAGCTCTACGCCATGCCGGCGGCGACCTCCGCCCTGCTCGACGACGCCGCCGTCGACGTCGAGGCCTGGATCGCCGAGGAGGTGCGGCAGGCCTTCGCCGAACAGGAGGGCGCCGCCTTCGTCACCGGCGACGGTGTCGCCAAGCCCAAGGGCTTCATGGCCTACGACAAGGTCGCGGCCGCGAGCTGGACCTGGGGCAAGGTCGGCTATCTCGCCACCGGCGTCGCCGGGGCGCTGCCCGCCACCAACCCGTCCGACAAGCTGGTCGATCTCGTCTACGCGGTGCGCTCCGGCTATCGCCAGAACGCCACCTGGGTGATGAACCGCGAGACGCAAGGAGAGATCCGCAAGCTCAAGGACGCCCAGGGTCACTACCTGTGGCAGCCGCCGGCCACCGCCGGCGCCCCGGCGACGCTGATGAACTTCCCCGTCGTCGAGGCCGAGGACATGCCGGGCATCGCCACCGACGCCTTCCCGATCGCCTTCGGCGACTTCCGCCGCGGCTACCTGGTGGTCGACCGCATGGGCGTGCGCGTCCTGCGCGATCCCTACTCCGCCAAGCCCTACGTGCTGTTCTACACCACCAAGCGCGTCGGCGGCGGCATCCAGGACTTCGACGCGATCAAGCTCCTGAAGTTCGGCACGGCCTGACGCGCGCGGCGGGCGCTCGTCCCGTCCCGCCCCGTCCGCCGCCCTCCGTCGCGAGGGCCGTCGCCGACGCGGCCCGGTGGTGTCCTCCCCGCCGCCGGGCCGCCCCCCTCATCGACGCAGCGCCGACCGAGAGATCCCGATGACCGTCCTTCTGATCACGCCGCCGGCGCTCGAACCGGTGTCGCTCGCCGAGGCCAAGGCCCACCTGCGCCTGACCGGCTCCGACGACGACGACTATCTCGCCGCCATGATCGCCGCCGCGCGCATCCACGTGGAGAGCGCCACCCGCCGCCTGCTGATCGACCAGACCTGGCGCCTGTGGCGCGACGACTGGCCGCCCTCCGGCGAGATCGAGCTGCCGTTCACGCCGGTGCGCTCGATCGCCGAGGCGGTGGTCTACGACGCCGACGGCGAACCGGTGAGCCTCTCGCCCGCCGCCCTCGTCCTCGACGTCGCCCGCATCCCCGCCCGCCTGCGCCTCCTCGGCACCGGACCCACCCCCGGCCGCCCCCTCAACGGCATCGAGATCGACGTCGTCGCCGGCTACGGCCCCTCCGGTCTCGACGTGCCGCAACCGTTGCGTCTGGCGATCATGATGCTGGTCGCCCGCTGGTACGAGAACCGCGAGGGTTACGCCTACGGCGTCGTGCCCTCCTCGATCGCCGGCGCCTTCGAGACACTGATCGCGCCCTTCCGCGTGATGAGGCTGAAATGATCGCCGCCCTCCGCCCGATCGGCGCCCTCCGGCACCGCGTCGTGATCGAACGCGGCGAGACCGGCCCCGACTGCGCCGTCACCTGGGTTCCGCTCGCCACCGTATGGGCGGCGATCGAACCGACCTCGGCCGTCGAGGCCGAGCGCGGCGGCGGCCTCGCCGGGGTCGTCTCCCACCGCATCGAGATCCGCTGGCGCGCCGACGTCGACGGCCGCGCCCGCCTGCGTCTCGGCCCCCGCGTCTTCCGCGTCCGCGCCGCCCACGATCTCGACGAACGCCGCAATCGGCTGGTGATCCATGCCGAGGAGGAGGGACGATGACCGCCGCCGCCCTGCTCTCCGCCGTGCTCGCCCGCCTGCGCGCCGACGCCGTCCTCGCCGCCGATCTCGGCGGCCGCATCTGGGACTGCGCCCCTCGCGACGTGGTCTTTCCCCATCTCGTCGTCGAGGAGATCTCCTCGCGCGACCGCTCCGGCGTCGACGCCCGCCTCGACGAGCACCGCCTCGCCCTGCGCGTGCTGTCGCGCGTCGGCGGACGGCGCGAGGCGCTGACGCTGCTCGCTCGCGTCGAGGCGTTGCTCGTCCCCGACGATCCCGTCGCCGACGGCCTCGCGCTCGACGGCGCCCGCGTCGTGCTCCTGCGGCGCGAGGCGGCCGACGTCCGCCTCCAGCGCGATCGCCTCACCGCCGAGGCGACGCTGCGCCTGATCGCCCTGGTCGAACCCGACTGATTCCGCTCCCTCGTCTGTTTGCGTTCCAAGGAGGCCGGACATGGCCGTTCAACGTGGCAAGGACCTTCTCCTCAAGCTCGACGAGACCGGCTCCGGCGTCTTCGTCACCGTCGCCGGGCTGCGCTCGCGCCGCCTCGCCCTCGCCGAGGAGAGCGTCGACGTCTCCTCCGCCGACAGCCCCGACCGCTGGCGCGAACTGCTCTCCGGCGCCGGGTTGCGCCGCGCCCACGTCTCCGGCACCGGCGTCTTCCGCGACGCCGCGTCGGACGCCGCCGTGCGCGCCGCCTTCTTCGCCGGGACGATTCGCTCCTGGCAGGTGGTGCTGCCCGATTTCGGCATCGTCCAGGGTCAGTTCCAGATCGCCGCGCTGGAGTTCTCCGGCGCCCACGACGGCGAGATGACCTTCGAACTGACGCTGGAATCGGCCGGCGCGCTCACCTTCACCGCGCTCTGACCGGAGGC
>JBEOKB010000303.1:0-3260 GCA_040275425.1 Siculibacillus sp. | reverse complement strand
TCGGGAATGCGCAGCACCGACGGCGGCACCTGCTTCGCCGTGGCGTCACCGCCCGCGCGCGTCATCGTGCCCGAATGGCAGGCGTCGACCACCACGAACACCCGCGCGCCCTTGGCCCGGATCGCGGCGACCGCCCGGCCGAGCTCGTGATCGACCAGCGCGTTCTTCACCGCCGCGATGCCGTCGTCCCACGGTCCGATGTCGATCGGCAGGAAGATCTCCTCGAGCCCGTCGGCCTTGGCCACCTCGTGGCGCGACGGATCGACCATCGGCTGCTGCGAGCCGTGGCCGGAGAGATGGACCAGCACGAAGTCGCCCGGCCCCGCCTTGGCGGCGAGATCGGCGAGGCGGGCGAGGATCGCCGCGCGCGTCGGCATGCCGTCGGCCCGTCGCGTCGCGCCGGTCTGCTCCAGCCCGTCGGCCAGCACGGTGACGTTCTCGGCCGGCACGCCGATGCGCGCCAGCGTGTCGATCATCAGCGCCACGTCGTTCTTCGGTCCGGCCAGTTGCAGATCGCCGACCACCTCCTTCGGATAGTCGGAGACGCCGACGAGCAGCGCCCACGACGTCGGCGCCGCCGACGCCGGACCGGCGAAGACCGAGCCGAGAAGCAGTGCCGCCAGGGCGGAGCGGACGGTGCGATCGAGACGGCGAACGGACATCGGCGGCGATCCCTCGAGAGCCGACCCCTGGGGGTCGGGAAAGCGGAGAGGGCGAGCGTGCCAGAGCCGGCCGCGCCGGTAAACGCGGACCCCGCCCGCTGACGGCATTTGTAATGCGCCGGTCGCGACGGACGTGGGAAACTCGCCTCGTGTCGGTCCCGCCCCTCGACAACCGGGCGGTGGTTGCGACACCATCGCCGCGGCGATCGCGGCAAACGGGGGCGGACGGCGCATGGGGAACGCACACGCGGCACGGAGGGTCTCGGCCCGGCTCGTCGCCGGGCTCGCGCTGGTGTCGGTGCTCGCCTCCTGCGCCTCGCTCGACGACGCGCCGATCAACCAGCCCTTCGCCGGGATCGCCGACGCGTCCTCCGCCGCGATCTTCGCCGACGAGGGCGAGAGCGAGACCCTGGTCGGCCTGACCTTCTCCGGAGGCGGCACCCGCGCCGCCGCCTTCTCCTTCGGCGTGCTCCAGGCCTTCGCCGAGACCGACGTGACCTCCGCCGACGGGCGGCGCATCAATCTGCTCGACCGGGTCGACTTCGTCTCCGGCGTCTCCGGCGGTTCGGTCACCGCCGCGTGGTTCGGCCTCAAGGGGCGCGAGGGGATGGCCGATTTCCGCGAGCGCTTCCTCCTGCGCAACGCCGAGGAGGATCTGAACGACAATCCGCTCAATCCGAGCACGCTGATGCGCGTCTACGCCGGCGGCGCCAACGATCGCTCCAATCTGCCGCAGTGGCTCGACCGCAACCTCTTCGGCGGCGCCACCTTCGCCGATCTCCTGCGCAAGAAGCGCCCGACCGTCTGGCTCAACGCCTCCGACATCGCCAACCACTCCCCCTTCGTGTTCGAGCCGAACACCTTCCGCGCCTTCTGCTCCGATCTCGCCCGCCTGCCGATCTCCGAGGCGGTGGCCGCCTCGGCGGCGGTGCCGGTGATCTTCGCGCCGGTGTCGCTCGAGACCTATCCCGACCGCTGCGCCTGGGAGACGCCGCGTTGGGCCCGCTTCGCCGCCGAGCACGCCTCCGCCCCGGCCCTGCTCAAGGCCAACGCTCGTGCGCTCGCCGCCTATCGCGATCCCGAGAAGATGAAGTACATCCGCCTGCTCGACGGCGGCCTCACCGACAACTTCGGCCTCGCCGGGCTCACCATCGCCCGCGCCGCCGCCGATACGCCCCATGCGCCGCTGTCGCCGCGACAGGCCGCGCGCCTGAAGCGGGCGCTGTTCCTGGTGGTCAACTCCGGCCGCGCCTCGGACACCGATTGGGCCCGCACCCGGAAGGGGCCGACCGTGACGCCGCTGATGATGGCGGTGATCGACACCGGCATCGACGCCTCGGTGCGCCAGGGCTTCGACGCCTTCCAACTGACCATCGCCCGCTGGCAGCAGGATCTGATCGAATGGCGTTGCAAGCTCTCGCCCGCCGAGGTGACGCGTCTCGTCGGCACCACGAAGGGTTGGAACTGCCGCGACGTGAAGATGCTCTCCGGCGAGGTCGCCTTCGACCAGCTGCCCGATCGCCGCGAGAAGCTGCAGAAGATCGCCACCCGCTTCGTCCTGCCCGCCGACGAGGTCGATCTGCTCGTCGGCGCCGGGCGCGACGCCACCCTCGCCAACCCGGTCTTCAACGGCTTCCTGCGCCTCGGCGGCCCGCGCGCCGCCGCGGCCGCGCCGGTGCGCCGTCTCGTGCCCGAATGAGCCGCCGCCTTTTCCTCGCCGCCTCGACGCGCTAGATCGAACGCAAGGCGAGTCCCGCGAGGGACCGCATCGAGGAGAGACCCTTGCCCGCATCCCAGTCCCTCGCGCCGCGCGCCACGCGCCGTGCCCTGCTCGCGACCGTCCTCGCCGGCGGCCTCGCCGCCTGCGCGCGCGGGCCGCTCCATCTCGACAGGGTCGACGACGTCGCCTACGTGCCGGTCGACCCGAAGGAGGCCGCGCGGCTGATCAACGCCTACCG
The DNA here is from genome assembly GCA_040275425.1 of Siculibacillus sp. Taxonomy (GTDB): domain Bacteria; phylum Pseudomonadota; class Alphaproteobacteria; order Rhizobiales; family Ancalomicrobiaceae; genus Pinisolibacter. The sequence continues at coordinate 640 of JBEOKB010000303.1, read as the reverse complement.
CGCCGAGAACGGCGTCGGCCCGCTCGCGCTCGACCCCGATCTCGCCCGCCTCGCCGCCGACTACGCCGGAAAACTCGCCGAGGCCGGGCGCATGAGCCACGACCTCGAGCCCTGGGGCGGTCTGGAGAAGCGGTTGAAGGGCGGTGGATATGCCTATGAGACCGCGGGCGAGAACCTCGGTCAGGGCTACCGCACCCTAGCCCAGGCGATCCAGGGCTGGAAGAACTCCCCCGCCCACGATCGCGGCCTCAAGGACGCCGACATGACCCGCATGGGCATCGCCTCGGCCGAGAACCCCAAGAAGCGCGGCGACGTCTACTGGTGCCTGATCTTCGCCCGCCCGCGCCGCAGCCCGGTCGAGGCCCCGGTCTCCGACCATCGCGTCGGCGCCCCGAGCCCGACCGTCACCCTGTGGCGCGCGCCGATCCGGGTGCCGTTCCTCTCCGGCCGCTGATCCCCGCGCGACGTTCGAACGAAAAAGGCCCCGGATCGCTCCGGGGCCTTTTCGCATCTCGTGGGGGCTCGCGTGCCGATCAGCCGTCGCGACGCGGGCCGCGACCTTCCGAGCGACCGCCCTGCGGGCGACCCTCGGCGCGCGGACCACGGCCCGGGCCGTTGCGGTTGGCGCCGCCGCCGTGAC
>JBEOKB010000302.1:0-40618 GCA_040275425.1 Siculibacillus sp. | reverse complement strand
CCAAGGCGGCGCTGGTCGCCGGCAAGGAGAAGGGCTCGGTGACGGTCGCCTCGTTCGAGGCCGCCTGGAAGGCCGACCCGGCCGCGATCGTTCTGGTCGACGTGCGTGATCCCAAGGAATTCGCCGCCGGCACGATCAAGGGCGCGGTCAACGTGCCGATGAGCGAGTTGGAGAAGAAGCTGGCGACCTTCCCTAAGGACAAGCCGGTCGTGTTCATCTGCGGCACCGGCGCCCGTTCGGGCGAGGCCTACGACACCGCCAAGATGTTCGCCGCCGACGTCCAGGCCGCCTACCTCGACGCGAGCATCAAGTTCGCCGGCGACGGTACCGCCACCATCACCGAGAAGAAGTGAGCCACACTCTCGTTCGGCGGGCTCCGGTCCGCCGAACGAGAGCCCTGCAAACGCGAGAGAGCCGGGCGTCGCCGCCCGGCTCTCTCGTTTTCGCGTCGTAGGGGATCTCCGTCGGGCGTCGCCGCCCTCGGGGATCACGCCTCGTCGTGATAGCCTTCTTCGTCGGTGATCGGGCCGACTTCGCGCACGAAGATGTCTTCGTTGTCGCGGGTGATGACCTCTTCGCCGCGCGCCTGACGCTCGGCCTCGTCGGCCGAACGGGCGACGTTGATGGTCACGGTCGCGTGCACTTCCGGATGCAGCGCGATCGACACCGCGTGCAGGCCGATCGCCTTGATCGGAGCCTTCAGCTCGACCTGGTTGCGCTCGACGGTGAAGCCGCCGGCCACCACCAGATCGGCGACGTCGCGGGTCGTGACCGAACCGTAGAGATGACCCATCTCACCGGCCGAACGCACGACGATGAACGCCTGACCGTCGAGCTTCTCGGCGACCGCCTGAGCCTCGGCCTTGCGCTCGAGGTTGCGCGCCTCGAGCTGCACGCGCTGGCTCTCGAACACTTCCTTGTTGGCCTTGGTGGCGCGCAGCGCCTTGTGGCGCGGCAGCAGGAAGTTGCGGGCGTAGCCGTCCTTGACCTTGACGACGTCGCCCATCTGGCCGAGGCGGCCGATACGCTCGAGCAGGATCACTTCCATGGGATTCTCCTTTGCTTGGATTGCGGTTTGATCAGGAGCGCGGACGAGCGGCGAGCCGCCCCCGCAGGTCGACGAACGGCTCGGCCAGCCCCACCATCGCCACCACCAGCGAGGCGATGGGGAAGAGCAGCACGAGCCCGTAGAGGGTTGCGAGCAGGATCAGGCGCATGTCGGAGGCGCGCGCCATGTGGTGCGCCACCCCGAGCCCGACCAGGAACTGCGGCGCGAACGCCGCCCCGGCCGCGATCGAGGCGATCAGCCCCGCCGAGCCCGGCAGGAACGATCCGGCGAACCCGGCCGCGAACACCGGTCCCGCCATCAGCGGCACCTCGATCGAGGCCATGTCCTCCCACGGCCGCGCCAGCCGCCCCGACTTGGCGACGATCCGCGCGCCGAGCCACAGGCTGAGCGCCAGCATCAGCGTCCAGAACGCCGGGAAGAACGCCGGCATCAGCCGCACCGAGGCGCGCAGGAACGGCTCCATCTGGATCACGTCGGGCAGATCGGTCGGCTTGGCGCCGCCGGCGATCATCGCCTCGCGGAACGACGTCGCGACCTGTTCGGCGGTGGTGATCGGATCGAACTCGATCGCCAGCCCGCCGAGCGTCGTGGCGATCGCCACCATCACCGCCGTCGCGGAGATCACAGCGCCGAGCGGATACCAACGCGTCTCCGCCTCGGGCGTGGTGGTGGAGCGCAGGATCAGGTGACAGGCGACCAGCACCGGCGCCGCATGGGCGAAGGCATGGACGAGGGCGGCGGGCGTGCCCAGCGAGGTCTGCAGCGCGATCGCCGCCGTCGCCGCGCCGATCAGCCCGGCGACGAGGCCCTGGCCGAGCGCGGCGATCACCAGCGGCATCGGCGCCAGCACGAACAGCGGCAGCGCGAACACGTTTCCCCCCACCAGCGACGCGAACAGCGCCGCCGAAGTCGCACCGGCCCCGAGGCCGATCAGGAGGGAGGATATCGAGAACGTGCTCGTCATGTCGTCCAGCTGTCCCGTCTCGTCGCGCGAGCGGTTAGAGGCGATCCCGCCCCAACCCGTATCGATGGGCGCCTGTTCGTTGTCGGGCCGGCCGCGTCGCCCCTCGTCTCGGCCCCGCGCGTCGCACGGGACCCGCCCCCGGAAGGGCGAGGGGAGCGGACGCGAGCCCGCTCCCCGAAGTCGTTCACGCCGGAAGGCGCGAAGCCGCGATCACTTGATCACGAACGGCAGCAGACCGAGGAAGCGGGCGCGCTTGATCGCCTTGGCGAGCTCGCGCTGCTTCTTGGCCGACACCGCGGTGATGCGGGAGGGCACGATCTTGCCGCGCTCGGACACGAAGCGCTGCAGCAGCTTGACGTCCTTGTAGTCGATCTTCGGAGCCGACGCGCCCGAGAACGGGCAGGTCTTGCGGCGACGGAAGAACGGACGGCGGGCGCCGGAGGAAGAAGAATTGGTCTCGCTCATCACGCGTTCTCCTCGTCGGCGAATTCGGCTTCGTCACGGCGCGGGCCACGGTCGCGGCGCGGGCCACGATCGCCGCGGTCCCCACGGTCGCCGCGCTCACCGCCACGGCGGTCGTCGCGACGCTCGTCACGGTCGCGCTTCTGCAGCATGACCGACGGGCCTTCCTCGAGGGCGTCGACGCGGATGGTGAGCGAACGCAGCACGTCTTCCGACAGGCGCTCCTGACGCTCGACCTCGGCCACGGCGGCGGCCGGGGCGTCGATGTTCATGAGGGCGTAGTGCGCCTTGCGGTTCTTCTTGACCCGGTAGGCGAGGGACTTCAGACCCCAGTTCTCGATCTTGGTGACCTTGCCACCGAGACCTTCGATGATGGTCTTGTACTGGGCGATCAGCCCGTCGACGGTCTGCGTCGACACGTCCTGGCGCGCCAGGAACACGTGCTCGTAGAGCGGCATGTTGAACCTTTCCTCGTTGCTTCGGCGTCTCGCGACGTCGACCGAAGAGCACCGGCGCCGAGCCTCTCGGGGGCCTCACGAGGAAGATCCCGAAAACCATGACGTGTCGGAGAGCGGAGACACGGGACGACGGATCGATCTCTCGACCCTGCCGTGGTGGTTTCCGGGCCTCGAAGTCGCCTTCGAGAAGGGAAATGCCCACGACCGTCCGTTCAGCCCCCGGCCGGGTGCCCGACGGAATGGTCGGGTCATAAGGATTTTGGCGGGAATTGCAAGGGCGAAGTCACGGCCGCCGCACATCGTGCACGTCGTGGGTCGCCACGCCGTCGTCCGCCGAGGGCGGCGCGAACCAGTCGCGGTGCGTCAGCGTCGCCTGCATGTCGAGCAGTCCGGCCGCGCGGTGCTCTGCAGCCGAGCGGGCGGAGAACTCGTAGTCCTTGTTGTGGCTCTCCCAGCTCTTCATCCGATAGATGACGTGCAGGATGTTCACCACCCCCGGCTCGCACAGATCGTGGATGGTGACGCGATCGGCGTCGGTGCGCTCGGCCTCCGGAATGCGGGCGAGCGCCTCGAGCAGGCGGCGGCGCAGCGAGAAGATCTGGCGAAACCGCGTCGTGCCCGCGCGCGTGCGGCTGGAATAGGTGATGTCCTTCTGGCGGGCGAGCACCTCGGCCATGTCGCGCGGCATCGGCCCCTGCGCCGGGAACAGGTCGACCTGGAACACCAGCGAGGAGTGGTCCTCCTCCTGTTCGAGCAGATGCTCGAGCGGCGTGTTGGAGACGATGCCGCCGTCCCACCAGTGCCGCCCGTCGATCTCCACGGCGGGCAGGGCAGGGGGCAGCGCTCCCGAGGCCATCACGTGGCGCACGTCGATGCGCGCCCGATTCGGCCCGTCCTTGGAATCGAACCACGCGAAGTTGCCGCTCTCCACCTCGACCGCCCCGACCGACACCCGCATCGGCCCGTCGTTGAGCCGGTCGAAGTCGATCAGCCGCTCGAGCGTGCTCCTCAGCGCGCCGGTGTCGTAGAGGCTGGTCGCCCCCTCGCTCCCGCGCGCCCGCAGCCACGGACTGGGCACGCGCGGCACGAAGAAGCCCGGCTGGCCGAAGGTCATGGCGGTGAGGCCCGACATCTGGTTCCGCCACGCCCGCATCGCCTCCGTCATGCCGAAGGGATCGAAGGCGGAGAGGCGGTCGAACGGATTCTCGCGGGTGATCTCGTCCCAGAACGCCGTCAGCCGCTCCAGCCGCTTCTCCGGCGGATTTCCGGCGATGAGCGCCGCGTTGATCGCCCCGATCGACACGCCCGAGATCCACGTCGGCTCGATGCCGACCGCGTGCAGCGCCTCGTAGACCCCGACGTGGTAGGCCCCCAGCGCCCCTCCGCCCTGCAGCAGCAGCGCGACGCGGTCGTAGGGTGCGAGGAGGTCGGCATAAGCAGGACGTACCTCGGGACCGGTCATTTATGGCTCCATGAACGGGGATGCCGGATCAGAGTCGACCATCAGGCCATGACCCACGCGGCCGAACAAGCCTGAGGAAGGCGCCATCGATCGCGACCTATCTCCCGCCCGGCGAGGGAGGGGTGGGGCTTTGCGCCGACGCCGGAACCCAGTCTTCGGCCCCCTTTTCGTCTTCCGCGCGTTGTTTCTCGCGCAAACGGCGGCGTGCTTCGGCGCTGCGCGCCTCGGCCTCCTTCTGCTCCTCCGCCTCACGCGCGCGGCGGGCCGCGATGTCGGCCCCGCGCTCGGCGACATACGCCGGATCCAATGCATCCCCTCGAGGGGTGCGCGGCCGTTTGCCGATGTCGAAGACGTAGATCACCGTGCCCGCCACCGCCACGACGATGAACCACATGAGGAATCCACGGAAGTTCGTTCCGACGGGCGGAAAAAATCTGCGAAAGTCGGGCATGGTCCTCGCGGCGCCGATCGATGAGGTTTCATCCTACCACCGAAGGTGGCGGTGAGCCATGGCTCGGCTCGTCCTCACCGGCCCATCACCACCGCGATGCCGACCCAGTGGCAGGCCGAGGCGATCGCCACGAAGCCGTGCCAGATCGCGTTCTGGAACTTCAACCCGTGCCACTTGTAGAACACGATGCCGACCGAATAGAGCGCCCCGCCGATCACGATCAGCACCACGGTCGCCGTCGGCAGCGTCGCCGCGAGCGGCCCGATCGCCACCACCACGGCCCAGCCGAGCATGATGTAGAGCGCCATCGACAGCTTGTCCCACCGCCCCGGGAAGGCCAGCTTCAGCGCACTGCCGCCCAGCGCCCCGACCCACGCCGCCGCGATCAGCGCCCACGCCCACACCTGATCCGACACCCGCGCCAGCAGCGCGGTGTAGGTCCCGGCGATCATCACGTAGATCGCCGAATGGTCGAACCGCCGGAGCAACCACTTGAGCGACGACGGCGGCGTCATGTTGTAGGCGAGCGAGAAGCCGAACATCAGGAAGAACGCCGTGGCGTAGACCCCGACCGCCGCCACCTCGCCCGAGGCCCCGATCGCCACCATCCGCGCCAGCAGAACCGGAAAGGCGATCATCCCGGCGACGATCGCCGCCACGTGGACCACGCCGTCGGCGACGAGCTCGCCCTGGGTGTAGGGCCGCTTGGCCAAACGCGGGTGGGTCGGCGGCAGCGTCATCGGGTCTCCGTCGGCGAGTTCGAGATGGAACACGCCATCATGACACACCGTATCCGGCAAGAGAATGACGAATACGTCCGCGTCCGGTTCGCCTCGCGCGCGCCGCGCGTCGTCGTGTGCGCGGGCGCACGTTCCGCCCCCCTCCCTCCCTCTCTCTTGACTTATGCCCCCTCTCGCGCTCTCTCGCCCCCGAAGAGGCGCGCGAGACGCCCTCGGCCTTGAAAAAAGACGAACCGACGAGGCGAGAGACCCATGAGCATCGCTTTCACCTTCCCCGGACAGGGCTCCCAGGCCGTCGGCATGGGCAAGGCCCTCGCCGATGCCTTCCCCACCGCCGCTCAAGTCTTCGCCGAGGTCGACGACGCCCTCGGTCAGCATCTCTCCGAGCTGATGTGGAACGGCCCCGAGGCCGAACTGACCCTGACCGAGAACGCCCAGCCCGCGCTGATGGCCGTCTCCCTCGCCGCCATGCGCGTGCTCGAGGAGAAGGGCGTCTCGCTGAAGCGCGACGCGCTCTATGTCGCCGGTCATTCGCTCGGTGAATATTCCGCGCTCGCCGCCGCCGGCAGCCTCTCGATCGCCGACACCGCGCGCCTGCTCAAGATTCGCGGCCGCGCCATGCAGGCCGCCGTGCCCGTCGGCCAGGGCGCGATGGCCGCGCTCCTCGGCCTCTCCTTCGCCGACGCCGCCGCCGTGGCGGCGGAGGCGGCCCAGGGCGAGGTCTGCCAGGCCGCCAACGACAACGCCGACGGCCAGGTCGTGGTGTCGGGTTCGAAGGCCGCGGTCGAACGCGCCGTCGAGATCGCCAAGGGCCGCGGCGCCAAGCGCGCCATGCTCCTCAACGTCTCCGCCCCCTTCCATTGCGCCCTGATGCGGCCCGCCGCCGACGCCATGGCCGAGGCGCTGGCGCAGGTCGACGTGAAGCGCCCGGTCGTGCCGGTCGTCTCCAACGTGCTGGTCGCCGCCATCTCCGATCCGGACGAGATCCGTCGCCGTCTGGTCGAGCAGGTCACCGGCACCGTGCGCTGGCGCGAGAGCGTCCAGTTCCTCGCCCGCCACGGCGTGACCCGCCTCTACGAGATCGGTTCGGGCAAGGTCCTGACCGGTCTGGTCAAGCGCATCGTCGAAGGCGTCGAGGGCGTGGCGGTGAACACCCCCGACGACATCGAGAAGATGGTCGTCGCCCTGGTCTGATGCGCCGGTCGGCCCCTCGCTTCCCGGCGAGGGGCGCGGCCGAGGGTCGCATCCGAAGATTTCACGAGCCCCCGAGGAGAAGCCTCATGTTCGATCTGACCGGCAAGGTCGCTCTCGTCACCGGCGCGACCGGCGGCATCGGCGCCGCCATCGCCCGCGCTCTCCATGCGCAGGGCGCCACCCTCGCTCTGTCCGGCACCCGCGAGGCGGTGTTGAACGAGCTGAAGGCCGAGCTCGGCGAACGTGCCGAGATCTTCGTCTGCAATCTCTCCGACCGCGCCTCGGTCGACGCGCTGATTCCGGCGGTCGAAGCGAAGTTCGGCCGGCTCGACGTGCTGGTCAACAACGCCGGCATCACCCGCGACAACCTCTTCATGCGCATGAAGGACGAGGAGTGGGATCAGGTCCTCGAGGTCAACCTCGGCTCGACCTTCCGCCTCTGCCGCGCGGCCCTCAAGGGCATGATGAAGCGCCGCTTCGGCCGCATCGTCTCGATCACCTCGGTGGTCGGCGTCACCGGCAATCCCGGCCAGGGCAACTACGCCGCCGCCAAGGCCGGCATGATCGGCATGTCGAAGTCGCTCGCCCAGGAAGTGGCCAGCCGCAACATCACCGTGAACTGCGTCGCTCCGGGCTTCATCGAGACGCCGATGACCGACGCCCTGAACGACAAGCAGAAGGAGGGCATCCTCGGCGCGGTGCCGGCCGGCCGCCTCGGTCGCGCCGCCGAGATCGCCGCCTCCGTGGTCTATCTCGCCAGCGACGAAGCCGCCTACGTCACCGGTCAGACGCTGCACGTCAACGGCGGCATGGCCATGATCTGATTGAGAAAAGTGGTCGCGAACCACGGCTTTTCCAGCCCCCCTCCCGGCCCCGCCGGGTCACTGGTCAAGGCTGGGAAAGTGTGCTAGCAACCACCCGGTTCGGCCCCGTGCGGGCCGGACGAACGGCCGCAGCACGTCCGGTGGAAGCCGCCGGACGCTCGGTCGGACGATCTACGGGGTCGGTCGCGAGGCAGCTCGCGGACCAGTCCCGCGCCGGGGGGCGTCGATCGTCGTGTCGTCTCGTGTCGCGCCGCTCCGGAACGGGTGGGGCACCGAGAGGACGAGGGAGGTGGGCCGGGGAACCGGAGCGCCTCGCTCCGAGGGCACCCGGCTGGTGCCCGGCTCGGACCGCGCCGCGGTCTCGGGTCGAGCGGAGTTTCGTATCGGGGCGCCGACGGTGACGTCGGTGGTTTCGGGGTCGGTTTATCCTGTTCTGGGAAGATGAGCACATGAGCGATATCGCTGAACGCGTGAAGAAGATCGTGATCGAACACCTCGGCGTCGACGCCGAGAAGGTGACCGAGAACGCGAGCTTCATCGACGACCTCGGCTCGGACTCGCTGGACGTGGTCGAGCTGGTCATGGCGTTCGAAGAAGAGTTCGGCGTCGAGATTCCGGACGACGCGGCCGAGACGATCCTGACCGTCGGCGACGCGGTCAAGTTCCTCGAGAAGAACGTGGCCTGAGGCCCGCAGGGTCCGGGTGCGCCGCCTCGCGCCGCGCCCCGGGCCGTCGGTCTCCGACCAGAACAATCGGCGCCGGCCCTCGTGGCCGGCGTGAATTCGTCGGGCGCCCCTTCCGCCGGGACGCGGCCGATCGGGGAACGGATCGCGGAGCGACCCGAGGTTCGTCCCGAGCGAACCTTCGAACAGCGGTTCGGATCGAGCCGCCGCCCGCGTCTCTCCGCCGTCCGAGCATCGCCTCGGTGAGCGGCGGCTCTCCTCGTCGACCGGATCAGGACCAGGGGAGATGCGGACGAGACGCACGAGGCCGGGCTGCGCGCCGCCCGCTCTCGCACGTCCCGTGTGATCCCGTGTCGACGCCTCCGACGAGATCGTCGTCCTCCTCGCCCGAGCACGGATCGGGCTCGGCGGGCTGTTTCGAGGATTCGGGCGCGGAAGAACGAGGTCGCGATGCGTCGTGTAGTCGTCACGGGTATGGGGATGGTCACGCCGCTCGGCTGCGGTGTCGAGGCGACCTGGGCGAACATCCTGGCCGGCAAGAGCGGCGCGGTTCGCATCGACGATTTCGAGGTCGACGATCTCGCCTGCCGGATCGCGGCGCGCATTCCGCGCGGCGACGGCAGCGACGGGACCTACAATCCCGACCTCTACATGGATCCCAAGGAGCAGCGGAAGGTCGACGAATTCATCGTCTTCGCCATGGCCGCCGCCAAGCAGGCGCTCGACGACGCGAACTGGCACCCCGAGAGCCGTGAGGACCAGTGCGCCACCGGCGTGCTGATCGGCTCCGGCATCGGCGGCCTCGGCGGCATCTACGAGGCGTCGCTGACCCTCAAGGAGCGCGGCCCCCGTCGCATCTCGCCCTTCTTCATTCCCGGCCGCCTGATCAACCTCGCCGGCGGTTACGTCTCGATCGAGCACGGCCTCAAGGGCCCGAACCACGCGGTCGTCACCGCCTGCTCGACCGGCACCCACGCCATCGGCGACGCCGCCCGCCTGATCGCCCTCGGCGACGCCGAGGTGATGGTCGCCGGCGGCGCCGAGAGCGCGGTCAACCGGCTGTCGATCGCCGGCTTCTGCGCCTGCCGCGCGCTCGTCACCTCCTACAACGACGACCCGACCCGCGCCTCGCGTCCCTACGACAAGGACCGCGACGGCTTCCTGATGGGCGAGGGCGCCGGCGTGGTGGTGCTCGAGGAGTACGAGCACGCCAAGGCCCGCGGCGCCCGCATCTACGCCGAGGTGATCGGCTACGGCATGTCCGGCGACGCCTTCCACATCACCGCCCCGTCCGAGGACGGCGACGGCGCCTATCGCTGCATGGAGGCCGCCATCAAGCGCGCCGGCATCGCGCCCACCGACATCGACTACATCAACGCCCACGGCACCTCGACCATGGCCGACGGCATCGAGCTGGCCGCGGTGGAGCGTATCCTCGGCGACCACGCCGCCGACGCCGCCATGTCCTCGACCAAGTCGATGACCGGCCACCTGCTCGGCGCCGCCGGCGCGATCGAGGCGATCTTCTCGATCCTGGCGATTCGCGACCAGATCTGCCCACCGACCATCAACCTCGACAATCCGTCGGTGGAGACGAAGCTCGACCTCGTCCCGCACACCCCGCGGAAGAAGAAGATCGACACCGTGCTGTCGAACTCCTTCGGCTTCGGCGGCACCAACGCCACGGTCATCTTCCGCAGGGTCGACTGAGCGGCGCTCGCGCCGTTTTCCCCAGGGCAGGAGGGCGAGCGACGGCGCTCGTCTTGCTCTCGTGCCTCCGGAGGGTCCTAATGCGCTCTGCGTCGGCGGATTCGATCGCCGACGGGAGGTCGTGCCGTTCGCCGACGCATCGGTCTGCGCCGAGGGACCGCGATCGAGGAACGAGGAGGACGCGGTTTCGCCACGTTCTTCCCCCAACTCGGGTGGACCGGCACCGATCGGTCCCTTCGAGCCGCGAGGTATCATGACGTCCGAGCTGATCGACCCCCAGGGCCGCACCCCGGAGACGCAGGCAGCCGCCGAAGCCGAACCGCAGGCGCCCGCCGCCGAGGCCAAGGACGCCTCGCGCACCGCCCCGCGCAGCCCGCGTGCCGCGATCGAGCCCTCCGAGGTGCCCCCGCCGCCGCGCCGGTCGAAGGCGGCTCGGAGCCCGACCATTTCCTTCCTCAACGGCATCTTCTCGGTGATCACCGTCACCGTGGTCGGCGCCGGACTGTTCGCCTGGTTCGCCAAGCAGCGCTTCGACGCGCCCGGTCCGCTCTCCGCGCCGATCGTCGTCGTCGTCCCCAATGCCGCCGGCACCGGCGCCATCGCCGACATGCTGGAGAAGAAGGGCGTCATCTCCGACGCCATGACCTTCTCGCTCGGCACCAAGCTGTCCGACCTCGGCGACAAACTTAAGGCGGGCGAGTACGAGTTCTCGCCGCACATGTCGATGCGCGCGGTGCTCGAGCGCATCGCCGAGGGTCATACGGTCCAGCACCGCGTCACCTTCCCGGAAGGCTGGGCGAGCGAGCAGATCGTCCGCCGCCTGCTCGACGATCCCATCCTCACCGGAAAGATCGGCGCGATCCCGGAGGAGGGCTCGCTCCTGCCCGAGACCTACAGCTACTCGCGCGGCTCCACCACGCGTGAGCAGATTCTCGAGCAGATGAGAAAGGCGATGGAGCGCCGCGTCGCCGACGCCTGGGCCCATCGCACCCAGGGTCTGCCACTGACCAGCCCGCGCGAGATGGTCATCCTCGCCTCGATCGTCGAGAAGGAGACCGGCAAGGCCGACGAGCGACCGCGCGTCGCCGCCGTCTTCATCAATCGTCTGCGCAAGGGCATGCGCCTCGAGACCGATCCGACCGTGCTCTACGGCATCTACGGCGGCAAGGCCTGGCTGGAGGGGCGCACCATCACCCGCGCCGACCTCTCCTCGCCCAACCCCTACAACACCTATCGCATCCAGGGCCTGCCGCCCGGCCCGATCGCCAATCCCGGCCGCGCCGCCCTCGAGGCGGTCGCCAACCCCTCGCGCACGAATGAGCTGTTCTTCGTCGCCGACGGCACCGGCGGTCACGTCTTCGCCGAGACCCTCGAGGAGCACAACCGCAACGTCCAGCGTTGGCGCGCCATCGAGCGCGGACGCGGCGAGGCGCCGCCGCCGGCCCCGGTCGCGCCGGTCCAGGCCCCCGTCCAGGCTCCGGCCGCGCCGAAACCGGCTCTTGCGCCGCCCGTCGCCCCGTCGCAGAAAGTGAACTGAGGTCGGCCGCCGCGGGAGGGCGGGATCCGGCACGAGTCCGACGGGCCCTCGCGCGGCCCGTCGCCCCGATCGATCGGCTCCGGCGCCACCGATGGTCCGCCGCGCCGATCCGCCAGGAGAGACAGGATCGATGACCCTCTACTCCATGACCGGATTCTCCCGCCGGGACGGCTCCTTTCGCGGTCAACGCTGGACCTGGGAGCTGCGCTCGGTCAACGGCAAGGGCCTCGACGCCCGCCTGCGTCTGCCGCCCGGTCTCGACCGTCTGGAGATCCCCGCGCGCGAGCGCGTCGCCAAGCGCCTGACCCGCGGCAACGTCCAGATCTCGCTGACGCTCGCCCGTGACGTCGCCGCCACCACGCTGCGCGTCAACGAGGAGGTCCTCGCCGCCGTCGTCGCCGCGATGAACCTGATCTCCGAGCGCATCGACGCCACCGCCCCGACCCTCGACGGCATCCTGTCGATCAAGGGCGTGCTGGAGAACTCCGAGGTCGAGGACGACGAGGAGGCCCGCGCCGCGCTCGACGCCGCCCTCCTCGCCGGGCTCGACGACGCGGTCGAGGGCCTCCTCGCCGCCCGCGCCCGCGAGGGCGAGGCGATCGGCCGGGTGCTCTCCGCCCAGATCGACGAGATCGAGCGGCTGACCCGTGCGGCGGAGGCCTGCCCCGCCCGTCGCCCCGAGGCGATCCGCGCCCGCCTCGCCGATCAGGTCGCCGCCCTGCTCGACGCCGTGCCCGCGCTCGATCCCCAGCGTCTCGCCCAGGAGGCGATCCTGATCGCCACCCGCGCCGACATCCGCGAGGAACTCGACCGCCTCACCGCCCACGTCGCCGAGGCTCGCCGCATGATCGCCGGCGGTGCCGCCGTCGGCCGCCGCCTCGATTTCCTCGCCCAGGAGTTCAACCGCGAATCCAACACGCTGTGCTCCAAGGCCAACGACCGCGAACTGACCGCCATCGGCCTCGATCTCAAGTCGGTGGTCGATCAGCTGCGCGAGCAGATCCAGAACATCGAGTGAGAAGGGGCGGACCGGTTCCCCCGGCCGCCGAGACGCCATGACCGAAACCGCCGCCCTCGAACCGACCGCCCGTCGCGGCCTCGGTCTCGTCCTCGCCTCGCCCTCCGGTGCCGGCAAGTCGACCCTGTCGCGCCAGCTCCTCCAGGCCGAGAAGGGCTCGATCGAGCTCTCGGTCTCGGTCACCACTCGTGCCCGCCGCCCGAGCGAGATCGACGGCGTCCACTATCGGTTCGTGTCCAAGGCCCGCTTCGAGGGTCTGCGCGACAACGCCGAGCTGCTCGAATGGGCCGAGGTCCACGGCAACTACTACGGCACGCCGCGCGAGCCGGTCGAGGCCGCCTTCGCCCTCGGCCGCGACGTGCTGTTCGACATCGACTGGCAGGGCACCGTCCAGGTGGTCGAGAAGCTGCCGCGCGACGTCGTCACCGTCTTCATCCTGCCGCCGTCGATGAAGGAACTGGCCAGCCGCCTCCATCGCCGCGCCGAGGACAGCGAGGAGGTCATCGCCCGCCGCCTCGCCAACGCCAAGGTCGAGATCGCCGAATGGGGCCGCTTCGACTACGTCGTGATCAACGACGACCTGGAGCGCGCCTACGACGACGTCCGCGCCGTCCTGCGCGCCGAACGCCTGCGCCGCGACCGCCGCGTGGGGCTGGAGGCCTTCGTCGAGGGCCTGCTGGCGGAGGGGTGAGGCGCGCGTGTGAGGCGTCGAAAATGATGCTTCCTGGCACCTTCATGAGGACGACTTCGGCCGTTCATCGAGACATCGGGCTCATCCGTCCTCGTATCGAAGCGATGTGCGATTCTGCCGTCGACATGGTCCCCGTCGACGAACGGGCCGAGCTGAGCCGGTTCTTGGAGGGCTTGTTGGCGGCGACACCGTCTGTGCGCGAGCACGCGTGAGGAAAATCGCACGCGGAAGGCGGCTTTCGCGGAGATGCGGGTCTCGTCGAGGTTCTTCGCAGTATTCGAGCGCGCCTTTGAAGCGGGATCATGCGCCGAGGGCACCCGGATCGGCGTGAAAGGGCGGGCGCGAGCCACCGGCTCGTGATCGAGCGTCGTCGCCCCTCGTCGCCCTCCAGGTCCTCGCCTGCCTTCAGTGTCATCGCGATCCCGGCCGAAACGCGACGAGTCACCCTCGCAGCGCGTTCGCCAGCCTTACGAACCCGGCGACGTCGATCTCCTCGGCCCGCCGCGTCGGCTCGATCCCGGCCGCCTCTAGGAGCAAGGCCGGATCGACCCCGAGCCCCTTGAGCGATTGCCTGAGCATCTTGCGCCGCTGGCCGAACGCCTGCGCCACCACCCGCTCCAGGAGCCCCGCGTCGACCGCGAGCGGGGAGGGGCGCGGCGTCAGCCGCACCACCGAGGAGGTCACCTTCGGTGGCGGCGTGAACGCCTGCGGGCTGAGATCGAACAGGATGCGCGCCTCAGCCCGCCACCCGGCCAGCACTCCGAGCCGCCCGTAGTGGTCGTCGCCCGCCGCGGCGACGATCCTGAGCGCCACCTCGCGTTGGAACATCAGCGTCGCGCTCGACCACCACGCCGGCCACGGCTCGGCCTGGAGCCAGCCGACCAGCAGCGGCGTCGCCACGTTGTAGGGCAGATTGGCGCAGAGCCGTGCCGTGGTCCTGCCGTTGGCCGCGACGATCGCCGCCATGTCGACCTCGAGCGCGTCACCCTCGATCACCTCGAGCCGCCCGGGATAGTGCGCGGCGATTTCGGAGAGCGCGGCGAGACAGCGCCGGTCGCGCTCGATCGCCACCACCTTGCCCGCGCCCTCGGCCAGCAGCGCGCGCGTCAGCCCGCCCGGCCCCGGCCCGACCTCGATCACCAGCTCGTCGGCGAGCGGCCCGCCCGCCCGGGCGATCCGGCCGGTGAGGTTGAGATCGAGCAGGAAGTTCTGCCCCAGCGACTTCAGCGCCGACAGCCCGTGCGCGGCGATGACGTCGCGCAGCGGCGGCAGGTCGTCGATCTGGCCCATCACGCCGCCCCCATCGCCGCCGCCATCCGCAGCGCCGCCTCGAGACTGCCGGGATGGGCCTTGCCCGTCCCGGCGATGTCGAGCGCGGTGCCGTGGTCGGGCGAGGTGCGCACGAACGGCAGGCCGAGCGTGACGTTGACGGTCTCGTCGAACGCCAGCGTCTTGACCGGGATCAGCGCCTGATCGTGGGTCGGGCACAGCGCCGCGTCGTAGCCGGCGCGCGCGCGCGCATGGAACAGCGTGTCGGACGGCAGCGGCCCGCTCACGTCGATCCCCTCCGCCCGCAGGACCTCCACCGCCGGGCGGATCACCTCGGCGTCCTCGTGCCCCATCGCCCCGTCCTCTCCCGCATGCGGGTTGAGCCCGGCGATCACCAGACGCGGGGAGGGGAGGCCGAAGCGCCGGGCGAGATCTGCGGCGACGATCCGCGCCGTCGCCACGATGGTTGCGGTCGAGAGCTCGGCGATCGCCCGCGCCAGCGATACGTGCACCGTGATCGGCACCGTGCGCAGGTCCGGCCCCGCCAGCATCATGATCGGCCGCCACGGCCGCCCGTCGGGCGACGGGCGCAGCCGATCGGCCAGCGCGCCGAGGAATTCGGTGTGTCCGGGATGGGTGAAGCCGGCGCGATAGAGCGCGTGCTTGTGGATCGGATTGGTGACGACGGCGCTCGCTCGTCCCGCCACCACGTCCTCCGCCGCCCGCTCGATCGAGGCGACCACAGCGCCCGCGTCGCGCTCGTCGAGCCGCCCCGCCTCGCCGATCACCGCCCGACCGAGGTCGACCACCGGAAGCCCGGCGTCGAACAGCTCCACCGCCTCGCGCGGGCTCGCCCTGACGATCGGCACCGCCAACCCTATGAGCTTCGCCCGCCGTTCGAGGAAGGCGGCGTCACCGACGACGTAGAAGGGGGGAAGCCCGCTCGCGCGCCGCCGGAGCCACGCCGCGAGCGTCACGTCGGGTCCGATCCCGGCCGGTTCGCCGAGCGTGACGGCCAGGGGCAGGGGTCTCGGTGCGGAAGGATCGCTCACGGTCGGGCTCCGTCACTTGCGGTAGTCGATCACCGCCATGCGCCGGAGCTCGATGATGTAGCGCCGAGCGAACACCTCGCCCTCCTGCGCGCGCAGCTCTTCCTCGACCTTCGAGCGGACCTGGAAGTTGCCGGTCAGACCGCGCTTCTCGCACACCGCCACCATCTCCACGCCGATCGGCGTGCGCTGCGGCTTGCTGAGGTGGCCGACCGGCACGTCGGCCAGCAGACCGCGGAACGCCTCCGGCAGTTCGTCCTCGGTGCGCTTGCCGAGCGACTTCACCATCGCCTCCGGCAGCGGCTTCACCGCGTCGACCAGCCCGTCGCAGGTGGTGATCCGGGCGCGCAGCGCCTCCGCCTCGCGCATGCGCGCCTCGGCGTTGCCGCCCTTCTGCGGCACCACCAGCACCACCTGGCGCAGGGTGTACTCGGCGGTGGAGCCGGAGGCGGCATCGGTCGCGGCCTTCTCGGCGCCCGATTTCTTGGCGAGCGCGTCGACGATCTGCGAATCGGAGATCGAGACGGTGCGGTTGAACCGCCCCACCACCAGCTGCTGCCACAGGATCTGCGCCTTGAGCCGCTGCTTCAGGTTCGACGGCGGAATGCCCTGCTGCGACAGGCCCTGAGCGAGCGCCGCCGGCGGGATCTTCAGACGCCCGGCGATCGAGGCGAACGCCGCCTCGACCTGCGCGTCGGTGACGCTGACGCCGACCCGCTTGCCCTCCTGGATCTTCAGCCGCTCCTCGACCAGATCCTCCATCGCCGCCCGCTCGACCGAGGCCCCGGTGGTCTTCGAGGTCAGGCGCAGCAGGCGCGCGCGCTCGGCGATCTCGTTGGAGGTGATCGGCTCGCCGTTGACGACGACGCGGATGGTCGATTGCGCGGCGCCGACCGGGTTCGCCGTCGACAGGACGACGAAGGCGGCGGCGGCGAGGAGCGTGGCGCCCGATCCGAGGCGATTGACGAAGGTTCGCACGTCGCTTGAACTCCCGATTGTCGGCGCCCGGGTCCGAAACGCCTCGACGGCCCTGTCTCGTCGAGACGGGCCGTTGCCGTTCGATGCACGTTTCTCGTGGCCGAATCGTGGTCGCGCGCCGAGGCGGACCGACTCAGTTCGCCCCGAGACTGTTGGACAGCGCGCCGTCGCCGAGCGTCCGGAAGCCGAAGCGCAGGAACACCGTCTGGTCGTGGATCGACTTGCTCGAACCGGGCTGCAGCGCCCAGTAGGTCGATTCCGAATAGGCCACCGACACCGAGAACGAGTCGTTGTCGTAGCCGATGCCGGCGTTGGTGCCCGAGAAATAGCGGTCGATCAGGTCGTAGCGCACACCGCCGAACACCCGCCACGTCGGCGAGATGCGCAGGTTCGACGAGGTCTGGATCTCGGACCGCTCGTGCTTGAGCGCGCTCGCCACCGCCGTCGCCGAGGCGCCGAAGGCCGGGTTGGCGGCATAGGACGCCAGCAGATCGTAGACGACGTCCGGCGTGCGCATGTAGGCCCAGGTCACGCTGGCCGACAGCGGCCCGCTGGAGCCCGAAGCCTGGATGTCCGCGCGGTTGAGGCGGAACGTGTCGGCCGCGAAGCGGCCCTGCGCGCTGAGGCGGAAGCCGATCGACGAATCGAGCGCCACCCGGCCGACCCAGTCGGAGGCGTTGGTCTCGAGCCCCGAGCCGAACGCCGTCAGCGGCACCGGTTTGCCCGCCAGCGCATCCGCCAGCAGCTCGTCGTAGCCCGGATAGCGGAACGAATTGACGCCCGACAGCAGATACGACCGGCCGAACAGCGCCGACAGCGACCCGCCCGTCGTGCTCTGGAAGGTGTAGCGGCCGCCGAGGTTGAGGCGGGTGCCGCCCTCGGCGCGATCCCAGCCGGAGAACTTGTCGGCGCGGAACAGCGTCGTGTCGTCGAACACGATGCTCTGGGCGTCCTCGTTGGGCAGCCGCCCGGTCCACTGCTCGCTCGGACGGATGGCCAGCTGGGCGATCGGCTCGAACGTGTGGGCGCCGATCACCGTCTGGGCGATGAAGGGATAGGCGTAGTCGACGGCCAGCGTCGGCATGATGCGGCCGAGCGAGCCGTCGCGCACGTTGCCGACCGCCACCGTGTCGTTGGACTGGTTGTGGAACAGATCGCCGCGCAGGCTCGCCGACGGCGTGATCACCTGACCGAACCCGTCGATGAACTGCCGCCGCCACGCCACGATGCCGCTCACCCGGCTGAACGTGCCGGCGATGCCGTAGATCCGGCCCGCGGTGTCGATGTCGGAGGTCTTGCGCGTCAGGCTGGTCACGTTGAGGTGGCCGGAGATCTCTCCGCCCGCCACCGACTGCTCCGGCACGAAGTCGTAGTCGACCACCGGATGCACGACCGGCTGCTTGTTCTGCAGATCGATGCCGGCGCTCCACAGGAGCGGGTTGCCGGCCGCGTCGAAACCGTTGTCGTCGGTGGTCACGCTGAAGCGATAGAGCCGCGCCTCGAAGTAGTTCCTCAGGCCCTCGCCCTTGAGGAACACCGTCGACACGGCGCGATCCGAGCCGTTGCCGTTGATGTGGTACTGCTCGAGGAAGCGCCGATCCGACAGGATCGTCGCATCCCAGCCCCAGCTCCACTTGTCGCTGAGCGAGAAGGTGGCGGTGGTGTTGAAGGCGCCGCGAAGCTGTCGATCGCCGCTGGTGCCGACGAAGGCTTCCGGATGGAGCTGCGAGATGCCCCAGCCGCGTACCGCGACGATGCCCGACTCGAAGCGATGCCGCACCTCGACGTCGCCGAGCACGCCCTGACGCGACAGCGCCACCGGCGAGAAGGTCGTGTCCCAGTCGTCGACCGGCGCCCAGTAGAACGGCACCTGGATGCCCAGGCCGAGCGTGTTGGAATTGATCACCCGCGGCAGCAGGAACCCGGTCTTGCGATAGGCCGACGGATCGGGATGCATGAAGAACGGCACCCACGCGATCGGCACGCCGAGCATCTCGAGGCGTGCGTCCTCGTAGTAGATCGTCTTCTCGCCCTGATCGTGTTTGATCCGCGCCGCCTTGATCTGCCAGAACGGCGGCTTGCCCGGCTCGTTCACGCAGGTCTGGCAGGCGCTGTAGACGCCCTTCTCGAACACCGTGGTGTTGCCGTCGCTGCGCTTGGCGCTCTCCGCCGCGAAGCGCGAGCGGTCGATCGTGTCGATGCGCAACGAATCGACGAAGCCGTCGGAGAAGCCCTCGGTGACGTCGATCTTCGGCGAGGTCAGGACGTTGCCGTCCTTGTCGACCAGCCGCGCGTCGCCCTCCGCCACCACCCGCTTGGGGCCGCGGAAATAGGTCACGGTGCGCGCGGTGAGCACGTTGCCGCGATAGTAGATCGTGACGTTGCCTTCCGCCGTCACCGAATCGCGCGCGTCGTCGTAGACGACCTGATCGGCCTCGACGACCATGTGGTCGCCGCCCGGCAGCGACGGCGTCGTCGTCTTCGGAGCGGCGGCGATCGGCGCGGACGCGGAGCTCTTGACCTTGGCGGCGTGGGTGGGCCCGGCGGCGAGGATCAGCGCGAACGGCAGCGCCACCCCGGCGAGCAGAATCGATCGCGAGAACCGGCGCACCGACCCGCGTCGACCGCCCGAGGGCGTCGATGCGCAGGGTTTCGCATCATGGACGGCGCGGAACATGACTAACCGTCCTCCTGATGCAGCAAGATGGTGAACCCGATTGACGATGCGACCACGGCCGGCGACCACGCGGCCAGAACGGGCGGAACGATTCCCGCGCCCCCCAGACCCCTGGCGACTTCTCCGGCGACATAAAGCACGAAGCCGGCCCCGACGCCACCGAGAATCATCCGTCCTATGTTGCCGAAGCGGAACACTCTGAGAGAAACCGTCGCGGCGATCAGAACCATCGCCACCAGGAGCAGCGGGCGCACCAGAAGCAATTGATATTGAAGCTCGAACTGGAAGGCGGGCAGACCGGCGTTGCGTGCCGCCTCGATGAAGCTCGGCAGCGCCCAGAACGACACCGTGTCCGGTTCGGCCAGGCTCTCGCCGATCTGTTCGCGCGACAACCGCGTCGGCACCAGATGCACGTCGAACGGCTTGCCCGCCGCCCCCGGTTCGTGGATTTCGCCCTTGGTCAGTTCCCAGTGGTCGCCGCGATGCACCGCCCTGGCCGCCTCGATCCGGGCATGGAACTTCCCGCGCTCGTCGAAGGCGTGGATGGTGACCCCGACCAGATTGAGCCCGCGCTCGGTCGCCTGCGCCGCATGCACGATCGACTCGCCGTCGGTGCCGTTCTGCCGCAGCCAGATCTCGCGCGCGCCGTCGTCGGTGCGCCGCGCCGAGTTGCCGGCGAGCTCGACCTGATAGGCCTCCGACTTCTCCTTCAGTGTCGCCGCCAGCGGATTGTAGACGAGGCTTGCGAACAGCCCGAGCGCCGCCGCCACCACCACCGGCGGGGTCAGGAACTGCCACACCGAGATGCCCGCCGCCCGCGCCACCACCAGCTCGAGCTTGCGCGACAGCGCCAGCAACGCCGTCATCATCCCGAACAGCGTGGCGAAGGGCAGCACCAGCTCCGAGAAGCTCGGCACCCGGAACAGCGAGGCCAGCAGCGCCGTCGACCACTTGAACGTCGGCCGATCGACGTTGGCGCGCACCATGTCGAGGAAGTCGAACAGGAACACGATCAGGAAGGCGATCACGAAGATCGCCGCCACCGAATTGAAGGTCCGCCGCGCGAAGTAGCGGCCGAGCGTCGGCCCGATCATTGCGCCGGCCCTCCCGCTCCGCCGAATCGCTCGGCCAGCCGCCGCCCCACGTCGCCGATCCGGTCGCCGACCGCGTCGATCGCCCGCGACAGCACCGCCGGCGTCGACACCTGCCGGTCGCTCGCCACCACGTAGAGCGCCCAGCCGATCACCGCCAGCACCAGCCCGTAGTCGAGCACCACCGCCGTCGCCGACGTCGCCGCCGCGCTGTTGAAGGCGAAATGCGCCCCGCGCAGCGCCCCGACCGCGACGATCGCCCCGAGGATCGCCGTGCCGCGCCCCTCGCGCGTCGTGCGCGCGTCGCCGAGTGCCAGGAACGCGATCAGCGTGAACGCCAGCGGCAAGAGCGGCTGCGAGAAGCGATCGTGCAGTTCGGAGCGCAGCCGCCCGACGTTGCGCTGGGCGTATTCGTCCGGATTTGGTCCGCCCAGCGCCCACAGTTCGCTCGTCGGCCGCTCCGACGGGCGGAACACCGGCGCCGTCGTCGTCGGTGTCATCGCCGACAGGTCGAAGGCGTAGGACTGGAAGTCGATCAGCGACAGATTGCCGTCCTTGGCCGCGCGCCGCTGGATCACCCCGTCGCGCATCACCAGGAGCGTCTTGCCGAACATCTCCACGATCGAGGCGCGCTCGGCGATGTAGGTGAAGGTGGTCTCCTGATCGCGCGCGTCCTCCACGAACAGCCCGCCGAGCGAGCCGTCGGCCGCGCGCGAGCGGATGTGGAAGGTGAGGTTCTTCTCGATCGAGATGAACCGTCCCGGCTGGACGATGTTGGCGACCAGATCGACGTTGATCCGGGTCAGGTTCTCGCGCAGCTCGCGCAGCGCCGTCGGCGAGCCCCAGGTCGACAGGAACAGCATCGACGCCGCCACCAGCGCCGCCAGCGCCAGCAGCGGCCGCAGCGCCACGAAGCGCGACGCGCCCGAGGCGTTGAGCACGACCAGCTCGCTCTCGGCGTTGAGCGAGTTCAGCGTCTGGATGCAGGCGATCACCAGCGCGAACGGCGCCACCACCACGGTGAGGAAGGGCAGGGCGAGCCCGGTGATCTTGAAGAACACCAGGAGCGCCGCGCCCTTGGCCGTGACGAGGTTCATCTGGCGCAGCGCCTGCGTCGCCCACACGACGCCGATCAGCGCCCCCAGCGACAGGAGGAAGGCGTTCGCGGCTCGCCGGAAGATGTAGAGCTCGATGAGCCGCATGCCGTTCTCGGTTCTCCGTCCCCGTGCGGGACCCTCGTGCGCCGTCCGATGCCTCGGGCATCGTTTCCTAGCCGATCCGGCTGCTTCGGTCGCACGGGAGTCTGCGCTTGTCCCCGATGTTCCATCAAGCGCCGAAATGGCTAATGCTTCGCTTGCAAACATGGTTAACGGCCGAGCGATGCAGGACGGCAACGCTTCTCGCCCCTCGTCGACTTGCCGAAGTCGCATATCCGTCCCATGTTCGGCTCGACCGTCGGTGGCCGCGCCCGCCCGCGCCGCCGTGCCCGCACTTCCGGAGATCTCCACACATGCCGCATCCCTCGATCGCCTTCGCCGAACCGAGCATCCCCGCCACCGGCGTTCTCGTGGTGCCGGTCGGCGAGGATCTGGCGCTGCCCCCCGCGATCACCGCCGCCGGGCTCGCCGCGACCCTCTCGCGCGCGATCGAGAAGGCGGCGTTCAAGGCCAAGGGCTTCGCCACCCTCGACGTCGTCGCCCCCGCCGGCACCGAACTCGATCGCCTGATCGTCGTCGGCCTCGGCGAGACGGCGAAGCTCGTCGAGAAGGACTGGCTGCGCCTCGGCGGCGTCATCGCCGGCAAGCTCGGCGAGGTGAAGGCCAAGGCCGCCACCGTCCTGCTCGAGCGCGCCGACGCCGTCGCCGTCACCCCGGCCCAGGCCGCCGACGTCGCCCTCGGCCTGCGCCTGCGCGCCTATGCCTTCGACCGCTACAAGACCAGGAAGAAGGACGGGGAGGAGGCCGAGGTCGCCCTCGCCGCCACCTTCGCCGTCGCCGGTCCCGCCGCCGTGGAGAAGACCTGGGCCGCCTCGCGCGGTCCCGTCGCCGACGGCGTGACGCTGACCCGCGATCTCATCTGCGAGCCCGCCAACGTGCTCGGCACCGAGGAGTTCGCCAAGAAGGCCAAGAAGCTCGACAAGCTCGGCGTCGAGATCGAGATTCTCGGCGAGAAGGAGCTGAAGAAGGCCGGTTGGAACGCCCTGCTCGGCGTCGCCCGCGGCTCCAAGCGTCCGCCGCGCGTGGTGATCATGCGCTGGAACGGCGGTGAGAAGGACGCCGCCCCGCTCGCCTTCGTCGGCAAGGGCGTGGTGTTCGATTCCGGCGGCATCTCGATCAAGCCCGGCGCCGGCATGGAGGACATGAAGGGCGACATGGGCGGCGCCGCCGTCGTCACCGGCCTGATGCACGCGCTCGCCGCCCGGAAGGCCGGGGTCAACGCCGTCGGCGTGATCGGTCTGGTCGAGAACATGCCCGACGCCGACGCCCAGCGCCCCGGCGACATCGTCACCTCGCTCTCCGGCCAGACCATCGAGATCATCAACACCGACGCCGAAGGCCGTCTGGTCCTGTGCGACGCGCTCTGGCACGTCAAGGAGGAGGTGAAGCCCGCCCTGATCGTCGATCTCGCCACCCTCACCGGCGCGGTGCTGGTGGCGCTCGGCAAGATCAACGCCGGCCTCTTCGCCAACGACGACACCCTCGCCGAGCGCCTCATCGCCAGCGGCCTCGCCACCGGCGAGACCGTGTGGCGCCTGCCGCTCGCCCCCGAGTACGACAAGCTGATCGACAGCACCTGGGCCGACATGAAGAACACCGGCGGCCGCGACGCCGGTTCGATCACCGCGGCGCAGTTCCTCAAGCGCTTCGTCGGCGACGTGCCCTGGGCTCACCTCGACATCGCCGGCACGGCGATGGGCTCGCCCGCCGGTGATCTCAACAAGGCCTGGGCCTCGGGCTGGGGCGTGCGCCTGCTCGATCGCTTCGTCGCCGACCACTACGAGACCGCCTGATCCTCGGCGGCGCGGGGTCGCTCGACCTCGCGCCGCCGCGCGTTCTCACGGCGCGGGTCCGCCGCGCCGTGATCGTCCCGCCGGGTCTTCCGGCTTCGACATGGAAAAGTCGCCTTCGTCCCCGATCGAAACGGGCAGGCGCTCCGAAATCGCCCGACGGGCGGCGAGGGGCCTGTTCCGCTTCCCTCCGCCACAGGCCCGCCCTTGTCCACTTCCGCCCCGTCCCACACGGTCAAGCGATCCGACATCGAGGGCCTGCGGGCCCTCTCGGTGACGGCGGTCCTGTTCCATCACGCCCACGTGCCCGGCTTCTCCGGCGGCTTCGTCGGCGTCGACGTCTTCTTCGTCATCTCCGGCTTCCTGATCACCCGCCTGCTGCTGGCCGAACTCGAGCTGACCGGCGGCATCGATCTGGCACGCTTCTGGAAGCGCCGCGCCGTCCGCCTGCTGCCCAACGCCTCGCTCACCCTGATCGCCGTGCTCCTGGCGGGCCTCGTCGCCATGCCGCTCTACGAGCACGCCGCCCTCGTCGGCGACGTCTTCTCGGCCGCCTTCTACTGGTCGAACGTGCATTTCCTCTATCAGGCGGTCGACTACTTCCACGTCGGTGAAGAGAGTCGCGTGCTGAACTTCTGGTCGCTCAGCGTCGAGGAACAGTTCTATCTGGTCTGGCCGGTCCTCCTGGTGATCGCCGCCCGCGTGCTGAAGCCGCTGCGGCCCTCCACCATCGTCGGATTGCTGGTGCTCGGCTGGGGGCTCGCCTTCGCCGCCTCGATCGTGCTGGTCTATCACGACCAGACCCGCGCCTTCTTCAACTCGGTCACCCGCTCGTGGGAACTGGCCACCGGCGCGCTCGTCGCCGCCCTGCTGCCGAGGATCGAGCGCCTCTCCCCGACCGGTCGCACCCTTCTCGCCTGGATCGGCCTCGCCTCGATCGTCGCCTCGATCGTGCTGCTGCATCCGCGCCTGCTGCTGCCCGGATTCTGGGTGCTGCTGCCGACGCTGGGCTGCGCCGCGATCATCGCCGCCGGCGATCGCGTCTCCGCCCTGCCGCGCCTGTCGGTCCTCGCGGACAATCGGCCGATCCTCTGGCTCGGCGCTCGCTCCTACAGCCTCTATCTCTGGCACTGGCCGGTGCTGCTCTTCGCCCGCGACGCCCTCGGTGAAGGACCGCTCGCCACCGCCTTCGCCGTCGCCGCCTCGGTCGCCGTCGCCGAACTCGCCTATCGCTTCGTCGAGGATCCGCTGCGGCGCGGCCTCGCCGACCCCGATCGCGGTCGCCGCTCGCTACGGTTGACGCTCGCCTCGGTCGCCGCCATGACCGTGCTCGCCGGCGCGCTCCTGGCGATCCCGACCGTGTTCCGCTCCCATCCCGCCGCCGCGCTCGCCATCGAACTGAACCGCGCCACCGCCGACGTCAACGCCACCCTCGATCGCGACTGCCTCGTGCGCCGAGGTCCCGACATCCGCCTCTGCCGCCACGGCGACACCGCCGCGACCCGTCGCGTGGTGCTGGTCGGCGACAGCCACGCCGCCATGTGGTTCGGCGGCCTCGAGGCGGCGGCGCGGTCCTCCGGCTGGGCGCTCGAGACTCACACCAAGGTGTTCTGCCCCGTCGCCGACGTCGCCCGCGAGAGCCGCGACCTCGATTGCACCAAGTGGCGCGAGGCGGTGGTGGCGCGGGTGATCGATCCCGCCACCCGGCCCGATCTGGTGGTGATCGCCGGTCTCGACGACTATTCCGGCGTCCTGTTCGATCCCGCCTCCGGCCGGGTCCTCGATCCCGACGGCGCGGCCGGGGCCTGGACCGACGGCCTCGAACGGCTGCTGCGCCGCCTGCGCGAGGCGGGCGTCGCCGTCGCCGCCGTCAACGACATCCCCAAGACCCGACGCGACTACCGGTCGTGTCTGGCCAAGAGCCGCGCCGAGCACCCGGATCTGCGCGCCTGCGACCGTCCACGCGTCGAGGCCCTGCGCTCACCCACACCGGTGATGCGCGCGACCGCCGCCGTGCCCGGCGCGATCCTCGTGGATCTGAACGACGAGATCTGCGACGATCGCTGCCGTCTCGTCCGCGACGGCCGCATGGTCTATCGCGACGACAACCACGTGACCGACGAATTCTCCCGGCGGCAGGCGCCGCATTTCGCCGCTCTCCTCGCCGGGGTCCCCCGCCCGTGACCGAAGTTCTGTTCTACCATCTCCAGGTCCGCACCCTCGAGCAGGTCCTGCCGGGCCTGTTGGAGAAGTGCCTGGAGCGCGGCTGGCGAACCGTGGTCCAGGCCGGCAGCCCCGAGCGCCGCGACGCCCTCGACGCCCATCTGTGGAGCTTCCGCGACGACTCCTTCCTGCCGCACGGCGTCCGCCCGGAGGAGCTCGACGATCGCGCCGTGCGCCTCACCGCCGAGGCCGACGCGCCCGAGGGCGCCACCGTCCGCTTCCTGGTCGATCGCGCCGCCCCGCCCGATCTCGCCCCCTACGATCGCGCCGTCTTCCTGTTCGACGGCAACGATCCCGAGGCCCTGCTCGACGCCCGTGCCCATTGGAAGGCGGTCCGGGTCGCCGGCCACGAGCCGACCTACTGGATCCAGGACGAACGCGGCCGCTGGACCAAGAAGGGCTGACGTCGTCGTTCTCCGCCTCTGGCCCCGGCGCCCGCCCGTGTTATCCTCGCCCCGTCGCCGCTCCGGCCGGGGGTGGCGCCCCCGAACCGACCCTCGACGAGGAGCGACGCCGATGACCCCTCGGACCACCCGCCTGTTCGCCGCCGCCGCTCTCCTCGCCGCCGTCGGCGCGGCGGCGCTCCCCGCCCACGCCCAGGGGTCGAACCTCGCCACCCTGGCGGTGGCCGGCAAGCTCGATGCGCTCACCGAGAAGGGCGGCTCCGACGAATGGGACGTCGCCGTGCGCCGCATCCTCGTCTCCGCCTTCGACGCCGACCGCTCCGGCGCGATCGACGGCCGCGAGGTCCCCTCCGTCCCCTGCGCGGTGGTCAAGCGCCTCGACGCGGCGATTCGCAGCGGTCGGCACTCCTCCGGTGGCAGCCTGATGACCACCTACGGCTTCCCCGAACTGTCGTCGAGCGGCCGCCCGTTCGGCTACGTCGGCGCCGCCCTCGGCTTCTCGCCCGCCGCCCGCGCCGCCGCCGCCTCCCATTTCGCCTCCTGCGGCATGGTGCGCTGACGCACCCGTCGGCGCTTCCGCCGGGCCGGGGTGTTGATTTTCTGAACAACGCTCACGATGATGGTCGGGTCCCCCGTCCGCCTCGTGGAGTGTCGCCCTCATGCCGCGCCGTCTGCCCATGCCCCACGACGACATGCGCGCCCGCGCCGTGGCGGTCGCGCGCGACCTCGTCGTCGCCGACGGCCTCGCCGGGCTCAACGCGCGCCGGGTGGCGGCGGCGATCGGCTGCTCGGTCGGCTCGCTCTACAATCTGTTCGCCGATCTCGACGATCTGGTCCTCCACGTCGCCGCCTCGGTCGTCGACGACATGGCCGCCGCCCTGTTCGACGAGGCGCTGCCCGACGATCCCGCCGCCCGCCTGATCGAGATCGCCCGGCGCTACATCCGCTTCGCCCGCGAGGCCGGGCGTCTGTGGGCGATGATCTTCGAGCACGAGCCCGCCCACGCCCGCCCCACCCCGGACTGGCACCTCGAGCGCATCGCCGCGATTCTCGCCCGAGTCCATGCCGCCGCCGCCCCCGCCTTCGCGGGGCGGCCGGTCGAGGAGGTGCGGGCCTCGGTGGAGGTGTTGTGGGCCTCGGTCCACGGCATCGCCGCGCTGTCGCAGAAGGACAAGCTCGGCTTCGTCGCCGAAGCGCAAGCCGAGGCGCTGGCCGAACGCCTGATCGCCACCTACCTCGCCGGCGTGGCCGGACGCCGGTGAGGCGGCGCGATTCGGGAGTCCGACCCGATGGCCTCAGACCGCCGGCGTGGTCGGCGTGGGATGCGGCGCGGAGGCGTCCTTCGGCCGGGTCAGGTCGCGCACCTTGGCGGTGAGCGGCTTCTCGACCCAGGCGTGGACGAGAAGGCCGCTGACGACCGACCCGACGGCGATCAGCGTGAACACCATCACGTACGGCAGCCCGGTGTCGACGATCGCCTGGCCCGCGAGATGCTGGAAGATCTCCTGCGCCACGTAGATCGAATAGGACGCGTCGCCGAGGTGCTTGAGCCAGCCGACCGGCCGTCCGCCGCACTGCTTCTCGAACGCCACCGTCCCCAGCACCATCAGCACCGCCGGCACGCCGAAGTCGACGATGCGCGGCCAGCCGATGAAGTTCGGCCGCGATCCCACCACGATGAACACGGCCGCCGCCGTCAACGCCACCGCGCCGACGATCGGCAGAGACCTGCGCTCGGCGATGCGGTCGTGGATCACCGCCAGCCCCATGCCCGCGACGAACTCGAAGAACAGCGGACTGGTCAGCCGGAACGCCACCGGATCGCTCGGATCCACGAACCCGCGCGACAGCGTCAGCGCAGCGAACACGATCGTCACGAACGACAGCCGCGCCACCGGCCCGGGCAGGAACAGCGCCGTGCCGAACACCGCGTAGAAGATCATTTCGTAGGTCAGAGTCCAGCCGGGCAGCAGATAGGGCGAGATCAGCCCGGTCATGGTGTCGCGATGCGGCACGAACAGCGCCGAGCGGATCACGTCGCCCGCCGGCGGCGCACCGAGGAAGCCCGATTCCAACGCCAGCACCAGCCAGTAGACCGCCAGCGCCGCCCAGTAGAGCGGCACGATGCGGATGATGCGCGCCCGCCAGAACGCCAGCGTATCGACCGGCCGCGCGGTGGTGGTGCGCCACATGATGAAGCCCGACACCACGAAGAACACGTCGACGCCGCCCGCCCACGCCCCGACGTCGAACGTACCGTGGGTCGCCGCCGGCAGGGTCCGGGTCAGCGTGTGATAGACGACCACCATCAGTGCGGCGATCGCTCTCAGATATTGGATCGAAATCGTTTCGCGCATGGTGATGGGCCGTTGTCCGTCGTCACTCGGCGCGACACGAGAAGACCGTGTCGCCGAGCGGACCACGTTGCGCCCGAACGGTGGAAAGATCTGCGAAGACGTCGCGAAAACGCCGGTAATCCGGACGCTTTCCACTCGAGTGGTGAACGAGATCTTCGCCGGTTCGAAGAAAGACGCCCCATTCGATCGAAAAGGGAGAATCGAGGCGCGGGTCGCACGCGAAGGTCGCGCCGGAGAGGCTCCGCCTCAGCCGTCGAGCGCCACCCGTTCCGCCGCCTCGTGCTCGGCCGAGAGCTCGAGCCAGGTCTCCTCGGTCGCCGCCAGCGCCTTCTCCGCATCGGAGCGCAGCTTCATCAGCCGCGTGCCCTCGGCCGCGTCGCGGGTGAAGAGATCGGCGTCGGCGAGGCGGACGTCGAGCTTGTCGAGATCCTTCTGCAGCTTTTCGATCTTCGCCTCGGCGTCCTTGATCTTCTTGCGCAGCGGCGCGAGCTGCTCGCGCAACGCCGCCGCCGCCCGCCGCCGGTCGAGCGCCGAGACCCGGCCCGCCTCGCCGTCGACGTCCCTGGCGTCCGACTTCGCCCCGCTCGGCCCCTCCAGCACCTCGCGCCGGTAGTCGTCGAGATCGCCGTCGAACTCGTCGACCCCGCCGCCGCGCACCACCAGCAGCCGATCGGCCGTCGCCTCGACCAGATGGCGATCGTGGCTGATCAGGATCACCGCCCCCTCGTATTCGTTGAGCGCCTGCACCAGCGCCTCGCGACTGTCGATGTCGAGATGGTTGGTCGGCTCGTCGAGGATCATGAGGTTGGGGCCGTGGAAGGTGGCGAGCCCGAGCAGCAGCCGCGCCTTCTCGCCGCCGGAGAGGTCCTTTGCCGGCGTATCCATGCGGTTCGTCGGCAATCCCATCTGCGCCACGCGCGAACGCACCCTGGCCTCGGGTTGATCGACCATCATCCGCTGCACGTGCTGGAACGGGCTCTCCGCCGGCCTGAGCTCGTCGAGCTGATGCTGGGCGAAATAGGCGATCGACAGCTTGCCGGCCCGCGCGACCCGCCCGCGCTCGGCCTCGAGCTTCTCGGCGATCAGCTTGGCGAAGGTCGACTTGCCGTTGCCGTTCGAGCCGAGCAGGGCGATGCGGTCGTCGACGTCGATCCGCATGGTGATCTTCTTCAAGATCGGCTTGCCCGGCTCGTAGCCGACTGCGACGTCGTCGAGCGCCAGGATCGGCGGCGACAGTTTGGCGACCGGCTGCGGGAAGGAGATCGGCAGCGAGGCGTCCTGGGTGAGTTCGGTGATCGGCTGCAGCTTGGCCAGCGCCTTCATCCGGCTCTGCGCCTGCCGCGCCTTGGTCGCCTTGGCCTTGAAGCGGTCGATGAAGGCCTGCATGTGGGCGCGCTGGGCGTCCACTTTCTCCTTCATCTTCTGCGTCAGCAGCATCTTCTCGCGCCGCTGCCGCTCGAACCCGTCGTAGCCACCGCGATAGGCGGTGAGCTTGCCCTGATCGAGGTGGACGATCATGTCGACGGCGGTGTTGAGCAGGTCGCGATCGTGGGAGATCACGATCACGGTGTGCGGATAGCGCCGCACGTAGTCCTCGAGCCACAGCGTGCCCTCGAGGTCGAGATAGTTGGTCGGCTCGTCGAGGAGCAGCAGGTCCGGCTCGGAGAAGAGCACGGCGGCCAGCGCCACCCGCATTCGCCACCCGCCCGAGAAGTCCGAGCACGGCCGTGCCTGCGCCGCGTGATCGAAGCCGAGGCCCGACAGGATCGTCGCCGCCCGCGATTCGGCCGAATGCGCGCCGATGTCGGCGAGCCGGGTGTGGATCTCGGCGATGCGCGCCCCGTCGGTCGCGGTCTCGGCCTCCGCCATGAGGCTCGCGCGCTCCTTGTCGGCGGCGAGCACGAAGTCGATCAGCGAGGTCGCCGAACCCGGAGCCTCCTGCGCGACCTGTCCGATCTTGGCCGCCTTGGGCAGCTGGATCGTGCCGCTCTCCGCCGCCCATTCGCCCGTGACGATCTTGAACAGCGTGGTCTTGCCGGTGCCGTTCTTGCCGACGAACCCGGCCTTGGCCCCGGTCGGCACGACCACGGAGGCGCCCTCGAGCAGAGTGCGACCGGCGATACGGAAGGTGAGTTCGGACACGACGAGCATGGCGCTCTCATAGCCGATGGGGCAGGGGAGGTCGATGGGGATGGAAGTCTTCGCGCGACAGCGCGTTCCCTTCTCCCCTTGCGGGAGAAGGGGGCGCGGAACGCGCCGGATGAGGGGTGCGAGGCTTCCTCGGAGCATTGACGACGGCGTCGATTCCGAATGCGCCTTTCGGCGCCCCCTCATCCGCCCCTGCGGGGCACCTTCTCCCGCGAGGGGAGAAGGGGGAGCGCGAGCGACTGCCTCGAATGACGAAACGCCGACCGTGGCGATCGCGGCGAATTCGCCCATCTTTCCGCAACCTTCATCCCTCGCACTGGCGCGATCCCCACCCCCGGCGCATGATCGCCGCACCATGACCCGCCGCGTCCTCGACCTCACCCATCCCCATTCGCCCGCCTTCCCGACCTGGGACGGCGTCCCCGGCGTGCGGCTGGAGGAGCGCGCCACCGTCGCCGCCGACGGCTACGGCTTGCGCCTCTGGCACCTCGACGAGCACACCGGCACCCATTTCGACGCCCCCCGCCACTGCGACCCCGCCGGCCGCGACACCGCGTCGATCCCCGCCGAGGAGCTCGTCCTGCCCCTCGTGGTGGTCGACGTCCGGGCGCGGGCGGTCGACAACCCCGATCACGCCCTCGATCTCGCCGATCTCGCGGCGCACGAGGCCGCGCACGGGGCCATCCCGCCGGGGGCCTGCGTCGCCATGCTCTCCGGCTGGGCCGATCGCGTCGACGGCCCCGGCTTCCGCAACGCCGATGCGGGCGGGGTCATGCGCTTTCCCGGCTTCTCGCTCGCCGCCGCTCGCTTCCTCGCCGAGGAACGCGCGGCGAAGGCCCTCGCCGTCGACACCCTCTCGCTCGATCCCGGCGCCTCGCCCGATCTGCCGGTCCACGCCTTCTGGCTCGGCTCGGGCCGCTGGGGCCTGGAGTGCGTCGCCGCCCTCGCGTCGGTGCCTCCGCGTGGGAGCACGCTGGTGGTCGGCGTGCCGCGGATGGTGGGCGCCACCGGCGGGCCCTGCCGCCTGTTCGCCCTGGTGGAGGCGGGGTGAGACGCCCCGTCGCCGATCGTTCGAATTGAAACGATCGGTGTAACCGCGACGCCACCACGACCGTGCGTCAGTCCCGGCATGAACCGATTCGAACCGGGAAACGACCCCGCGAATTAACGCGTTGGTAACCGCCGGGCGGGCTAATCGAACCCGAGCGGCGCCCTCGCGCCCGTCCAGATCATCGCCCTTTCGAGTTCGGCGAAGGCCGTGGATCGACGTCCGTCGATCTCCGGCGACGCCCATGCGTTTTCAAGGATCGCCCATGCACCGCACGTTCGACATGCGCATCATCGCCCTCGGCCTCGTCGTCGTCGCAGCCCTGCTCGTTCGCTCGAACGACGGCGCCGTCGCCACCGAGATCACCGGCTCGATCCCGTCGATCGCCTCCGGCTCGGCACGCTGATCCAGCGCGCATCCGCGCGATCGGTCGAGACGAACCCGTGCGCCGGAGAGCCCTCTCCGGCGTTTCGCGTTTCACGCCCGGTCGCATGAACCGCTTGGTGATCTTTCGCGTGTAGAAACGGCGCGGTTCACGAAGGACGAGGCGTCATGACCACACTGGTGACGGGCGGTTGCGGCTACATCGGTAGCCATCTGGTCTGGGCGCTCGCCGATCGCGGCGAGGACGTCGTGGTCCTCGACGATCTCTCCGCCGGTTTCTCCTGGGCGATCCCCGCGCAGGTGCGACTGGTGCGCGGCGACGTCGGCGATCGCGCCCTTCTCGACGAGCTCCTCGGGGGCGGGGCGATCGACGCCGTCGTCCATTTCGCCGGCTCCCTCTCCGTGCCGGAGAGCGTCGGCGACCCGCTCGGCTACTACTTCAACAACACCGTGAAGACGCGCGAGCTGATCGCCGCGGCCGTGCGCCACGGCGTGCGCAACTTCGTGTTCTCCTCCACCGCCGCGGTCTACGGCGCGCCCGAGATCGTGCCCGTGCCCGAGGACGCCCGCCTCGATCCGGTCTCGCCCTACGGCTCGTCGAAGCTGATGATCGAGATCATGCTGCGCGACACCGCCGTCGCCCACGACTTCCGTTACACCGCGCTGCGCTACTTCAACGTCGCCGGAGCCGATTCGCGGCTTCGCACCGGTCAGGCCTCGCGCGGCGCCGCCCACATCATCAAGGTCTCGGCCGAGTGCCTGTGCGGCCTGCGCCCCGGCATCCAGGTCTTCGGCACCGACTATCCCACCCCCGACGGCACCGGCGTGCGCGACTACATCCACGTCTCCGATCTCGCCGACGTCCACGTCCTCGCCCTCGATCGCCTGCGCGCCGGTGGCGACAGCCTCGTGGCCAACTGCGGTTACGGCAAGGGCTTCTCGGTGTGGGAGGTGATCTCGGCGGTCGAGCGCGTCACCGGGCGCAAACTCCCCGTCACGGTCGCCCCCCGCCGCCCCGGCGACCCGCCGACCCTGATCGCCCGCGTCGATCGCATCCACCGGGCGGTCGACTGGACGCCGAAGTGGTCCGATCTCGACGCCATCGTCGCCCATGCGATCGCCTGGGAGGAGATCCTGCTCACCAAGGACCGCAGCTGAGGGCCGCCCGCCCTCACGGCGCGAACACCGACCACCCCATCGCCCGCGCCAGCTTCTCGAGCGCGATCGAGCCGAGATGCGAGTTGCCGACCCGGTTCAGCCCCGGCGACCACACCGCGATCGACGCCTTGCCCGGCACGATCGCCAGAATCCCGCCACCGACCCCGCTCTTGCCGGGAATGCCGACCCGAAACGCGAAGTCGCCCGAGCCGTCGTAGTGGCCGCAGGTCAGCATCAGCGCGTTGATGCGCCGGGCCCGCTCGCTGGAGATCACCCGCGCCCCCGCGCTCGGATGCCGCCCGTCGAGCATCAGATAGCGCCCGGCCATCGCCAGCTGCCGACACGACAGCGCCAGCGCGCACTGGTGGAAATAGACCCCGAGCGTCAGCTCCGGCGCATGGGCGAGCGTGCCGAACGCCCGCATGTAGTTGGCCAGCGCCACGTTGCGGAACCCCGTCGCCGTCTCCGAGCGCGCCACTTCCGGGTCGATCAGGATCGAATCGTCGTCGGCGAGATAGCGCACGAACCGCAGGATGTCGCCGATCGCCTCGCGCGGCGCATGGCCCGACAGCAGCACGTCGGTGACCACGATCGCGCCCGCGTTGATGAAGGGGTTGCGCGGAATGCCCTTCTCCGCCTCGAGCTGGACGATCGAGTTGAACGGATTGCCCGACGGCTCGCGCCCGACCCGGCTCCACAGCGCGTCGCCGACCTTGCCGAGCGCCAGCGTCAGCGTGAACACCTTGGAGATCGACTGGATCGAGAACGCCTCCTCGCCGTCGCCCGCCACGTGGACGCTGCCGTCCGCCAGCGCCACCGCGATGCCGAATCGGGCCGGGTCGACCTTCGCCAGCTGCGGGATGTAGGTCGCGACCTCGCCGCGATCCGCGCGCGCCGCCATCTCCGCCGCCAGCTCGCCGATCACCGCGCCGATGTCGCGCGCGCCCCCCTCGCTCATGCCCCGCTCTCGCCGATCGCCCGCCCCGCCGCCCGCGCGGCTTCCGGGAACGCCGCCGTCAGCGCCGCCCGGTTCGCCGCGATCAGGCCCCGCTCGGTCACGAGCCCCGTGACCAGCCGCGCCGGGGTGACGTCGAAGCCGTAGTTGGCGACCCGCGCCCCCTCTGGCACGATTCGCACCGTCTCGATCCGCCCGTCGGCGGTCCTGCCGGTCATGTGGCTGACCTCCGCCGCGCCCCGCTCCTCGATCGGGATCTCGGCCACCCCGTCGGCGACGGTGAAGTCGATCGTCGGCGAGGGCAGCGCGACGTAGAACGGAATGCCGTTGTCGCGCGCCGCCAGTGCCTTCAGATAGGTGCCGATCTTGTTGCAGACGTCGCCGTCGGCGGTGGTGCGGTCGGTGCCGACGATCACCACGTCGACCTGCCCGTGCTGCATCAGATGGCCGCCGGTGTTGTCGGGGATCACCGTGTGCGGCACGCCCTTCTCGCCCAGCTCCCAGGCGGTGAGCGAGGCCCCCTGATTCCTCGGCCGCGTCTCGTCGACCCACACGTGGATCGGCAGCCCCGCCGCGTGCGCCATGTAGATCGGCGCCGTCGCCGTGCCCCAGTCGACGCAGGCGAGTCGCCCGGCGTTGCAGTGCGTGAGTATGTTGAGTGGGGCGCCGACCGGCTTCGCCGCCAGGATCTCGCGGAAGAGGCCGAGCCCCGCCCGCCCGATCGCCGCGCAGATCTCCACGTCGTCCTCGGCGACGGCGTCCGCCGCGACGAAACCGAGCGCCGCCCGCTCGCCCGGCGCCGCCGCCAGCAGCCGCTCGCGCATCGCGTCGAGCGCCCATTTCAGGTTGATCGCCGTCGGCCGCGTCCGAAGGAGCCGCGCGTGCGCCGCCTCGATCGCCGCGTCCGAGGCCGAGGCGGCGGCGGCCAGCGCCATGCCGTAGGCCGCGGTCGCCCCGATCAACGGCGCCCCGCGCACCCGCATCGCCTCGATCGCCTCCGCCGCCGATTCGAGGTCGCCGAGCTCCGTCACCACGAGTTCGTGCGGCAGCCGGGTCTGATCGATGATCTCGACCGCGCCGGCGGGGTTGCGGCGAATCGGGCGGTCTGCGGTCGAAACGAGCGTCATGGCGGCGCGGATCCTCGGGCAGGGCGGCGCGGGGGTCGCGCCTCTCGTCGCGCGAGATTAGACCGGAAGCCGCACGTTCCGCGACCGTCTTCCCATCGTCCGGGCAGCCCGTGGCGAGCGAATCTCGAGCCTCCGCCCCCGCCCGAAGCCCGCCCGACCCCCGACTCCGCGACCGTTTTTCCGTCGTCCCGCACCGCCTCGGCGGGGCCTCCGCCGCCCGCAACGCCGCCTTATTCCCTACCGAGAAGTGAACGAATCCGCGGCTTTTGCGGCATCGACCCCGAGATGTGTGTCGAGCGCGCAACAGCGAGCCGTCAAACCACCCCTCCGACCGGCTCGGAGCCACATCTTCACTTCCAATCGAGAACTCCGGGCGTATGGTGACGGCGATCGACGACAACGCGTGATCCTTCGGCCTCGGTGTCGAAGCAGTGGTCGGAGAGATCCAGGGCCTGGTCAGGGCCCGTCGTCGAAACCTTCAGGGGGTTTTACACATGAACTTCAAGTTTGCTCTCGTGGCCGCTGCCGTCCTCGGCGCCGCCTCCACCGCTCAGGCCGCCGACCTCGCCAAGAAGGCCCCGGCTGCTGCGAACTACGTCAAGGTCTGCGACGCCTACGGCGCCGGCTTCTTCTACATCCCGGGTTCGGACACCTGCCTCAAGATCGGTGGCTACGTCCGCGCTCAGTACAACGTCTTCGGTCACAACCGTGATTGGGGTGGCATCGTCGGTTGGAACACCCGCGCTCAGTCGGGCATCGCCACCTTCGTCCGCGCCGACGTGACCATCGACGCTCGCACCAACACCGAGCTCGGCCTGCTGCGTTCGTTCATCGACTTCGAGATCAACTCGGCCTCGTTCGGCAACGGCACCACCAACGCTGCCGGTCTCCCGGCCGGCGTGACCCTGAACAAGGCGTTCATCCAGTTCGGTGGCCTCACCGCTGGTCGCGCTGCCTCGTTCTTCGACTTCTGGACCGGCAACACCTACGGTTCCTGGTTCGAGCCGGCTCACTCGGACACCAACATCAACCTGCTCGGCTACACCTTCGCCTTCGGCAACGGCATCACCGCTTCGGTGGCGCTCGAAGACCGTTCGTCGGGCAACGCCGGCCGCATGTACTCCACCGGCGGCACCGCCTACGCCGGCGTGAAGAGCACCGATCTGGTCGCCAACATCAACGTGTCGCAGGCTTGGGGTTCCGCTCAGCTCATGGGCGCCCTGCACGACAACTACGCTGCGGCTGAAGGCAAGCTCGGCTGGGCCATCGGCGGCGGCGTGACCGTCAACCTGCCGATGCTCGGCGCCGGCGACACCTTCTCGCTCCAGGCTGCCTACGCCAAGGGCGCGAACTCCTACGTCGCTCCGGACTGGTCGGGCGTGTGGAACTACGACTTCGTCGGCGGCGCGGTTGCCGGTTCGACCGTCGAGCAGACCACTGCCTGGTCGATCGGCGCTGGCCTGACCCACAACTGGACCAAGACCGTTTCGACCTCGCTCGAAGCGTCCTACGCCAAGCACGACGCCTTCAGCGACGTGAACGACTACACCCAGCTCGACCTGCAGGGCAACGTGGTGTGGGCTCCGGTCTCCGGCCTGACCATCGGCGCCGAGCTCGAGTACCGCAAGATCGACAACGGCTCGAACACCGGCGTCGTCGACGCTTCGGCTCTCGTCGGCCTGATCCGCGTTCAGCGCAACTTCTGATCGGATCTTCCGATCGGTTGATGAAGACCCGGCGGGCAACCGCCGGGTCTTTTTCGTTTCGGGCAAGGGAAGGCGATTCGGCGCCACTCGCGATCGACCGCGATCCGCGTCCCGATACTCGCATCGCCCGGTTCGAATCGGCGTCCTTCCATCGCGCGAATCCTCTGATCGCGTCGTCCGGCGCGATCGGTGCCGAGCGTCGGATCGTGATGTTTCGCTCGACACCCGTTCTCGATTCGCCTTTCCGGGCGTTTCGAGGCCGGAAAATGCATCGAATTCCCAACGAATTGCCCGTCGTCTCTCGCGGCGCCGACCGTCGATGTGGCCGATGCGCAACAATGCGGCGGCCAAGTGCGCCCCCGACCCGCCGAAGCGGCCTCTGCCTCTTCTCTCTCCGAACGAACTCTGTATTGTCGTTTCGACCGGTGACGGGCCGGGTCCATTGGATCTTCCGTCGTCTCGGGGCCGGGTCAGGGCCTCTTTCCGGTTTCGATTTGTAGACAGGGGGAACTCATGAACTTCAAGCTCGCTCTCGCGGCCGCCGCTGTGGTCGGTCTCGCCGGCACCGCTCAGGCTGCCGATCTCGCCAAGAAGGCTCCGGCCGCGGCGAACTACGTGAAGGTTTGCGACGCCTACGGCGCCGGCTTCTTCTACATCCCGGGTTCGGACACCTGCCTGAAGATCGGCGGCTTCGTGCGCGCCGAGTACCGCATCCACAGCGGTAACAAGGACGGCGTCGGCGCCGCCAACCTCTGGGGCAACCGCCTCGCCAACGGCATCGGCACCCGCGTTCGTTCGGACGTCAACTTCGACGCCCGCACCAACACCGAGATGGGCCTGCTGCGCTCGTACATCGACTTCTGGATGACCGTCGACTCGGCCCAGAACGGCACGATCTCCCCGTCGCTCCGCAAGGCCTTCGTGCAGTTCGCCGGCCTCACCGCCGGTCGCGCCACGTCGTTCTTCGACTTCTACACCGGCGGCACCAACTCCGTGTTCCACATGGCGACCCCGGACGCCAACGTGAACCTGCTCGCCTACACCTTCTCGTTCGGCAACGGCATCACCGCCTCGCTCTCGCTCGAAGACTCGACCACCTCGGACGAGTCCCCGGCGGTTGCTCCGGGCGTGCGTCGCGCCTACGGCTCCTACGCCGGCGTGAAGACCACCGACCTCGTCGCCAACGTCAACGTCGCTCAGGCCTGGGGCTCCGCTCAGCTCATGGGCGTGCTGCATGACGACTACGGCACCTCGGGTGGCAAGCTCGGCTATGCCGTCGGCGCCGGCGTGAAGGTCAACCTGCCGATGCTCGCCGCTGGCGATCAGCTCGCTCTCCAGGCCGTCTACGGCAAGGGCGCTCTCGGCTACGTGTTCGGCTCGTCCCGTCCGACCGGCGCTCCGGCGTGGGTCGACTTCTTCGACGACGGCGCTGGCAACATCAGCCAGTCGTCCGCTTGGTCGATCGCTGCCGGTCTGACCCACAACTGGTCCAAGACCCTCGGCTCGACCCTGGCCGGTTCGTATGCGTCCTACGACGACTACACCGCTGGTTCGGCCTTCGACTTCAAGCAGATCGACCTCCAGGCCAACCTGGTGTGGAAGCCGGTCGCCGGTCTCGGCATCTCGGGCAACGTCGAGTATCGCTACATCGACAACACCGCTGCCTCGGGCCTCAAGGACGGCGGCGCCTACGTCGGCTTCCTGCGCATCCAGCGCGACTTCTGATCTCTTCCGAGATCGGACTGGAAATTCGAACCCGGCGGGCAACCGCCGGGTTCTTTCTTTTTCGGCTGCCGCATCGGCGCGTCGCTCCGCGCTTCGGTCGGGAATTACCCTGGGTGACCCTTTGCGTCATTGCCCGCCGTTCAACCTCTGTTAATCTCTGCCCGCCGACGAGGAGCTTCGTCGGCTCGCAACGTGCGCACCGACGCGAGGCCTCGACCCGCGTCGGGGTGGGGCGCCGCCGATCGAGGGAACGAGGGGTTCGGGGCCGTCCCGGCGATCTCGAGGAAGAGGAGACGACGATGGCACCCTGGGTCAAATGGCTTCTGTCGAGCGGGCTGATCGCGGCCGGCGCGACGGTGGTCGCCGGAGTACTGCAGTTCGGACCGATCGCGACCGACGTGTCGTCGCGCGCGCTGGCGAAGCTGAAGGCCGACGGCAACGGCTGGGCGCAGGTCGCCATCAGCGGCCGCGACGTGACCCTGTCGGGTGTGGCGCCGGAACCGGCCGTGCGCGTCCTCGCCGCCGAGGCGACGGACCGCGTCTTCGGCGTGCGCGTCGTCGACGATCAGTCGACCGTGCTGCCGCTCGCCTCTCCCTATGCCTTTTCCGCAGAGCGCAACGGCTCGACCCTGCGCGTGACCGGCGCCGTTCCGAGCGAGGAGGCGCGCGCCGCGATGCTCGCCGCCGCCGCCAAGGCCGTTCCCGGCGCCACCATAAAGGACGAACTGACCGTCGCGCGCGGAGCCCCGGCCGCCTTCACCGCCTGGACCACCTATGCCCTCGGCCAGCTCTCCGGCCTCGAACAGGGCACCGCGAGCTTCTCCGGCGACGGCTATTCCATCGTCGGCAAGCCGCGTGACTACGCCACTTGGCAGATCCTCGAGAAGAACCTCGCCGCCGGTCTGCCGAAGGGGTTGAAACTGGTCGAGGACGGGCTGATCG
The DNA here is from genome assembly GCA_040275425.1 of Siculibacillus sp. Classification (GTDB taxonomy): domain Bacteria; phylum Pseudomonadota; class Alphaproteobacteria; order Rhizobiales; family Ancalomicrobiaceae; genus Pinisolibacter. The sequence goes on along the minus strand of JBEOKB010000302.1, from coordinate 1,107 downwards.
CGCCGGTCCCGGTTCCCTATCGCCTCGGCCTGACCACCAGGGGCGCGACCGCCGTCCTCGACGGCTATCTCCCGGACGCCGCCTCGCGCGATCGCCTGCTCGCCGCGCTCAAGGCCCGCTTCACCGGCGGCCTCGACGACCGCACCTCGATCGCCCCGGGCGCGCCGAACGGCTTCGTCGACACCGTCTTCGCCCTTCTGCCCGGCCTGTCGCGCCTCACCGACGGTGGGTTCGAACTGTCCGGCACGACCCTCGGCCTCGAGGGCGGCGCGCCGACCGGCGCGATCCTCGATCAGATCATGGCCAGGATCCGCAGCCTGCTGCCGAGCGGCTTCTCGCTCGCCGCGACCGGTGGTCCCGTGGTTCTGCCGCCGCCCGCCCAGGTCTCCCCGGCCGAATGTCAGGCGAGCCTCGCCGCCGTCCAGACCGGCGAGAAGATCCTGTTCGAGACCGGCAAGGCCGTGCTCAGCGCCGAGAGCGAACGCGTGCTCGATGCACTCGTCGCAACCTCGCTGAAGTGCATGGAGGCCCACGTCACCGTCGAGGGTCATACCGATTCGGTCGGTGATCCGGGCGCCAACCAGCTCCTGTCGGAGCGCCGCGCCGATGCCGTGGTCGTCTATCTGGTCGCCGGCGGCATTGAGATCGGTCGCCTCGCCGCCGTGGGTTACGGCGCCGATCGTCCGATCGCCGACAATGCCACGCCCGAGGGCCGCCAGATGAACCGCCGCATCGACTTCCGCGTCGACTGATCGAGGGACAGCGTCATGATTTATCTGATCACGCAACTCTGGCCCTTCATGGTCCTGGCCTTGGCCGTCGGCGCCGTCGTCGGTTGGCGCCTGCGCAAATCCGCCGAAGCTTGAGGAGATCACACCCATGCCGATGCTGATCTTCGAAACCTTCCTGCTGATGCTCGCCGCCGTCTTCATCGGCGTGGCGATCGGTCATCTCCTCGCCGGCGCCGCCGGGGAGAGCACCGGATATCGTCCGTGGCTCGCCGATCGTCGCGCTCATCCGCCGCTGCCGCTCCTGCCGGCCGTGCCGACCCTGCTGTCGGACGCCGAGCGCGCCCGTCTCACCGCCGCGGCGGCCACGACCCCGGCG
>JBEOKB010000301.1:0-5874 GCA_040275425.1 Siculibacillus sp. | reverse complement strand
AAGGTCGCCTTCGGCACCTCGGCGGGGACGCAGAACTTCGATTCCGTCGAGCACACCGATGTCGTCATCGTCATCGGCGCCAATCCGACCGACGGGCATCCGGTCTTCGGCTCGCGGCTGAAGAAGCGGCTGCGGCAGGGCGCGAAGCTGATCGTCATCGATCCGCGCCGCATCGATCTGGTGAAGAGCCCGCATGTCGCGGCGGCGCATCATCTGGCGCTCAGGCCCGGCACCAACGTGGCGGTGTTGACGGCGCTCGCCCACGTCATCGTCACCGAAGGCCTCGTCGACGAAGCCTTCGTGCGCGAGCGCTGCGACTGGGACGACTTCTCGGCCTGGGCGGAGTTCGTGGCGCGGCCGGAGCATTCGCCGGAGGAGGTCGAAAAGATCTCCGGCGTTCCGGCGGACGAGATCCGCGGCGCGGCGCGGCTGTTCGCGACCGGGGGCAACGGGGCGATCTACTACGGCCTCGGCGTCACCGAACACAGCCAAGGCACCACGTCGGTGATGGCGATCGCCAATCTCGCCATGGCGACCGGCAACATCGGTCGCGAGGGTGTGGGCGTGAACCCGTTGCGCGGGCAGAACAACGTCCAGGGTTCGTGCGACATGGGCTCGTTCCCGCACGAGTTCTCGGGCTATCGCCACGTCTCGGACGCGGCGACGCGGTCGCTGTTCGAGGATCTGTGGGGGGTGACGCTCGACGCCGAGCCGGGCCTGCGCATCCCCAACATGTTCGACGCGGCGATCGAGGGCTCGTTCCTCGGCATGTACATTCAGGGCGAGGATCTGCTCCAGTCCGACCCCAACACCCGCCACGTCGCCGCCGCGCTCGCGGCGATGGAATGCGTCGTCGTGCAGGATCTCTTCCTCAACGAGACCGCCACCTACGCCCACGTCTTCCTGCCGGGCGCGACCTTCCTCGAGAAGGACGGCACCTTCACCAACGCCGAACGCCGCATCCAGCGGGTGCGCCGGGTGATGACACCGAAGTCGGGCAAGGCGGATTGGGAGATCACGCAGGATCTGGCCGAGGCGCTCGGGCTCGACTGGGGCTATACCCATCCGAGCCAGATCATGGACGAGATCGCGCGGTCGACACCGAGCTTCGCGGGGGTGACCTACGACCGGCTCGAGCGCGAGACCCTGCAATGGCCGGTCGACGCCGCCCATCCGGACGGCTCGCCGATCATGCACGTCGAGGGCTTCGTGCGCGGCAAGGGCAAGTTCATGCTCACCGAATACGTCGCCACCACCGAGAAGGTGGGGCCGCGCTTTCCGCTTCTGCTCACGACCGGGCGGATTCTCTCGCAGTACAACGTCGGCGCTCAGACGCGGCGGACCGCCAACGTCGTCTGGCATGCGGAGGACGTGCTCGAGATCCACCCGCAGGACGCGGAGGATCGCGGCATCCGCGACGGCGACCTCGTCAAGGTGGCGAGCCGGGCCGGCGAGACGGCGCTGAAGGCGGTCATCACCGATCGCGTGGCGCCGGGCGTCGTCTACACGACCTTCCACCATCCGGCGACGCAGGCCAACGTGGTGACCACGGAGAACTCCGACTGGGCCACCAACTGTCCCGAATACAAGGTCACCGCCGTGCAGGTGTCGCCCACCAACGGGCCGACGGCGTGGCAGGAGGACCATGCCGCGCAGGCCGAGGCCGCGCGGCGCGTGGCGGCGGCGGAGTGAGATCCATGGACACAGCCAAGCTCGTCACCATGGCCAATCAGATCGCCGACTTCTTCGCCGCTCAAGCGGGCGACGCGGCGCAGGCGACGGCGCGCCACATCGCCGAGAACTGGGACCCGCGCATGCGCGCCGGCCTCCGCACGCACGTCGAGAGCGGCGGCGAGGGGCTCTCCGCGACGGCGAAGGCGGCGCTGGCGCGACTCGGCGGCGGCTGAGACCCGTCTGCCATCTCGACATCTCGACGGATGCGCCTCGGCACGGTATGTGGACGGCGCCCGCAGAGTTCCCGTGCCGCGCCGCCCAGGCGTCGGCGTGTCGAGGATCGCCGATGCCGCTCCGTACCTACGTTCTCGCTCTCTCCTGTCGCAATCGGCCCGGCATCGTCGCGGCGGTGTCGATGCATCTGTTCGAGATGGGCGCCAACATCTCCGAGGCGCAGCAGTTCGACGACGCGCTGTCGGAGAAGTTCTTCATGCGGGTGGTGTTCGAGGTCGCCGGCCTCAGCGTGGAGACGCTGAGGACGAGCCTCGCCGAGATCGTCGAGCGGTTCGGGATGGACCTGAGCCTGCGCGACCGTTCGATCCCGCGCAAGGTGATGATCCTGGTGTCGAAGTTCGACCACTGTCTGGTCGACCTGCTCTATCGCCGCCGCATCGGCGAGCTGTCGATGGACGTCACCGCCGTGGTCGCCAACCACCCGCGCGAGACCTATGCCCACGTCGAGTTCACCGATACCTCGTTCCACTACATGCCGGCCAACAAGGCCGACAAGGCGGCGCAGGAGGGCAGGATCCTCCAGCTGATCGAGCAGACCGGAACCGAGATCGTGGTGCTGGCGCGCTACATGCAGATCCTCAGCCACGACTTCGCGGCCGCGCTCGAGGGGCGGTGCATCAACATCCACCACTCGTTCCTGCCCGGCTTCAAGGGCGCCAAGCCCTATCATCAGGCGCACGAGCGCGGGGTGAAGATCATCGGCGCCACCGCGCACTTCGTCACGCCCGATCTCGACGAGGGGCCGATCATCGAGCAGGACGTCGAGCACATCTCGCATCACGACACGCCCGACACGCTGGTGCGCAAGGGCCGCGACATCGAGCGGCGGGTGCTGGCGCGCGCGCTAGGGCACATGCTCGAGGATCGCGTGCTGCTCAACGGCCACCGCACGGTGGTGTTCAAGGACTGAAGGCGCGGGCGGCGGCGACGCGCCCTCCCCTCTTCTTCTCAGTGTCCGCCGAGGAAGCGCACCAGGCCGAGCGCCAGGGCGAACAGGAAGGCATTGCCGAAGCGATCGATCGGCAGTTCGGCACGATCGCGGCGGCGACGGCGGGCGCCGAGCCACGTCATCACCAGACCCGAGCCCACCGCCATGGCGGCGATGTTCGCGATCGCCAGCCACGGATCGCGGATGAGGAGATCGGGGGCGACCAGCAGAGTCAGCCAGCCGGCGAGGGCGCCGAAGGCGAGATGCAGGAGCCAGGACACCACGGCGGCGCCGAGACCGCCGGAGCGTTCGACCACGGGGGGCGGCCCGAGGCCGGCCGGGCTCGCCGGCTCGGACGGGCGATCCCCGGGCCATCCTTCGATCTTCGCGCGGCGCGAGCCGTCGAAGACCACGCCGCTGAACAGGGCCTGGAGCGCGTGGCCGATCAGATCGAACAGGAGATAGAGCAGAAACTCGCCGATGATCGCGAAGATCGGGCCGAGGAGTTCGAACAGCAGCGACAGAAGCACTTCCATTCGCGAGAACCTCTATCGACGGCGGGTCTCCCCGCCGTCCCGCCCGATCAGTTGCGGTTGTAGACGTCCTCGTAGCGGACGATGTCGTCTTCGCCGAGATAGCTGCCGGACTGTACCTCGATCAGCTCGAGCGGGATGCGGCCGGGGTTCTCCAGGCGATGGGTGGCACCGAGCGGGATGTAGACCGCGTCGTTCTCACCGGCGATGGTCACCTTGTCGTCGACGGTGATGCGGGCGGTGCCCGACACCACGACCCAGTGCTCGGCGCGATGGAAGTGGCTCTGCAGCGACAGCTTGGAGCCGGGGTTCACGGTGATGCGCTTGACCTGATGGCGCGGGCCGTTGTCGATGCTGTCGTAGGAGCCCCAGGGGCGATAGACCTTGAGGTGCTCGGTCGCCTCCTTGCGGCCACTGGCGGTGAGGCGGGCGACCAGACCCTTGACCTTCTCGGCCTGCTCACGGGCGATTACCAGCACGGCGTCGCGGGTCGAGACGACCACGACGTCGTCGAGGCCGACGACCGAGGTCAGGCGTTCGGGCGAGTGGACGTAGCAGTTGTGGGCGTCGAGGAAGGCGGCGTCGCCCTTGGCGGCGTTGCCGGCGGCGTCCTTGACCGAGAGATCCCAGATCGCGCCCCAGGCGCCGACGTCGGACCAGGAGAAGTCGGACGGCACCACGGCGGCACGGGCGGTCTTCTCCATCACGGCGTAGTCGACCGACTTGGCCACGGCCTTGCCGAAGGCTTCCGGGTCGAGGCGGAGGAAGTCGAGGTCGCGGGCGGCCTTGGTGACCGCCTCGGCGACCGGGCGGCCGATCTCGGGGGCGAGCGCCTCGAGCTCGTCGAGGAAGACCGAGGCGCGGAACAGGAAGTTGCCGGAGTTCCACAGGCAGCCTTCGGCGACGTAGCGCTCGGCGGTCGGCTCGTCGGGCTTCTCGACGAAGGCGGCGATGGCGTGGACGCCGGGCTGGGCCAGCGCCTCGCCGGGACGAATGTAGCCGTAGCCGGTGGCGGGGCGCGACGGGCGGATGCCGAAGGTGACGATGCGCCCGGCCTCGGCGGCGACCGCGCCGGTGGCGACGTGATCGAGGAAACCGCGCACATCGGGGATGGCGTGGTCGGCGGCGAGCACCAGCATCAGCGCGTCGGGATCGCGGGCCTTGACCAGCTCGGCGGCGGCGGCGATGGCGGCGCAGCTGTCGCGGCGGAACGGCTCCAGCACGACGTCGCCCTCGACCGAGGCGGACCGCATCTGCTCGGCGACGAGGAAGCGGTAGTCGGAGCCGGTGACGACGATCGGATCGCCGAAGCCGGGGCCGCGCACGCGCTTCAGGGTCTCCTGGAACAGCGAGTCGTCGCCGGTGAAGGCGAGGAACTGCTTCGGGTAGCTCTCACGCGAGGCCGGCCACAGGCGCGAGCCGGAACCACCACACAGGACGACGGGAACGATCTGCGCCATTTGCGTCTCAACTCCGAATGTCGGGTCCACGATTCGAACGGCCCCACCCGCCGAACGGCACCCTGTCGAGCGTCCAGCCCTAGCGGAGAAACACCAAGAAAGAGAAAATTCGGCGATCTCGAGCCGAGGATCGACGATTCACCCGTGGAGAAAGGTGAATCCTTCCTCAACCGCCACGGCGACGGGAACGTGCACGAAAGGCGAACAGCGCCCTTTCGCCGATCGTGGACTCGGGCCATATTCGCGGGATGACGCGCCCTCCCCGCTCCCGCCCCACCCCTTCGCCCACCCCCGGTGGACGCCGCCGCGCCGCCGACGACGACGCGGCCGCAGCCCTCGGTCTGCCGTGGGACGAGGCGGAGCCGGGGGCGGGCGGCTCATCGGGCTTCGGGGAGGCGCCGCAGGCGGCGTTCGACGTCGGAGCGAGCCCGCTCACCGGGTCGATCGGCGACTGGGCCGAGGAGATCGCCAAGGCGGCGTCGACGCCCTCCCCGGCGCCGGCCAAGCCGCGCGGGCGGCCGAAGAAGGACGACGGGGCGACCACCGCCAGCGAGCGGGTGGCGGGCGGGCTCAACCCGGTGTCGGGGCTCGACGTCGGGCTCGAGGACGCGGCGAGCGTGCCCAAGAGCGGGTCGACCGCGACGGTGGAGGCGCTGTCGGCGCTGATCGCCTCGGGCAATCCGCTGTTCAAGGACGGGCGGTTGTGGACGCCGCATCGGCCCGATCGGCCGCCGAAGTCGGAGGGCGGCATCCGGTTCGAACTGGTCAGCCCCTATGAACCCAAGGGCGACCAGCCGCAGGCGATCGCCGATCTGATCGAGGGCATCGACCGGGGCGACCGGACCCAGGTGCTGCTCGGCGTGACCGGATCGGGCAAGACCTTCACCATGGCGCAGGTGATCGCGCGGACCCAGCGGCCGGCGCTGATCCTGGCGCCGAACAAGACGCTGGCGGCGCAGCTCTACGGCGAGTTCAAGTCGTTCTT
>JBEOKB010000300.1:0-10116 GCA_040275425.1 Siculibacillus sp. | reverse complement strand
CGCCGAGCACCCAGCCGGTGACGCGGTCCTTGGCGCCGGGGTGGCCGATGCCGAGACGGACGCGACGGAAATCGGGGCCGATGTGGGCCTGGATCGAGCGCAGGCCGTTGTGGCCAGCGTGGCCGCCGCCGATCTTCACGCGGATCTTGGCGGGGGGGAGGTCGAGCTCGTCGTGGAAGACGACGACGTCCTTCGGCTCGATCTTGTAGAAGCTCATGCAGGCGACGACGGCGCGGCCGCTGTCGTTCATGTAGGTCTGCGGCTTCAGCGCGACGATCTTCTCGTCGCCGATCGTGCCCTCGCAGATCTCGCCGTGGAACTTCGCGCGCCAGGGCGAAAAGGACCGGCGGCGGACGAGGGCGTCCACCGCCATGAATCCGATGTTGTGGCGGTTCCTCGCGTATTCCGCGCCGGGGTTGCCGAGCCCTACGAAGAGCAGCATCACGGAACTCCGGCGCGGGATGCGAGGATCAGGCCTCGGCGGTCTCGGAGAAGCCGACCGGCGCGGTGATCGAGAGAACGGTGTAGTTCTTCTCGTGGATGACCGGCTTCACGCCCTCGGGGAGCTTCACGTCCTCGATGTGGACCGAGTCGCCGATGTTCAGCGCGGTCACGTCGACGTCGATCGACTCCGGGATGAGGTCGGCGCGGCACTGGCACTCGACTTCGTGATGGACGATCGACAGGGCGCCGCCGCGCTTGAGGCCGACCGACTTCTCCTGGTTCACGGCGTGAACCGGCACGAAGACGGTGACGATGGTGTCGTCGGAGATGCGCAGGAAGTCGACGTGGGTCAGCGTGTCCTTGACCACGTGCATGTGGTAGTCCTTGGGGATCACGCGGATCTTCTCGTCGCCGACGACGACGGTCGCGACGGTGGTCAGGAAGCCGCCGGCGCGCAGACGCTTGTCCGCTTCCTTGTAGGCGAGCGAAATCGCCAGCGGGGGCTTCTTGTCGCCGTAGACGACGGCGGGAACACGACCTTCCAGACGCAGCGCACGAGCGGCCCCCTTGCCGACCCGTTCACGCATCGTGGCCTCGATCTCATAGGACTTGCGGCTCATGATTTGTGACCTTCTCGATGGAATTCAAAAGAAAAAGGCCGGAGAGCCGGCCTTCTCGCCACCCGATCCGGGCCTCTCGCGAGGGTCGGGGCGGGGTCCCTCACGGTGCCTCCAGGGGTGTCGGCGTGTGGGAACGGGCGCTGCTCTAGCACCGAAGGGGTGAAAGCGCAAGGTTTCCGGCGGGATCGGGCGGGAGAGCGGGGGGCGAGGCTCGGGCGGGCGGGAAAATAATCCTTGTCGATGTTCTCTTTGTGTTCTAGCTTGAGAGCTAGGTCGAAGCGAGGAGACACGCGCGTGAGCGATCCCATCGTCACTCTGTTCCATGCCCCCAACACGCGGTCGAGCGGCACGTTGCGCCTGCTCGAGGAGATGGGGGTGCCCCATCGTCTCCACGTGCTCGATCTGGCCGAGGGCGAGCACAAGCGAGCGGACTATCTCGCCGTCAACCCGATGGGCAAGGTGCCGGCGATCCGGCTCGGCGAGACGGTGGTGACCGAGCAGGGGGCGATCGCGCTCTTTCTCGGCGATCTCTTCCCCGAGACGGGGATGTGTCCGCCGCCGGGCGATCCGCTGCGCGGGGCGTTGCTGCGGTGGCTGTTCTTCTACGGCGACTGCGTCGAGCCGGCGGTGTTGCAGAAGGCGATGAAGTGGGAGGCGCCGCGCGCGTCGATGGCCGGCTACGGGTCCTACGAGGACACGATGGCGGCGGTCTCGGGGCAGCTGGCCAAGGGCCCGTGGTTCCTCGGCGAGCGTTTCACCGTGGCGGACGGGGTGTGGGGACCGGCGCTGACCTGGTTGACGCGGTTCGGCCTCGTGCCGGCGACGGCGGAGATCTCCGCCTATGTCGAGCGTTTCGACGCCCGCCCGGCGGCGGCGCGGGTGGCGGCGATCGACGCGGAGCTGGCGGCGAAGCAGGCGGCCGGGTGAGGGGCGCCCGCATCGGCTCGAGCGGATCGAAGCGTCACCTCGGGTTCTTGGGGTCGACGACCTTGAACTTGGCCGAGATCGGGTTGCCGATCGGATTCCTCCGGGCGTCCAGCGGCGCGACGTAGGCGACGTAGACGGCTCCCACCTGCAGTGCGACGCCGACCTGGACCTGCGGCATGTTGGTGACGACGCCCCAGGGTGAGCCACCGGGACCCATGACCCTGACGCTGTAGTGCGTGGCGCCGGGAACGGCGTTCCACTTCAGCAGCGGTTGCCGGGCGAAGGTCGGGACGGCCGAGGCGGACATCGGGCCGCCGACGATCACCTCGTTGACCGAGTGAACCCCGGTGACGAAGCCGACGGCGTGGGCGGCGGTGGGGGCCGCGGCGGCGGCGAGGAGGAGGAGCGACGATTCGAGAAAGGCTCTGCGATCGGTCACGACAGCCTCCATGGGCTACATGAACGCGCGGATTCCACACCCTTTTCGCCGTTGCGTCACCTTGGGATGGTTGGGGATGAGACGAGTGGTCGCGTCGGCGGGGCGCGATCCCAGACGCGGACCGGTCGAGCGCCGATGCGCGGGTGGTGGTGGCGGCTACCGGCGTGGGTTCGAACGGGCGAGCGGTCGTCGGCGCGGGCTCGTCGGCGAGGACGTGTCCGCGAGGACGCACAGGGTCCCCTGAGCCGCGTCGGGCTCGTCCGGCGAGGGTCGATCCGACGCACGGTGTCGGCTCGCGTTCGGCGAGGGATCGCCACGACCACCCGTCACGGCGAATGGCGGTGCCTTCTCGCCGTGCGCGGATCTCGGATCGGCCTTCAGCCGGCCAGTTCGCGCGAGCGCTTCGCGGCGGCGGCGACGGCCTCGGTCATCAGCGCGGTCAATCCGCGCTCGCCCATCAGCACGGCGAGGGCGGCGGCGGTGGTGCCGCCGGGGGAGGTGACGTCGACGCGCAGCCGGACCGGGCTCTCGGGGCTCTGCCACAGGAGTTCGCCCGAGCCCTCGACGGTGGCGCGGGCGAGGCGCAGGGCCAGATCGGGGTCGAGACCGGCGGCGGCGCCGGCGGCGGCGAGGGCCTCGACCATGTGGAAGACGTAGGCCGGGCCGGAGCCGGAGACGGCGGTGACGAGGTCGATGTCGCTCTCCTTCTCGACCCATTCGACCTCACCGACGGCGGCGAGGAGGGCGGAGACGAGATCGCGCTCGGGCGCGCCGACGGCGGGGCCGGCGACGGCGGCGGTGATGCCGCGGCCGACCTGGGAGGGCGTGTTGGGGATGGTGCGGACGATGCGCTCGGTGCCGAGCCCGGCGCGGAAGGCGGCGACGGTCTTGCCGGCGACGACCGAGACCACCACGGTCTCGGGTCCGACCAGGGGGGCGAGCGGCGGCAGTACGGCGTCGAGCACCTGCGGCTTGACCGCGACGATCAGCACGCGCGCGGTCGTTCCGGCCGGGGCCTCGGCGACGACGCGCAAACCGCGCTCGGCGGCGAGCGCGGTCAGCTCGTCCGACGGGCGCGGCTCGATCACCAGCACGGCGGAGGGGGCGAGGCCGCGATCGGTCCAGCCGATCAGCATGGCGCCACCCATCTTGCCGGCGCCGACCAGCACCAGCGGCGAATCTTGCGTGAAGACGTCGATCATGCGTTGCCCACGGTTTCGAACAGGGTGCCCTCCAGCGACTCCTGGGCGGAGCGTCCGGCCCAGACCACGAACTGGAAGGCCTGATAGTAACGATCGCAGGCATCGATGGCGCCGGTCAACATGGCACCGATCTGACGCGCGGACGGATCGGCGCCGCCGGCGAGCAGCAGGGCGTGGCGATACATCACCACGCCGTCGCCCGACCACAGGTCGAAATGGCCGAGCCACATCTGCTCGTTGACGAGGGTGAGCAGGCGCATCACCTCGTAGCGGCGCGGTTCGGTGACGTTGAGATCGAAGGCGCAGGCCAGATGCAGCGCCTCGACGTCCTCCATCCAGGAGACGGAGACGTGGTACTCGCACCAGCGCCCGGCGATCGAGACGGTGATCTCGTCGTCGCCCGAGCGCTCGAAGGTCCAGTCCTCGAGGGCGGCGACGTGCTCGATCACGTCGACGGGATTGCCGTGCCGTTCGACTTCGATTTCGATCAGGCTCATCTGAGCGAGGCCTCGCGTGGGGAGGTGGGCCGGACGCGGGGGATACGCAACTGGAGCACGCATCCACCGATCGAACTACGATCGAACCGATGGACGAAGACACATTCACCCGCAGAAAGACGTGTCGTTCCGCGACGAATCTCTCTTACCATTTCAGTATAGGCGTGCCGGAACGGGCGGCGACGGGCTTTCGGGCCGAGTGGGGCGAAAACGTGTGGACAGCCGCGCGGCCTGTGGACGACGGCGCGTGGGCGCGGCGCGCGCGCCTTCAATCGGTGCGATCGAGGCGGGCGGCCAGCGTCTCGACGTCGTCGGGGGCGAAGACCGCGAGGCCGGCGTCGCGCAGGGCGCGGGCGACGACGCCCTCGCCGAGGACGCGGCGGCCGGAGAAGGTGCCGTCGGCGACGAAGGTCGAGCCGCACGACGGGCTGCCCTCGGCGAGGAGGGCGAAGCGGCAGGAGCGGACGCGGGCCTGGGCGAGGGCGAGGCGAGCGCCTTCGCGGAACGCGGTGGAGTGATCGCCACCGGCGGCGTCGATCACGCGGGCGCGGCCGTCGAGGACGGCGGCGGCGTCGGCGCCGGGTTCGATCTCGGCGGCGGGGCGTGGCGTGGGTAGACCGGCCATCGTCTCCGGGCACAACGGCACCAGCCGTCCCTCTTCGGCCCAGCGGGCGAGGAGGGGGTGGTGGGAGGTGCGCGTGGCGCCGTCGTGGCGCACCGGCCAACCGATCAGGCAGGCGGAGACGAGGATGCGGTCCATGTCGCTCAGGCGATCGCCGGGCCGGAGGGATCGCCGGCGATCAGCGTCTCGGCGAGATCGCTCTTGCCGCCCTCGAGCTTCACGAGGCGGGCCTCGAGGGCGTCGAGGCGGGCGGTGAGGCGCTCGTTCTCGGCGCGGGCGGCGGCGGCCATCTCGCGCACCACCTCGTAGTCCTCGCGCTTGACCAGATCCATGTCGGCGACGAAGCCCTCGGCGCGGGACTTCAGCGCGGTCTCGACCTCGCGGCCGAACCCTTGGGCGACGCCGGCGGCATCGGTCATCAGCTTGGCGATGTCGTCGAAGAAGCGGTTGGAGGTCTGGGTCATGGCGGGCTCCGGCGTGGGGCGCGAGGGATCGCGGTCGGGGTCACGAATTCGCCCGACGAGGGGTGTTATGGGGTGCGCTCGGTCGTCTCGCAAGGGGAGGGGCGGCTTGACGCTGTCGCTTCGGCCCCGCACTGTCGATCGATCGCGCAGACACCCGTTTCATCCCCCGAGATCGCCCGCCTCATGACCTTCCTCGCTCTGCCTTTTCCCGCCGTGCATCCCAACGCGCTCGAATTCGGACCGTTCACGATCGGCTCGATGGTGCTCGGCCCGCTGGCGATCCGCTGGTACGCGCTCGCCTATGTGGCGGGCATTCTCATCGGTTGGTTCTTCCTGCGTCGGCTGGTGGCCAGGGATCGGCTGTGGGGCACCCTCGGGCGGCCGAGCGGGCTCGAGCTCGACGACTTCGTGCTGTGGGCGACGCTCGGAATCGTGCTGGGCGGGCGGCTCGGCTACGTGCTGTTCTACAATCCGTCGCACTATCTCGCGAACCCGTCGGAGATCCCGATGGTGTGGATGGGGGGCATGTCGTTCCACGGCGGTTTCCTCGGCGTGGTGGCGGCGGTCGCTCTGTTCACGCGCGGGCGAACGTTCTCGTTCCTGACGCTGTTCGATCTGGTGGCGGCGGCGGCGCCGATCGGGCTGTTCTTCGGGCGCATCGCCAACTTCATCAACGCCGAACTGTGGGGGCGGGTCTCCGACGTGCCGTGGGCGATGGTGTTTCCCTTCGCCGGGCCGAACCCGCGCCATCCGAGCCAGCTCTACGAAGCGGTGCTCGAGGGGGTGGTGCTGTTCGCGATTCTCGGTCATCTCGCCTGGCGCACCGACCTGCTCAAGCGGCCGGGCGTGATCGCCGGGCTGTTCGCGATCGGTTACGGCGTGGCGCGGTTCGCGGTCGAGTTCTTCCGCGAGCCCGACGCCCAGCTCGGTTACGTCGCGGGCTTCCTGACCATGGGCCAGATCCTGTCGCTGCCGATGATCGGCATCGGCGCGGCGCTGGCGTTGTGGGCGTGGCGGCGCTCGAGGCGCGAGGTCGCCGCATGACGCCGACCCCGCTCGAACATCGCATCAAGGCTCTGGTTCGCATGAACGGGCCGATGCCGGTGTTCGAGTACATGGGCACCTGTCTCGGCGATCCGGAGCACGGCTACTACATGGCGCGCGAACCGTTCGGGGCGAAGGGCGACTTCGTCACCGCGCCGGAGGTGTCGCAGATGTTCGGGGAGGTGATCGGCGCCTTCCTGGTGGAGACCTGGGAGCGGCTGGGGCGGCCGGCGCCGTTCCATCTGGTCGAGTTCGGGCCGGGGCGCGGCACGCTGATGGCCGACCTCCTGCGGGTGGCCAAGCGGGTGCCGGCGTTCCTGGCGGCGGCGCGGCTCGGGCTGGTCGAGACGAGCGAGCGGCTGCGGGCGAAGCAGGCGGCGACGCTGGCCGGCGGGCCGCTGGCGCCGGTGTGGTACGCCCGGGTCGAGGACATCCCGCCGGGACCGCTGGTGGGGGTGGCCAACGAATTCTTCGATGCGCTGCCGATCCGGCAGTTCCAGCGCGCCGACGGGGCGTGGCGGGAACGGGTGGTCGGGCTCGACGCGGCGGGTGAGCTGACCTTCGGGCTCGGCACGACCACGCTGCCGGAGGGCGCGGTGCCCAAGGCGTCGGCGACGGCGCGCGAGGGCGCGATCGTCGAGGTGACGCCGGTCGGGGTCGAGATCATGGCGAGGCTGGCGGGGCGGATCGCCGAGAGCGGCGGCGTGCTGCTCGCCGTCGACTACGGCTATGCCGGACCGGCGTTCGGCGACACGTTCCAGGCGGTTCGGGCCCATGCGCACGTCGATCCACTGGAGCGACCGGGCGAGGCCGATCTCACCGCGCACGTCGACTTCACCCAGCTGGCGCAGGCGGCGCTGGGGGCGGGGGCGGCGGTGCACGGGCCGAGCGAGCAGGGCGACTTCCTGCTGGCGCTCGGGCTGGCGGAACGGGCCGGGCGGCTCGGGTCCGACAAGGACGAGGCGGCGCGCGCCGAGATCGTCGGTCAGGTCGAGCGGCTGGTCGGCGCCGAGGAGATGGGCACGCTGTTCAAGGTGATCGCCGTCACGCCGCCGGGGCTGACCGTGCCCGGACTCTCCCCCTTCGATCGCTCACAGGCACGAGGACCCGCCCTTTGATCGTCTCGCCGCTTCTCTCCGCGCTTCCCGGCGTCGCCCACGGCTTCTTCACCCGCGAGGGCGGGGTGTCGGACGGGCTCTACGCCTCGCTCAACATCGGGCTCGGCTCGGCCGACGCGCGCGAGCGGGTGATCGAGAACCGCCGACGGGTGGCGACGGCGCTGGGCGTGGCGGCGGACGCGCTGGCGCTGCCCTATCAGGTCCATTCGCCCGACGTGGCGGTGGTGGAGGAGCCGTGGCGGCCGGGCGAGGGGCCCAGGGTCGACGCGGTGGTGACGGCGCGGCCGGGGGTGGCGATCGGCGTGGCCACCGCCGACTGCGGGCCGATCCTGTTCGCCGACGCCGAGGCCGGGGTGGTCGGGGCGGCGCACGCCGGATGGCAGGGCGCGTTCAAGGGCGTGATCGAGGCGACGGTGGCGGCGATGGAGCGGCTGGGGGCGGAGCGCGGACGCACGGTGGCGGTGCTGGGACCGACGATCTCGGCGGCGGCCTACGAGGTCGGGCCGGAGTTCGTCGCCCGCTTCGTCGAGCGCGACGCGGGGTGGGCGCGATTCTTCGGCCCCTCGTCGCGGGCGGGTCATGCGATGTTCGATCTGCCGGCCTTCGTCGGGCTCAGGCTCGAGGAGGCCGGAATCGGGCGACGCGGCGACCTCGGTCTGTGCACCTATGCCGACGAGGCGCGATTCTTCTCCTATCGGCGCACCACCCATCGCGGCGAGCCGGACTACGGGCGGCTGGTCTCGGCGATCGCCGTGCGCGAGGAGGGCGGAGCGGCGCCATGATTTGTGGACCGCGACGCGGTTTCCGGTTAGACAGACCGGCACGAGTTCCTTTCGCGACGAGGCCCCCCGCGATGCCGTCTTCCGCTCTTCGTCGTCCGTTCGCGTCGCTGGTGCGAGGGTCGATCGTGCTCGCGCTGGCGGGCGGCCTGCTCGGCGGCTGTGTCACCTCGACCACGATGGGCGACGCCGGCGCGGCGCTCTCCGGCCGCACGCGGCTGGCGCCCCTCAAGGAGGCGCCGCCGGCCGGAAAGGTCACGGTGCAGATGCTGCCGTTCACCGGACTGCCGGTGACGATCGGCGATGCGATCTATCGCAAGTTCCGGGCCGCCGCCGCGACGGCGGGCATCGAGCTGGTCCATCGACTCGAGGAGCCGGCGACGTGGCGCATCCAGGGTCACATGGTCGCGCTCGGTCAGACGTCGTCGTCGACGGTGATCTACACCTGGGACATCTACGACGCGTCGGGACGGCCGGTCCATCGCATCGTCGGGCAGGAACTGGCGGGGGCGGCCTCCGGCGACCCGTGGTCGGCGGTCGACGGCGGTACGCAGGAACGCGTGGCGACCCGCTCGGTTCGGCTGATCTCGGCCTGGCTGCACAGCGAACGGCGCTGAGCCGCGCGCCGGGCGGTTTACGCCGGCCGATCCACTTGTTAAAAGGCCGGCCATCCGAGGCACCGCGGACGGTGCCGCCTTCGGTGGTGGGGTCCGCCTCGCCGCTCCTCCAGTTCGAGGTGAGGATCCGATGAAGATCGTCTGCGGCAATTCGAACCGCGTGCTCGCTGCGGAAATCGCGAAATATCTCGAGATTCCGCTGTCCAACTGTCTGGTTCGCCGTTTCGCCGATCAGGAGATCTTCGTCGAGATCCAGGAGAACGTGCGCGGCGAGGACACGTTCGTCATCCAGTCGACGAGCTATCCGGCCAACGACCACCTGATGGAGCTCCTGATCATGATCGACGCGCTGCGTCGGTCGTCGGCCAAGCGCATCACGGCGGTGCTGCCCTACTTCGGCTACGCCCGTCAGGACCGCAAGCCCGGTCCGCGCACGCCGATCTCGGCCAAGCTGGTGGCCAACATCATCACCCATGCCGGCGCCGATCGCGTTCTGACGCTCGATCTGCACGCCGGGCAGATCCAGGGCTTCTTCGACATTCCGACCGACAACCTCTATGCCGCGCCGGTGATGATGCGCGACATCAAGGAGCGCTACGCGCCGGGCACCGTCATGGTGGTGTCGCCGGACGTCGGCGGCGTGGTGCGCGCGCGCGCGCTCGCCAAGCGCATCGACGCCCAGCTCGCCATCGTCGACAAGCGGCGCGAGCGGCCGGGCGAATCGGAGGTGATGAACGTCATCGGCGACGTGTCGGGGCGCTCGTGCATCCTGGTCGACGACATCATCGATTCGGGCGGCACGCTGTGCAACGCGGCCGAGGCGCTCCTGAAGCGCGGCGCGAAGGACGTGTCGGCCTACTGCACCCACGGCGTTCTGTCGGGTGGCGCGGTGACCCGCATCACCTCGTCGAACCTCAAGGAGCTGGTGATCACCGATTCGATCCAGCCGACCGACGCGATCAAGGCCGCCTCGAACATCCGCGTGCTGTCGATCGCGCCGCTGATCGGCGAGGCGATCGCCCGCACCGCGCAAGAGAAGTCGGTGTCGAGCCTGTTCGACTGAGCGACGCCTGCGGTTTCGATCGAACGGCCCGGGTCCGAGCGCGGATCCGGGCCGTTTTCGTTGCGGCGCCCTGGCGGCGGCGGGGCGGTCGCCCCATATCGTGAGAACATCCGTCAGGAGGCATCGATGAACGAGGACCGTCCGACCACACGCATCGAGGAGGCGTTGCTCGCTCTCCTCGCCGAGACGCCGCTACGCGACGTGCGTCTCGCGACGATCGCCGAGCGGGCGGGCGTCGCGCTGGCCGATCTCAGGCGGGCCTACGACGGGCCGCTCGACA
>JBEOKB010000299.1:0-2613 GCA_040275425.1 Siculibacillus sp. | reverse complement strand
CGCCGCCGGCTATTCCGATCGCGTGCTGATCGACCCCTCGGTCGTGCGCGGCCTCGAATACTACACCGGCCCGGTCTACGAGGCCGAACTGACCTTCGAGGTGCCCAACGAGAAGGGCGAGATCGTCCGCTTCGGCTCGGTCGGCGGCGGTGGCCGCTACGACGGCCTCGTCTCGCGCTTCCTCGCCGAACCGGCGCCCGCCACCGGCTTCTCGATCGGCGTCTCGCGCCTGATGACCGCGCTCAAGGCGGTCAAGAGCCCGATCCTCGCCGCCGCCGAGGCCCCCGGCCCGGTCGTCGTCCTGGTCATGGACAAGGCCGAGGTCGGCGCCTATCTCGCGCTGACCCGGCAGCTGCGCGATGCCGGCATCCGCGCCGAATGCTATCTCGGCTCGGCCGGCATGAAGGCGCAGATGAAGTACGCCGACCGCCGCCGCGCCCCTTGCGTGATCATCCAGGGCTCGAACGAGCGCGAGGCCGGGGTCGTCCAGATCAAGGATCTGATCGAGGGCGCCAAGGCGGCCGAGGCCTTCAAGTCCAATGCCGAATATAAGGCCGCTCGCCCCGCCCAGGTCGAGGTGGCCGTCGCCGACATGGTGGCGACCGTCGCCGAGATCTGGACCGCCCACGGCGGCACTCTCGCGACCCGCTCCTGACACCCGACGCCGAACCCGAGAGACCCGCCATGGCGCCCCGTCCCCCCTCCGGCTTCACCCCTTCCGGCCAGCCCTATCGGCCCGGCGGCAAGTATCCGCACGCCGAGAAGATGGCGGCGATGCTGGCCGAGGCCGGGATCGACACGCCCGAGGCCCTGGCGGAAGCGCTCGGCGCCCTCGACGGCGGCGACGAGCTCTCCGCCTTCGATCCGACCGCCGAGCTGGTCGCGCTGTTCCAGCGCGAGGCCGAGGCCGAGATGGTCGAGCCGTCGATCCTGCTGCCGGCCGATCTCTTCCTCGACACCGCCGGTGAGGACATCCGCCGCCGCCTGTTCCTGACCTCGGACGCCGAGGGCACCGAACTGTGCCTGCGCCCGGACTTCACCATTCCGATCTGCCGCCACTACCTCGAGCACGGCGACGCCGGGCGCGAGGCCGCGCTCGGCTATTTCGGCCCGGTGTTCCGTCAGCGTCGCGGCGAGGCCGGTGAATTCCTCCAGGCCGGTATCGAGCTGTTCGGCAACGACGACCGCGCCGCCGCCGACGCCGACGTGCTGGCGCTCGCCTTCCAGGCCGCCGACCTGTTCGCGGTCGAGGCGCCGAGCGTCAAGATCGGCGACGAGGGCCTGTTCCTCGCCCTGCTCGACGGCCTCGGCCTCGCCCTGCCGCTGCGCCGTCGCCTGCGCGGCCTGTTCGGCACGCCCGCCCGCCTGCTCGCCACCGTCGCCCGCCTCGCCGAGGGCGGCGCCGACGACGCCCGCAACGCCGGTCTCGTCGCCGCGCTCGCCGGTTCCAAGCCCGAGGAGGCCCGCCGCGTCGTCGAGGATCTGCTCGGCCTCGCCGGTATCGCCACCGTCGGCGGACGCACCGCCCACGAGATCGCCGAACGCTTCCTCGAACAGGCGGCGCTGGGCTCGGCCTCGGGCTTCACCCCCGACAAGGCGGCGGTGCTGACCCGCTATCTCGCCCTCGAGGCCAACCCGGAGCGCGCCGTCGACCTGCTCGACGTGTTCCAGCGCGACGTCGGCATCGATCTGGGCGGCGCGATCGATCTGTTCTCCCGCCGCAACGACGCCTTCCGCGACTGCGGCATCGACCTCGATCGCCCGGTCTTCCGCGCCGACTTCGGCCGCAACCTCGACTACTACACCGGCTTCGTCTTCGAGATGCGCGACCCCGCCCGCTCCGACGATCTGCCGGTCATCGGCGGTGGTCGCTACGACGGCCTGCTCGAACGCCTCGGCAGCGCCGAGCCCGTCGCCGCCTGCGGCTTCTCGATGTGGCTCGACCGCCTCGGCATCGCCGGATACGGCCAGGAACTCCCGGAGGTGCGCCCGTGACCGATCGCCTGATCATCGCCGTTCCCTCCAAGGGTCGGCTCCAGGAGAACACCAACGCCTTCTTCGAGCGCGCCGGCCTGCCCGTGCTCCAGCCCGGCGGCGCCCGCAACTATCGCGGCCGCCTCGGCGGCATCGACGACGTCGAGATCGCCTTCCTCTCGGCCTCCGAGATCACCAAGGAGATCGCCGCCGGCAACGTCCACATGGGCGTCACCGGCCTCGACCTCGTCCACGAGAACATCGCCGACTGGCAGACCCGGGTGCACCTCGTCACCGAACTCGGCTTCGGCTTCGCCGACGTCGTGGTCGCCGTGCCCCAGGCCTGGATCGACGTCGGCACCATGGCCGACCTCGGCGACGTCGCCGCCGAGTTCCGCGCCCGTCACGGCCGCCAGCTGCGCATCGCCACCAAGTACCTGACGACCACCCGCCGCTTCTTCGCCGAGCACGGCATCGTCGACTATCGCAACGTCGAGAGCCTCGGCGCCACCGAGGGCGCCCCCGCCGCCGGCGCGGCCGAGGCCATCGTCGACATCACCACCACCGGCTCGACCCTCGCCGCCAACAACTTGAAGATCCTCGCCGACGGCGTGATCCTGAAGAGCCAGGCCCATCTCG
>JBEOKB010000298.1:0-14430 GCA_040275425.1 Siculibacillus sp. | reverse complement strand
GCT
This sequence comes from Siculibacillus sp., assembly GCA_040275425.1. Lineage (GTDB taxonomy): Bacteria > Pseudomonadota > Alphaproteobacteria > Rhizobiales > Ancalomicrobiaceae > Pinisolibacter. Next base: position 14,427 of record JBEOKB010000298.1, on the reverse strand, counting down.
CGCGTTTCGACGAGCGCCGCCGCGAGCCCGTCCCTCCCCCTCGCGGGGAGGGTGGCCCGCCGCAGGCGGGTCGGGTGGGGTCGGTTCCACGAACGAGGGCTTCGAAATCGTCTGACAGAGGGCGAAGTCCATGCCCCGCACCTCGATCGCCCCCTGGACGCGCGCCGACGCCAAACGACTGCGCCGCGCCCCGACCGAGGTCGAAAAGCGGCTTTGGTGGAAACTGCGGGAGCTGAACGAGCTCGGCGCCGGGTTCCGCCGCCAAGCGTCCATCGGCTCCTACGTCGCCGATTTCGCCTGGCTCTCGGCGCGGCTGGTGATTGAACTCGACGGCGGGCAGTACGCCGAGGAGACGGCGGCCCGTGATGCGGTCCGCGACGCATGGCTCCGCGAACGCGGCTTCCGCGTTCTCAGATTTTGGAATGCGGATGTCACGGAGAGCCTCGACGCAGTGGTCGAGGTGATCTTCCACGAGATCCGGGACTCGTTGAACCGACCCCACCCGACCCGCCCTTTGGGCGGGCCACCCTCCCCGCAAGGGGGAGGGACACGTGGCGGCGAGGCCGAGACCCATACGGAATCAAATGCGGCGGATGCGCCGCAGCCGAAACTACGCGTGTAACGACCGACCGGGAGTTCCATCCATGTCTCAATACGACGTCATCGTGATCGGCGCCGGACCCGGCGGCTACGTCACCGCCATTCGCGCCGCCCAGCTCGGCCTCAAGACGGCGATCGTCGAGGCCAGGCACCTCGGCGGCATCTGCCTCAACTGGGGCTGCATCCCGACCAAGGCGCTGCTGCGCTCGGCCGAGATCTGGCAGTTCATGAAACACGCGAGCGCCTTCGGCCTGAAGGTGGAGAACGCCTCCTTCGATCTCGAGGCCATCGTCAAGCGCTCGCGCGGCGTCTCGGCACAGCTCAACGGCGGCGTCGGCTTCCTCCTCAAGAAGAACAAGGTCGACGTGATCTGGGGCCGCGCGCTCCTGACCGCGCCGGGCAAGGTCCAGGTCACCGCCACCGACGGCGCGCCGAAGGGCGCGCTCGGCGGCGGCGCCTATCAGGCCAAGCACGTCATCGTCGCGACCGGCGCCAAGCCGCGCGTGCTCCCCGGCCTCGAGCCCGACGGCAAGCTGGTGTGGACCTATTTCGACGCCATGGTGCCGAAGTCCCTGCCCAAGACCATGCTGGTGGTCGGCTCGGGCGCCATCGGCATCGAGTTCGCGAGCTTCTACAACGCGCTCGGCGTCGACGTGACCGTGGTCGAGGTGATGGATCGGGTACTGCCGGTCGAGGACGCCGAGATCTCCGCGCTCGCCCGCAAGAGTTTCGAGAAATTGGGCCTGAAGATCCACACCAAGACCAAGGTCGCCGGTCTGGTTCGCCATGCCGACAGCGTCACCGCCACGCTCGAGGACGAGAAGGGGGTGAAGCGCGAGATCATCGTCGATCGCGTCATCTCGGCCGTCGGCGTCGTCGGCAATGTCGAGAACCTCGGCCTCGAGGCGCTCGGCGTGAAGACCGACAAGGGCTGCGTCGTCATCGACGCCTACGGCCGCTCCTCGGTGCCGGGCATCTACGCCATCGGCGACGTCGCCGGCCCGCCGATGCTCGCCCACAAGGGCGAACACGAGGGCATCATCTGCGTCGAGGCGATCGCCGGCAAGCATCCCCACCCGATGGACAAGCTCAAGATCCCGGCCTGCACCTATTCCCAGCCCCAGGTCTCCTCGGTCGGCTACACCGAGGCCAAGGCCAAGGAGGCGGGCTACGACGTCAAGGTCGGCCGCTTCCCCTTCATGGGCAACGGCAAGGCGATCGCGCTCGGCGAGCCCGAAGGCATGATCAAGGTGGTGTTCGACGCCAAGACCGGTCGCCTCCTCGGCGCCCACATGATCGGCGCCGAAGTGACCGAGCTGATCCAGGGCTACGTCGTGGCGATGAACCTCGAGACCACCGAGGAGGAGCTGATCCACACCGTGTTCCCGCACCCGACCCTGTCGGAGATGATGCACGAGGCGGTGCTCGACAGCGAGGGCCGCGCCATCCACGTCTGATACCCGGCCCACGAAGTACCGACCTGTTCCGCGCGGGTCTCTTCCCTGTTCGGCTTCACCCTGACGCGCCCGGCGGAGCCGGGCCTCGAAGGGCGAAGCCGGCGCCGGGCGGGGCCATGCGGACCTTCGTGCCTCACGAGGCTCGGTTCGCTCGCGCTTGCGGGTGAAGGGCCTTCCCATCCTCGGGTACGAGGCGGGAATTCCTCGGGTCGGTCTGAGCGGCTCGCCCCGCCGAATCACGCGCCGTCGCTCGCCCGAGCGGCGGCGCTTCGCGTAGGGCGAACCCCGGTTCCACGCGCTCGCCGCCGACGGATCGGGCGTCGCGCCGCATCCGGGCGGAGCGGCGACGGCCCCGCCGCACGCCAGGATCGAAGAGGCGCTGCCTCGGATCGCGGTGACGCCGCGTAAATTTTGTGCAAGCTCGGTTTTCCGCCGTTTTCGAGCAGCTCATTAGGATCTGCTTAACCTCACCGACCGGAAGATTCGGCCCGAAATCTCCCGAGCAGTGAGGGACGGGTCGCATGGGTGCGGTGGCTTACGACATCGACGAGGTCGGGACGGGCGATGCCTCGGTGGAAGGGATTCTCGCGCGATCGCACGCCGCGCGCGACGTCACCAACCAGAAGGTCGGAGAGATCCGCGCCATCACCCGCCGCATGAAGATCCTCGCGCTCAACGCCCTGATCGAGGCGGCCCGCGCCGGTGAGGTCGGCCGCGGCTTCGCCGTGGTCAGCCAGGAGGTGCGCGGCATCTCCGAGGAGGTCGACGTGCTGGCTCAGAGCCTCGACGCCGAGCTCGGCGGCGAGATCCAGCAGCTCTCCCATCTCGCCCGCGCCATGGCCGAGACCGCCCACGGCACTCGCATGATCGATCTGGCCCTCAACGCCGTCGAACTGATCGACCGGAACCTCTATGAGCGCTCCTGCGACGTGCGCTGGTGGGCGACCGACAGCGCCGTGGTCGACGCCGCCGCCGATCCGACCCCGATGGGGTGCGACTACGCCGGCCGGCGTCTCGGCGTCATCCTCAAGGCCTACACAGTCTACCTCGACCTGTGGCTGGTCGACCCCTCGGGCCGGGTGATCGCCAACGGTCGCGGCGACCGCTTCGCCGTCGCCGGTCAGTCGGTCGCCGATCGGCCGTGGTTCCGCGCCGCCATGGGCCTGCGCACCGGCGACGACTTCCACGCCGAGGACATCGCCCGCGAGCACCTGCTCGGCGGCGCCCAGGTCTCCACCTTCGCCACCGCCGTGCGCGAGGGGGGCGCCACCCACGGCCGCCCGCTCGGCGTCCTCGCGGTCCATTTCGATTGGGAGCCCCAGGCCCGCACCATCGTCGAGGGTGTCCGCCTCGCCGACCACGAGCGCGGCCGCACCCGCGTGCTGCTGGTCGACCGCTCCCGCCGTGTCGTCGCCGCCTCCGACGGCCAGGGCGTCCTGACCGAGCGCGTCGCCTTCGACCCGCGCGGCCGCGTCAGCGGCATCGAGACCGGCTCGGACGGCACCCGGATCGCCTTCCATCTGACCCCCGGCTACGAGACCTACGCCGGGCTCGGCTGGTACGGGGTGATCCTCGACGGCGCGTCGGAGACCCGCTCGCGCCGGTGAGGCGCGACCTCTCCACATCGGCAAAGTCCCACACTCGACAGCGCGCGCGTCCCACGCCACAGTCCCCGCCGCTCCCGTGCGTCCCGCTCGGGCGAAACCGAAGCGCGGAGGCGGAGAACATGGACGTTGAGGCTGCGAAGACGCCGAGCGAGGCTCCGGTGCGCTCCAATCGGGCGAGTCGCATCGTGCTCGTGCTGATCATCGTCGTGGCCTTCGCCTCGCTGGCGGTGCCGCCGGCGGTCAAGATGTGGCTCGACCGCGACGCCTGCCCGACCACCGTCACCACACACGGCTTCGCCGAGAAGGTGCGTTGGGAGATCTCCCGCGCCGACTGCGGCGCCGGACGCATCGTCCATCAGCTGCGCGTGATCCCGCCCAAGGGCTATTCCGTCCTGGTCTACGAGAGCGACGGCGGTCCGCTGCCGACCGGATGGTCGCAGACCGGCTTCGTCGGGACGGTCACGCTCGATCGCGCCATCGACGGCGAGAGCACCACCGCGCTCCAGGTCGGCCTCGACCCCAAGGGACGCCCCGTGGCGCCGATCCTGGTGCGCGACGGCAAGCGCCGCGCCGCGCCCTGAGGCGAGGGCGGGGGAGCCTCCCGTAAGCGTGATCTTGCCCGGCCGATCCCGCGCCTATATCAAGGCTCTTCCGCTCCGCAGGCCGCCAGGAGGCTCCGCGCGCATGGTCACCGTGATCGACACCGTCGGCGGCGCTCGCCCCGACGCCGACAAGCTCCGTCACCCCGAGAAGGCCCATCGCCCCGACCAGCCGGTGGCGCGCAAGCCCGCGTGGATCCGCGTCAAGGCGCCGGGCTCGGCCCAGTACAACGCCACCCGCGACATCGTCCGCGAGAACAAGCTCGTCACGGTGTGCGAGGAGGCGTCCTGCCCCAACATCGGCGAGTGCTGGTCGAAGAAGCACTCGACCTTCATGATCATGGGCGACACCTGCACCCGCGCCTGCTCCTTCTGCAACGTCGCGACCGGTAGGCCCGCGCCCCTCGATCCGGCCGAGCCGGACAACGTGGCGATCGCGGTCGAGACGCTCGGCCTCTCCCACGTGGTGATCACCTCGGTCGATCGCGACGATCTCGACGATGGCGGCGCCGCCCACATCGCCGCCGCCATCCGCGCCGTGCGCGCGCGCTCGCCCCTGACCACCATCGAGGTGCTGACGCCCGACTTCCTGCGCAAGGACGGCGCGCTCGAGCTGGTGGTGGCCGCCAGGCCCGACGTCTTCAACCACAACCTCGAGACCGTGCCCGGCAACTACCTCGAGGTTCGCCCCGGCGCCCGCTATTTCCACTCGGTGCGCCTGCTCCAGCGGGTCAAGGAGCTCGACCCCGACATCTTCACCAAGTCCGGCATCATGGTCGGGCTCGGCGAGGAGCGGAAGGAGGTTCTCCAGCTGATGGACGACCTGCGCTCGGCCGACGTCGACTTCATCACCATCGGCCAGTACCTCCAGCCGACGAAGAAGCACCACGAGGTGACCCACTTCGTCACGCCCGACGAGTTCAAGAGCTACGAGACCATCGCCTACACCAAGGGCTTCCTGATGGTGTCGTCGAGCCCGCTCACCCGCTCGTCCCATCACGCCGGCGAGGATTTCGAGCGGCTGCGCGCCGCCCGCGCCGCCAAGCGCGGGGCCTGACGGGACGACGATGCCCTCGTTCGCCACCACCCGCCGCGTCGGCCACACCGCCTCGAACATGTTCGAGCTGGTCGCCGACGCCGAGAACTACCCGAAGTTCGTGCCGCTGTGCGAGGCGCTGCGCATCCGCGGCCGCCAGGAGGCGGGCGAGGGCAGGGAGGTTCTGGTCGCCGACATGACGGTGTCGTTCAAGCTGGTGCGCGAGACCTTCACGAGCCGCGTCCTGCTCGACCGCCCCGCCGCGACCATCCGCGTCGCCTACCTCGACGGCCCCTTCGAGCACCTCGACAACGTCTGGACTTTTCGGGACGCCGGCGAGCGCGCCTGCGACGTCGGCTTCTCGATCGACTACGCCTTTCGCAACCGCATGCTCGGCGCGATCATGGGCACGATGTTCGACCGCGCGTTCCGCAAGTTCGCGGAAGCCTTCGAGAAGCGCGCGGACGAGGTGTACGGAAGGTGAGGGCGGCTCGTAACCCGTAGGGTGCATTTCGCTGCGCGCAATGCACCCTACGGCGATCCACCCGACGGTTCGCCGCCCCCTCCCGCCTTGACATTCCCGCCCATCCCGCCTATCCCCCGCGTCATTCCACACGCGTGGGTACGGGCGCTCGGTTTCGAGATGGTGTCTCGCGGCCGCCAAGCGTCCTTCCGGTGTTTCTCTCCCGAGAGGCATTTTCCCCACGCGGAGGTTCAACCGGTAAAGGAGACGAGCTCATGGCTCTGCCCGACTACACCATGCGTCAGCTGCTCGAGGCCGGCGTCCACTTCGGCCACCAGAAGCATCGCTGGAACCCGAAGATGGCGTCCTACATCTTCGGCGCGCGCAACAACATCCACATCATCGACCTCGCCCAGACCGTGCCGCTGCTGCACCAGGCGCTGAAGGCGATCTCCGACACCGTCGCCAAGGGCGGCCGCGTGCTGATCGTCGGCACCAAGCGTCAGGCTCAGGAGCCCGTCGCCGACGCCGCGCGTCGTTCGGCCCAGTACTTCGTCAACGCCCGTTGGCTCGGCGGCATGCTGACCAACTGGAAGACCATCTCCAATTCGATCCAGCGCCTGCGCAAGATCGAGGGCATGCTCACCGGTGAGGCCGCCGCGCTCATCACCAAGAAGGAGCGTCTGACCCTCGACCGCGAGCGCGAGAAGCTCGACCGCTCGCTCGGCGGCATCAAGGACATGGGCGGCCTGCCGGATCTGGTGTTCGTCATCGACACCAACCGCGAGGCGCTCGCCATCCAGGAAGCCAAGCGTCTGGGCATCCCGGTCGCCGCGATCCTCGACTCGAACTGCGATCCGGACGGCATCACCTATCCGATCCCGGGCAACGACGACGCCGGCCGCGCCATCGCCCTCTACACCGACCTGATCGCTCGCGCCGCCATCGACGGCCTGTCGCGCGCCCAGGGCGACATGGGCGTCGACCTCGGCGCCTCCGAGGCCCCGGCCGAGGAAGCGATCCTGTCGGCCGAAGGCTGATCGATCCCGATCGACCGGCTCGGGGCTCGCCCGGGCCGGTCGTCGCATCCCCGCCGTGCGGATACGGTAGAGGAGGATGCGCAAGGGCAGGAATCGCCCGAGGGCGAACGTCCGCCGCGCACCCGCTCCCCGCACGAGCCCCTCGCGGAGCCGATCGGCCCCGCGCGACTTGTCCCGGGTCGGCGCACGCCGACCTTCGCGCTTTCCAGATCAGATCTGAAGACCATTCAGAGGCGAACATGACCATTTCGGCTTCCCAGGTGAAGGACCTCCGCGAAAAGACCGGCGCGGGCATGATGGACTGCAAGGCCGCGCTGACCGAGAACGGCGGCGACATGGAGGCCGCGATCGACTGGCTCCGTAAGAAGGGTCTGTCCAAGGCCGCCAAGAAGTCCGGCCGCACCGCCGCGGAAGGCCTGATCGGCGTCGCCACCGACGGCACCCGCGGCGCCGTGGTCGAGGTCAACTCCGAGACCGACTTCGTCGCCCGCAACGACGGCTTCCAGGCTCTGGTCAAGGGCGTGGCCACCATCGCCCTCGGCGCGAACGGCGACGTCGCCGCCCTCGGCGCCGCGACGCTGCCCTCGACCGGCAAGACCGTGACCGACTCGATCACCGACGCCGTCGCCACCATCGGCGAGAACATGCAGCTGCGCCGCACCGCCGCCGTCTCGGTCGGCGAGGGCGTGGTCGCCTCCTACGTTCACAACCAGGTCACCGACGGCCTCGGCAAGATCGGCGTGCTGGTCGCGCTCGAGTCGACCGGCGACAAGGCCGCGCTCGCCGCCCTCGGCAAGCAGATCGCCATGCACGTCGCCGCTCACGATCCGACCCCGGCCGCCGTGCGCACCGAGGAGATCGACCCGGCCATCGTCGAGAAGGAGCGCAAGATCTTCTCCGAGCAGGCGCTGGAGTCGGGCAAGCCCGCCGCCGTCGTCGAGAAGATGGTCGAGGGCCGCATCCGCAAGTTCTACGAGGAGGTCACCCTCCTGAAGCAGAACTTCGTGATGAACCCCGAGCTGACCGTCGAGGGCGTCGTCGCCCAGGCCGCCAAGGATCTCGGCACCCCCGTCACCATCAAGGCCTTCGTGCGCATGGTGATCGGCGAGGGCATCGAGAAGGAAGTGTCCGACTTCGCGGCGGAAGTCGCCGCCCAGGCCGGCATCTGATCGACCCCGACGGGTCACGACACCGATTTCGAGGGGCGCTGGTGACGAACCGGCGCCCTTCGTGTATCCGCGAGAACCACCGCGACGGCGAGGGACCCCCGAGTCTCCCGCCCCGCCCGAGACGGAGACGAAGATGGCCGAACCGCTGACCTGGAAACGCGTGCTCCTCAAGCTCTCCGGCGAAGCGCTCGCCGGCGATGCGCCGCTCGGCATCGACACGACCGTGGTCGGCCGCGTCGCCGACGACATCGCCGAGGCGGTGAGGGCAGGGGCCGAGATCGGCATCGTCATCGGCGGCGGCAATCTGTTTCGCGGCGCCTGGCTGGAGAAGCAGGGCACCGACCGCGTCACCGGCGACCACATGGGCATGATGGCCACCGTGATGAACGCGCTCGCCATGCGCGAGGCGCTGCGCGCGCGCGGCATCGACGCGGCGGTGTTCTCCGGCCTGCCGATGCCCACCGTCTGCGACACCTTCACCCAGCGCGACGCCGTCCGCGCGCTCGCCCGCGACAAGGTCGCCCTGTTCGCCGGCGGCCTCGGCACGCCGTTCCTGACCACCGACACCACGGCGGCGATGCGCGGCTCGGAGATGCGGGTCGACGCGGTCTTGAAGGCCACAAACGTCGACGGCATCTACACCGCCGACCCCAAGAAGGACCCGACCGCGACCCGTTTCGACCGTCTCACCTTCGACGAAGCGATCCGTCGCGACCTCAAGGTGATGGATACGGCGGCATTCGCACTTGCCCGCGACAACGCTATTCCGATAATCGTGTTCTCGCTCGACGTGCGCGGCGCCCTGATCGAGGTCCTGAAGGGCTCCGGTCGCTCGACGGTGGTCGCCGGGCGAGACTGATCCGGCGCGGTGCCGAACGCCGCCCGCGCCGGCTGCGAGCCGCCGAGGACGGGCGGAGAAGAACGGCGCATTCGTGTCCCGGCGACACGGCAACTCATTCGGCGCGCGGGGATGATCCCGCCGCCCGGTCCGCCGCCGCCACGCCCCGAAGGGCGGGTTCGCGACGGATCTTCGACCCGAGGAAGCGTTCCGAGGAAGTCTCATGGCACACAAGTTCGACATCGACGACATCAAGCGCCGCATGACCCAGGCGGTCCACGTCTACAAGGAAGAGCTGGCGGGTCTGCGCACCGGCCGCGCCTCGATCCATCTGCTCGAGCCGGTCACGGTCGAGGTCTACGGCGCCCGCATGGCGCTCAATCAGGTGGCGACGGTGTCGGTGCCCGAGCCGCGCATGCTGCTGGTCTCCGTGTGGGATCGCGGCATGGCCGGCGCGGTGGAGAAGGCCATCCGCGAGGCCAACCTCGGCCTCAACCCGATCGGCGAAGGCGCCACCCTGCGCGTGCCGATCCCGGAGCTCAACGCCGAGCGCCGCAAGGAACTGGTCAAGGTCGCCCACAAGTACGCCGAGGCCGCCCGCGTCGCGGTGCGCCACGTCCGTCGCGACGGCATCGACGGCCTCAAGAAGGCGATCAAGGACGGCATGAGCGAGGACGAGGAGGCGCGTCTGGCCGATCGGGTCCAGAAGCTCACCGACGAGACGGTCTCCGAGATCGACAAGCTGCTCGCCGCCAAGGAGCAGGACATCGTCAAGGTCTGAGGCCGAACGGTGAACCCACGAGGGCAGGGTGCGATGACCACGGCTCGCGACGCGTCGACCGAACGAACGGCTCCCGCCGATCGCGAAGGCGTGCCCGCGCACGTGGCCGTCATCATGGACGGCAACGGCCGCTGGGCCCAGGCGCGCGGTCTGCCGCGCACCGAGGGCCACCGCAAGGGCATGGAGACGGTGCGTCGCATCATCCGCCACGCCTCGCGCCGCGGCATCGCCTACCTGACCCTCTACTCCTTCTCCTCGGAGAACTGGCGTCGCCCGGCCGAGGAGGTGGGGTTCCTGATGGGGCTCCTGAAGTTCTTCATCCGCCGCGACCTCGCCGAGCTCCACGCCGAGAACGTCCGTGTCCGGGTGATCGGCGAGCGCGCCGATCTCTCCCCCGACATCGCCGCCCTGCTCGACGAGGCCGAGGGCCTGACCCGCGACAACACCGGCCTCACCCTGGTGATCGCCTTCAACTACGGCTCGCGCGCCGAGATCGTCCGCGCCGCGCGCCTGCTCGCGGAGAAGCTGGCGAGGGGCGAGATCGACGCCGACGCCTTCACCGCCGAGGCGATCTCCGCCGAACTCTACACCGCCGAGATGCCCGATCCCGATCTGGTGATCCGCACCTCCGGCGAACAGCGCCTGTCCAACTTCCTGATGTGGCAGGCGGCCTATTCGGAACTCGTCTTCTCGCCCGTCCACTGGCCCGACTTCGACGAAGCGGCCTTCGACGCTGCGATCGACGAATACAACGGACGCGAACGCCGCTTCGGCGGCATCGGCGTTCGACAGGGGGCGGGATGAGCGATGCGACCGGTGCCGCGAGCGCCGACAAGTCCAGGGAACTGAAGCTGAGGGTGATGTCGGCGCTGGTGATCGCGCCCGTCGCCCTCGCCGTCACCTGGTTCGGCGGCGTCGCCTTCTCGGCTCTGGTCGTGGTCTGCGCCGTGCTGATGGCCCACGAATGGGCGACCATCTCGATGGGCGAGAGCGTCGCGCCGCTGCGCCTCGCCGCGCTCGGCCTCGTCGGCCTCTCCGTCGCCGCCTTCGCCTTCGGCGCGCGCCTCGGTCTGCTGCCCCCGGCCATCGCCTTCGCCGTGGTGGTGTCGCTCGGCCTCGCCGGCGCGCTGGCCATGCGCGAGGCCCGCACCTCCGGTCTCGGCGCCGCCGCCGTCTCCTGGGCACCGTGGGGCGCGCTCTACGCCGCCTTGCCCTGCATGGCTCTCGACGCCCTGCGCGCCGGTCCCAAGGGCCTGTGGCTGGTGCTGTTCCTCTTCGCCGTGGTGTGGTCGACCGACATCGCCGCCTACTTCACCGGGCGCGCGCTCGGCGGGCCGAAGCTGTGGCCGGCGGTGTCGCCGAAGAAGACGTGGTCGGGCGCGATCGGTGGCCTCCTCGCCGCCGCGCTGGCCGGGGTGGCGGTCGCCGCCGCCGCCGGAGCGCCGCGTCTGGTGCCGGTGTTCCTGGTCGCCGCCGCGCTGTCGATCGCCTCGCAGGGCGGCGATCTGTTCGAATCGAGTCTGAAGCGCCGCTTCGGCGTCAAGGACTCCGGGCGCCTCATCCCCGGTCACGGCGGCATCCTCGATCGCGTCGACGGTCTGATCACCGCCGCCGTCCTCGCCGTGGTGATCGCCACCCTCAACGGGGGCGCCGCCTCGGCGACCCGAGGCCTGCTCGGATGGTGATCGGGGGGCGTCGACCCGGTGTAACGGCGGAAACAAACGTTTCGGTCAAACCGTCTTAACGAACGTCGTGTAGTGATGGGTCGGAACGGGGCGCCCGCTCCGGGAACCGAGGGTAGTGATGGATCTTCTGAGGGAAGCGGTCTCGCTGGCGAGCTATCTCCCGCCGTTTCTGTTCGTGCTGACGATCGTGGTGTTCTTCCACGAGCTCGGGCACTTCCTGGTCGCCCGCGCCTGCGGTGTCGGCGTCACCACCTTTTCCATCGGCTTCGGCCCCGAACTGATCGGCTGGAATGACCGCAAGGGCACCCGCTGGCGCATCGCGGTGATTCCGCTCGGCGGCTACGTCAAGTTCGTCGGTGACGAGAACGCCGCCTCCACCCCCGATCGCGACGCCCTCGCCGGCATGTCGCCGGAGGAGCGGGCCTCGTCGTTCCAGACCAAGTCGGTCGCCGCCCGCGCCGCCGTCGTCGCCGCCGGCCCGATCGCCAACTTCATTCTCGCCGTGGTGGTCTTCACCGCGCTCTTCGCCGTCGTCGGCCGCATGGACATCGCCCCCAAGGTCGGCGCGCTCACCCCTGGTGGCGTCGCCGAGACCGCCGGCGTGCGTCCCGGCGACATGGTCGTCGCCGTCGACGGTCAGCCGATCGAGAGCTTCATGGACCTCATGCGCGTGGTGTCCGAGCGCCCCGGCGAACCGATCGCCCTGGTGCTCGCCCGCGACGGCCGCAACATCGAGATGTCCGTCACCCCGCGTCTGGTCGAGGAGAAGAGCCGATTCGGCGTGCAGCGCCGCGGCCTGCTCGGCATCCAGGCCAGCCTCGATCCCGCCGATCGTCGCGTCCATCGCTTCGGTCCGCTCGAGGCGCTCGGCGCCGGCGCGGCCGAGACCTGGTTCGTGGTCGCCCGCACCGCCTCTTATCTCGGCGGCATCGTCGCCGGACGCGAATCGATCGATCAGCTCGGCGGCCCGCTGCGGGTCGCCCAGATCTCCGGCGAGATCGCCGAGGTCGGATTCGGCGCGCTGATCAACCTGATCGCCGTGCTCTCGGTGTCGATCGGTCTGCTCAATCTGCTGCCCGTGCCGATGCTCGACGGTGGCCACCTGCTGTTCTACGCCGCCGAGGCGATTCGAGGCCGCCCCCTGTCCGAGCGCGCGCAGGAGATAGGCTTCCGCATCGGCCTCGCCTTCATCCTGATGCTGTTCCTGGTGTCGTCGTGGAACGACGTCTGGCACCTCGCGTCGCTGAAGCGTGGGGGCTGAAATGCCGGGGATGGCGACCGCGCGCCGTCGAGGCGAAGGAACGAGCCGATCGGCCGCGATCGCCCGGTCGACGGCCGTGTCGATCGGGCAACGGTCGGCGACAAACCCGCGCCGACAGCGGTCGGCTCGGCTTGCACGGGCGGCAAAAGCCTGTACAAAGCACGGTACGGACGAACAGATTCAGACGATCGCCGTGATGGCTGCGCGTCTTCCGTGAACCGGAATGCGCTGAACGGCGAAGAGAAATGGGACGGGGCCGAGACAAGATGAGTTCATTCACGACGGTGATGAAGAAGACGGCCTTGGCTGCGGTGTTCCTGACGGTCGTGCCGGTCGTCGGCGCGGGAGTCGAGGTTCTGGGCGTGAGCGTGGCGCGAGCCGACGTGGTCGTTCGCGGCAACAAGCGCGTCGAGAGCGAGACCATCCGCTCCTACGTCACCTCGGGCAAGCGCGGCGAGGTCGATACCGACGCCGCCCTGAAGGCGCTCTACGCCACCGACCTGTTCTCGGACGTTCGCATCACCCGCGAGGGCGGCTCGACCGTCGTCACCGTCACCGAGAGCCCGCAGATCAACAAGGTTGCCTTCGAGGGCAACAAGCGCATGACCGATGAGCAGCTCAAGGGCGTCATCCAGGTCAAGTCGCGCGGCTTCATGTCCAAGACCCAGGTGCAGAGCGACGTGCAGCGTCTGCTCGAGGCCTATCGTCGTTCGGGCCGCTACCGCGCCCAGGTCGACGCCAAGGTCATCAGCCTGCCCGACAACCGCGTCAATCTCGTCTACGAGATCGACGAGGGCGACAAGACCGCCGTCACCCGCATCAACTTCGTCGGCAATCACGCCTTCTCGTCCGGCCGCCTGCGCGACGTCGTCAAGACGCGCGAGACCGGTCTGCTCGGCTGGCTGCGCACCACCGACACCTATGATCCGGATCGCCTCCAGGCCGATCAGGAGCTGCTGCGCAAGTACTACATGAAGAACGGCTACGCCGACTTCCGCATCGTGTCGGCCACCGCCGACCTCGATCGCGAGCGCAACGTCTTCTTCGTCGGCTTCACCGTCGACGAGGGCGAGCAGTACTCCTTCGGCGACATCGACGTGCAGAGCTCGCTCTCCGGCGTCGACGTCGGTGCGCTGCGCGGTGCCGTCGGCACCCGTTCGGGCGACGTCTACTCGTCGGAAGCGATCGAGAAGACCATGGAGGAGATGACCCTGGCCGCGGCCCGCGCCGGTTATCCCTTCGCTCAGGTCCGTCCGCGCGCCACCCGCGACTACACCCGTCACACCATCTCGATCACCTACTACGTCGAAGAAGGTCAGCGGGTCTACGTCGAGCGCATCAACGTGCGCGGCAACGACCGCACCCGTGACTACGTGGTGCGTCGCGAGTTCGACATGGCCGAGGGCGACGCCTACAACAAGGCGCTCGTGACCAAGGCCGAGCGTCGCCTCAATCGTCTCGGCTTCTTCAAGGCCGTGAAGGTCGGTGCCGAGCAGGGCTCCGCCCCCGATCGCGTCGTCGTCAACGTCGATGTCGAAGAGCAGTCGACCGGTGAAATCGGCTTCGGCGCCGGTTACTCCACCGCCGACGGCGTGCTGGGCGACGTGTCCTTCTCCGAGAAGAACTTCCTCGGTCGTGGTCAGTACGTGAAGGCCTCGCTGCAGTACGGTCAGAAGACCCGTGGCTATCAGCTGAGCTTCACCGAGCCCTACTTCCTCGGCTATCGCATCTCGGCCGGCTTCGACATCTACCAGAAGCAGAATCTCTCGACGTCCTACCGGAACTACGAAGAGAAGAACACTGGTGCGACCGTGCGCTTCGGCATGCCGATCCACGAGAATCTGACCTTCGGCGTCAACTACACCATCAACCAGCAGAAGATCACGCTGGA
>JBEOKB010000297.1:0-2129 GCA_040275425.1 Siculibacillus sp. | reverse complement strand
GCCGTGCGTCGCCCGACCGCGTAGACCGGCAGATCGACGAGAGAGGAGAGATCGGACCGTCGGCCGAGTGCATCGACCGCATTGGCGGAGGTGACCAGGAGCGCCGCCACGCCTTCGCGCGGCAACGCGATCGTGGTGTCGAACTCCACCCGCATCGTCGGCGCGACGATCGCCTCGTGTCCGAGCGCGGCGAGGCGCGCGGCGGTCGCCCGCGCCTCCCGTTCCGGTCGGATCACCAGGATGCGCATCGGCGCTCACCCCGCGACGAAGAAGTCCGGTCCGCCGAGCGCCTTCAGCACCTCGCCCGCCGCGCGCCCGATCGCCTCGGCCTCGGCCACCGGCCCGGACCGCGAGATCGCGTGCGCCTCCGAGCCGTCCGGCCTGAGGATCAGCCCCTCGAAGTGCACGGTGCCGCCCTCGACCCGGGCGAGCCCGGCGATCGGCGTGCGGCACGAACCGTCGAGTTCGCGCAGGAACGCCCGCTCGAGCGTCAGCGCCACCGCGGTCTCGGGATGATGGATCAGCCCGACCATCGCATTGGTGGCCGCGTCCTCGACCCGCGTCTCGATGCAGATCGCCCCCTGACCGACCGCCGGCAGGAAGTCCTCGACCTCGATCAGCGAGGTGATCTCGGCATCGAGCCCGAGCCGGCGCAGACCGGCGTTGGCGAGCAGCGTGGCGTCGGCGACGCCCTCTTCGAGCTTGCGCAGCCGCGACTGCACGTTGCCGCGGAACTCGACCACCTCGAGATCCGGCCGCAGCCGCTTGACCATCGCCCGGCGCCGCAGCGACGAGGTGCCGACCACCGCTCCCGCCGGAAGCGCGGCGAGCGAGCCCGCCTTCTTCGACAGGAACGCGTCGCGCACGTCCTCGCGCGGCAGGAACGCCGAGATGTGCAGCCCGTCCGGCAGCACCGTCGGCATGTCCTTCGACGAATGCACCGCCAGATCGATCGAGCCGTCGAGCAGCGCGGTTTCGATCTCCTTGGTGAACAGACCCTTGCCGCCGACCTCCGAGAGCGGGCGATCGAGGATCATGTCGCCCGAGGTCTTGATCACGACGATCTCGAAGTCCTCGGGGGACCGACCGGTCGCCGCGGCGAGGCGTTCGCGGGTCTCGTGGGCCTGAGCCAGCGCCAGGGCACTGCCGCGCGTGCCGATTCTGACCTTCTGCGGCGAC
This sequence comes from Siculibacillus sp., assembly GCA_040275425.1. Classification (GTDB taxonomy): domain Bacteria; phylum Pseudomonadota; class Alphaproteobacteria; order Rhizobiales; family Ancalomicrobiaceae; genus Pinisolibacter. The sequence goes on along the minus strand of JBEOKB010000297.1, from coordinate 950 downwards.
ATCTTCGATTGCACGTCGTTCCCACCCGGTGATACGGCATGGGCCACGGAAGACGGGCTTCGTGGCCGGCCAGGGAGCCTTCGACGTCTTCTCTAGAGGAAAGCCGAACGGCCCGCCACCGTCGAAAGCGCCGGAGAAGTCCGGATGCGGCGGCGAAAGGGACCGTCGAGCGGGGGTCGACGTGCGAATTCTCGGGATCGAGACCAGTTGCGACGAGACGGCGGCCGCGGTCGTGGAACGCGACGCGGCCGGGCGCGGTCGCATCCTCTCCGACGTCGTCCATTCCCAGCTCGCCGATCACGCCCCCTACGGCGGCGTCGTGCCGGAGATCGCCGCGCGCGCCCACGTCGAGCTGCTCGACCGGCTGATCGACCGCGCCATGGCCGAGGCCGGCGTCGACTTCGCCGATCTCGACGGCGTCGCCGCCACCGCCGGGCCCGGCCTGATCGGCGGCGTCATCGTCGGCCTGATGACCGCCAAGGCCATCGCCGCCGTCCACCGCCTGCCGCTCTTCGCCGTCAATCATCTCGAGGGCCACGCCCTCACTCCCCGCCTCACCGACGCGGTCGAATTCCCCTACCTGCTGCTGCTGGTCTCCGGCGGCCACACCCAGTTCGTCGCCGTCGAGGGGCTCGGCCGCTATCGCCGCCTCGGCACCACCATCGACGACGCCCTCGGCGAGGCCTTCGACAAGACCGCCAAACTCCTCGGCCTGCCCTATCCCGGCGGCCCGCAGGTCGAGCGGCTGGCCCGAACCGGCGACCCGACCCGCTTCGATCTGCCGCGCCCGCTCCAGCGCCGCGACAGCCTCGACTTCTCCTTCTCCGGCCTCAAGACGGCGGTGCGTCTCGCCGCCGAGGCCGAGCAGCCGATCGACGACGCCACCGTCGCCGACCTGTGCGCCTCGTTCCAGGCCGCCGTCACCGACGTGATCCGCTTCAAGGCCGAAC
>JBEOKB010000296.1:0-9603 GCA_040275425.1 Siculibacillus sp. | reverse complement strand
GGCGCGCGCCGCCCCCGCGCCCTGCGCCCGCGCCACCGTCGCGACCAGCGTCGCGAAGGCGACCGCCGCCGCCTCGGCCGAGCCCGGATGGCGTTCCGGATCGCACAGTCCGCCGAGAAACATCACGCGATAGGCCCCCGGATGCGCCTCGGCGAAGGCGACGTAGGCGAGTCCGGCCGCGAACAGCGCCCCGCGCGGATCCCCCGCCCCCTCCGCCGCCGCCCGCACCGCCGCATCGAGCGCGACGAACCCGCGCCGCGCGATCTCCGCGACGAGATCGACCTTGGCGGCGAAATGGCGATAGGCGGCGGTGTGGCTGACCCCGACCGCCTCGGCCACCTCCCGCAGCGAGAAGTCCGGCCCGGTTCGCGCCGCGATCAGTTCCGACGCCGCCGCCACCAGCGCATCGGCGAGATCGCCGTGGTGAAACGTCGCCCGCCGTCCCGTCCCTCGTCCCTCGACCATCGCACCCTCCCCACTCCGCGACCCTCGCCCCGACGCGCCGTCGCGACGACACGGTCCCACCTCGCCGAGGCGATCAGCCTTGCCCCGTGTTGCCACTGGTCACAAGAGCGAATATGATGTGACCACTGTAAACAGGAGGTGTCCAGATGACCCGTGTTCTCGTCCTGACCGGCCACCCCCGCCGTGAGAGCCTGTGCGCCGCCCTCGCCGATTCGCTCGCCCGCGGCGCCGAGGCGAGCGGCCACGACGTCCGTCGCCTCGCCCTCGCCGATCTCCCCGTCGATCTGACCCCGCCCGACTACGCCGCTGTGGATGCCCCGCCCGCCCCCTGGGTGGCCGAGGTTCAGGCGGCGATCGCCGAATGCGAGGTCGTGGTGATCGTCGCGCCGTTGTGGTGGGGGGCGCTGCCCGCCGCGCTCGACGCCCTGCTCGAGCGCGTCCTTCTGCCCGGCTTCGCCTTCCGCTACCACTCGCGCGGGTTGGGCTGGGACCGTCTGCTCACCGGCCGCCGCGCCCGGTTGATCCTGACCACCGACAGCCCGCCGTGGTATCTGCGCTGGGTGCTCGGCTGGCCCCTGGTCCGCCGCCTGCGCCGCCAGGTGCTCGGCTTCTGTGGCATCGCGCCGACCGCCGTCACGTTGTTCGGTCCGGTCAAGACCTCCGACGCCTCCACCCGCGACCGCTGGCTCGCCACCGCCGAGGCCCTCGGCCGCACCCCGTGAGGTGCGCGCGCCGCCTCCCCCTCGGCGAAGACTTCACGACGAGCGCCCGTCCTTCTCTCCACGCAACTCGAAGCCGACCTATCGGCTCCGAGATCCCCCGGTCCGCGCTCGATTTCCGATCCGTCATCCCCGGCCGGAGCGAAGCGGAGGGGAAGGGCATCCATCGGCCGTTCCGAGCGTCGCGAGGCCCGTGGGTCCCCTTTCCTCGCTCCGCTCGCCGATGATCGTGGGCCGAGACGAAGCCGACCGTCTCGACCCGCCCCCGGATGCGTCCCTCCCCGCTCAGTGCAGGATCTGGCTGAGGAACAGCTTGGTGCGCTCGTGCTTCGGGTCGGCGAAGAAGGCGTTGGGTTCGTTCGACTCGATGATCTGCCCGGCGTCCATGAAGATCACCCGATCGGCCACCTGCCGCGCGAAGCCCATCTCGTGGGTCACGCACAGCATGGTCATGCCCTCCTGGGCGAGCGCCACCATGGTGTCGAGCACCTCCTTGACCATCTCCGGATCGAGCGCCGAGGTCGGCTCGTCGAACAGCATGATCTTCGGGCTCATGCACAGCGCCCGCGCGATCGCCACGCGCTGCTGCTGACCGCCCGAGAGCTGGCCGGGGTACTTGCGCGCCTGCTCGGGAATGCGCACGCGCTTGAGGTAGTGCATCGCGATCTCTTCGGCGTCCTTCTTGGCCATCTTCTTCACCCAGATCGGCGCGAGCGTGCAGTTCTCGAGGATCGTCAGGTGGGGGAAGAGGTTGAAGTGCTGGAACACCATGCCGACGTCGCGACGGATCTCGTCGATCCGCTTCAGATCCTCGGTCAGCTCCGTGCCGTCGACGATGATGCGCCCGGTCTGATGTTCCTCCAGCCGGTTGATGCAGCGGATCATCGTCGACTTGCCGGACCCCGACGGACCGCAGATCACGATCTTCTCGCCCTTGCGGACCTGGAGATCGATGTCCTTGAGCACGTGAAAGTCGCCGTACCACTTGTTGACGCCGATCATCTGCACCGCCGTCCCCGAAGAGGCGGCGGTCCCCGACACGGCGGCTTCGCTCACGAGAGTGTTGGTCATGCGTCGGTCCTCGAAGGTCAGCGCTTGTGTCCGGTCGCCAGACGGCGCTCCATCCACTGCGAATAGCGGCTCATGCCGAAACAGAAGATCCAGAAGACGATCGCCGCCACCAGATAGCCGGTGGCGCCGGTGGTCGGCGCCGACCAGATCGGGTCGTTGCGCGACGCCTGGATCATGCCGAGCAGGTCGAAGATCGACACGATCAGCACCAGGGTGGTGTCCTTGAACAGCGAGATGAACGAGTTGACGATGCCCGGGATCACCAGCTTCAGCGCCTGCGGCATGATGATGAAGCCCATCATCCGCCAGTAGCCGAGCCCGAGCGCCATCGCCCCCTCGTACTGCCCCTTGGGGATCGCCGCGAGGCCGCCGCGGATCGTCTCGGCCAGATAGGCGCCGGTGAAGATCGCCACGCCCACCAGCGCGCGCACCAGCTTGTCGACGTCGACGCCCTCCGGCATGAACAAGGGCAGCATGTTCGACGCCATGAACAGCACCGTGATCATCGGCACGCCGCGCCAGAACTCGATGAACACGATCGACAGCATCCGCACCACCGGCATCTTCGACCGCCGCCCGAGCGCGAACACGATGCCGATCGGCAGCGAGCACACGATGCCGGTGACCGCCACCACCATGGTGACGAGCATGCCGCCCCACATCGTGGTCTCGACCGGCACCAGCCCGAACGAGCCGCCGCACAGCATGAAGTAGGCGAAGACCGGCAGCGCGACGAAGAACATCACCGCGTTGAGCCGCTTGAACGGCACCTTCGGGATCATCAGCGGCGCCAGCAGGCCGAAGAACGCGGCGAACACCACCCACGCCCGCCACCGCTCCGCCGCCGGATAGCGCCCGAACATGAACTGTTCCCAGAACGCCTTGACGTAGGGCCAGCACGCCCCGACGTCGGCCACCCGGCACACCTCGCCGGTGTCGCCGGTCCACACCGCTCGGATCAGCGCGAAGTCGACCACCGACCACACCACCGCGACCGTGATGATTACGCCGAGCGCGGTCAGCGCCGCGTCGCCGATGCTGCCGAACAGATGGGTGCGCATCCACGCCCCCCACCCCACCACCGAGGACGGCGGCGCCTGCGGCGGGACGAGCGAGGTGCGGACGAAGCCGCCGGAAACGGACGCGTCGCTCATCGGCTCACCTCTCCACGATCGCGTTGGCGCGATCCCAGGCGTTCATCACCATCGCGGTGCCGACCGAAATGGTCAGATAGATCGCCATCCAGATGGCGATCACCTCGATCGCCTGACCCGACTGGTTGAGCACGATGCCGCCGACCGACACGAGGTCGGGGTAGCCGATGCCCACCGCCAGCGACGAGTTCTTGGTGAGGTTGAGATACTGGTTGGTCAGCGGCGGCACGATCACGCGCATCGCCTGCGGCACCACCACGAGCCGCAGCGTCTGCCCCGGCGAGAGCCCGAGCGAGCGCGCCGCCTCGGTCTGTCCGTGCGCCACCGCCAGAATGCCGCCGCGCACCACCTCGGCGATGAACGCCGCCGTGTAGAGCGCCAGCGCCACCGTCAGCGCCACCGCCGAGGCGATGATCTCCATGCCGCCGGAGATGTTGAAGGTCGACTTCTTCGGCGCCACCAGGGTCAGATCGAAGCCCGAGGCCGCGAACACCAGGAACGGCAGGCCGAGGATCAGCGCCGTGCCCACCCGGCCGACCGGAAACTGCAGACCGGTCGCCGCCTGACGCCGACGCGCCCAGCGCGAGACGTGGATCGTCGCCGCCACGCCGATCACCAGCGCGATCACGATCCCCCATCCGGCGAAGCCGCCGAACTGGAACTCGGGCAGATAGATGCCGCGATTGTTGACGTAGACCCAGCCCGGGATCGGCTGCAGCGAATTGCGCGGCAGCGGCATCACGCCGAGCACGGCGAAGTACCAGAAGAAGATCTGCAGCAGCACCGGAATGTTGCGCAGCGTCTCGACATAGGCCGTGCACAGCCGCGAGACGACGAAGTTCTTCGACAACCGCCCGACGCCGACCAGAAAGCCGACGATCGTGGCGATGACGATGCCGATCACCGCGACGATGGCGGTGTTGGCGAGCCCGACCATCAGCGCTCGGCCGTAGGTGGAATCACGCGGATAGGCGATCGGGGTCTGATTGATGTCGAAACCGGCGGTGGTGGTCAGAAAGCCGAAGCCGTGGCCGTAGTGCAGTCGCTCGAGATTGGCGGCGGTGTTGGCGACGATCATCCAGCCGATCGCCACGACGACCAGCAGCGTCAGAACCTGAAACACCATGCCGCGCACCCACGGATCGCGATGCCACGCGATCGATGGACGCGCGTGCGGATCGCGCCCCGTCTCCGTCTCGGCCGTTGCCATGCCCCTGCCCCCGTTCCTGCGTCACCGTTCGATCGAGACGACGACGGCGCGGGAGGCCCCCCGCGCCGTCGCCCGTCGATCAGCGGATCGGCGGGGCGTACTGCAGGCCGCCCTTCGACCACAGCGCGTTGATGCCGCGCGAGATCTTCAGCGGCGTATCGACGCCGACGTTGCGCTCGAACACCTCGCCGTAGTTGCCGACGAGCTTGACGATCTGCAGCGCCCAGGCGTTGGTCAGGCCGATGTCGGTGCCGAAGTTGCCGTCCTTGCCGAGCAGACGCTTGATCTCGGGATTCTCGGTCTTGGCGAGCATCTCGTCGACGTTCTTGGAGTTGACGCCCGCCTCTTCCGCCGCCACCAGCGCGAAGTAGGTCCACTTCACGACGTTGAACCACGCGTCGTCGCCCTGGCGCACCATCGGGCCGAGCGGCTCCTTGGAGATGATCTCCGGCAGAACGACGTGATCGTCCGGCTTCACCAGCTGCAGACGCTCGGCATAGAGGCCCGAGGCGTCGGTGGTGATCGCGTCGCAACCGCCGTTGTCGTAGGTCTTGACCACTTCGGTCTCCTTTTCGAAGGAGACGAGCTTGTACTCGAGCTTGTTGGTGCGGAAGTAGTCGGCGAGATTCAGCTCGGTGGTGGTGCCGGTCTGGGTGCAGACGGTGGCGCCGCCCAGCTGCTTGGCCGAGGTGATGCCGAGCGACTTGCGCACCATGAAGCCCTGGCCGTCGTAGTACATCACGCCGGCGAACTTGCCCTGCTTGGTGTCGCGCGACATGGTCCAGGTGGTGTTGCGCGACAGGAGGTCGATCTCGCCCGACTGCAGCGCGGTGAAGCGCTCCTTGGCCGACAGCGGCGTGTACTTGACCTTGGAGGCGTCGTTGAAGATCGCGGCGGCCACCGCCCGGCAGAAGTCGGCGTCGAGACCCTTCCACTCGCCCTTGGCGTCCGACACCGAGAAGCCCGGCAGGCCGGTGTTGACGCCGCACTGGACGAAGCCCTTCGCCTTGACGTCGTCGAGCGTACCGGCCGAGGCGCCGGTCACCGAGGCGGCGAGAGCGGCGCCGAAGGCCGCGTAGATCATCTTGCTCGTCATTTTCACGCCTTTTGTCTGAGGGCTCCGACCCCACGGAGGGTCGCCCGTTGCAAGCCGTCGTCTCGTTCGAGCGCCGATCCCACGGCACATTCCGTCGGCACGTCCCGAGCCCCCGTCTCGCGATCACCGACGTCATGCACTAAGGTAGCGCTCGACCCGAGCTTCGGCGCATCACAGACCGAAGCCGACCCACGGTCAAGGGGGAGTCTTCGTGTTAATGCCTATGTGCAGCGCGAAATTCATTCACTCCGAGACCGAATAGAGAAAATTGGATCCCGTCATGACCGATCGCCCGGAATTCGGCCGCACCCATGCCCCCGCGACCCGCCTCGCCCATGCCGGTCGAGCCTCCGAGACCCGTCAGTTCGTCAATCCCCCGGTGATCCACGCATCGACGGTCCTGTTCGACAGCGTCGCCCAGATGAAGGGACGCGCCGCCGTCCCCGCCAAGTACACCTACGGCCGCCGCGGCACGCCGACCTCCCAGGCGCTCGAGGGCCTGATCGGCGAGCTCGAGGGCGCCGAGGGTGTGGTGCTGACCCCGTCGGGCGCCTCCGCCTGTGCGCTCGCGCTGATGTCGGTGGTCGGCGCGGGCGACCACGTCCTGGTGATGGACGGCGTCTACGGCCCCACCCGCCACGTTGCCGACGGCGTGCTGAAGCGATTCGGCGTCGAGACCACCTATTTCGACACTCGGGTCGGCGCCGGGATCGCCGATCTCCTCCGCCCGAACACCCGCGCCGTCTTCCTCGAGGCCCCCGCCTCGCTCACCTTCGAGATCCCCGACGTCCCCGCGATCACCGCCGCCCTCGACCGCCTCGGCGACGCACGCCCGATCGTGCTGATGGACAACACCTGGGCGACGCCGCTCCTGTTCCGCCCGCTCGATCACGGCGTCGACGTCTCGATCATGGCCGCGACCAAATACGTCGTCGGCCATTCCGACGCGCTTCTCGGCACCATCGCCGCCGGCCCGCGCGCCTGGAAGGCGGTCAAGTCGACCCACGGCGACATGGGCATGTTCACCGGGCCGGACGACATGTATCTCGCCCTGCGCGGCGCCCGCACCATGGCCGTGCGCCTCGCCCGCCACGGCGAGAGCGCGCTGCGCGTCGCAGAATGGCTGGAGGAACGGCCCGAGGTCGCCCGCGTGCTCCACCCCGCCCTGCCCTCGCACCCCGATCACGCGATCTGGAAGCGCGACTTCGCCGGCGCCTCCGGCCTGTTCGCGATCGAGCTGAAGCCGGTGTCGGCCGAGGCGGTCGAAGCCTTCCTCGACGGGCTCGATCTGTTCGGGCTGGGCTATTCCTGGGGCGGCTTCGAGAGCCTGGCCATCCTCGCCGATCCGGTGCCCGTGCGCACGGCGACGCCGTGGCGGGCCTCCGGGCCGTTGGTGCGCCTGCAGATCGGCCTAGAGGACGTCGACGACCTGATCGCCGATCTCGCACGCGGCTTCGATCGCCTGCGCGCGATCGGCTGAGAACTCACCGCTTCGCCGCGGCGATCACCGCGGCGAGGTGATCGAACCACGCCGCCGGGCGGGCCGCCGCCCGCACCCTCAACGCGCCCTCGGCGTCGGTCTCGAACACCACGCCGCGCCGGGCGAGGAGCCGCGCGGTGGCGAGCGTGAACGCCGCCCCGATCGCGAAGCCCGCCGCCACGTCCGAGGGGAAGTGCGCGGCGAGCATGATGCGCGTCAGCGCCACCACCGCGCCGAACGCCAGGATCGTTCCCTTGAAGCGCGGAAAGATCAGCGCCAACACCACCGCGCTCGCCCCCGCAGTGGTGGCGTGGCCCGAGGGGAAGGCGGCGAATTTCGAGGTGAAGGCGGAGGCGTGCAGCTGGAACACGCTCTCACCGAGCAGATTGGTCGGCCGCGCCCGCCCGTAGAGGTTCTTGATCAGCGCCGTGACCAGCCCGCTGCCGGCGACCGAGACGAAGGCGAAGACGGCGAGCCCGGCCGTCTGCACGAGACCGTGACGCACCCGTCGCGTCAGCCCGGCCGGATCGAGCGCCGCGATCGCGATCGCCGTCACCCCCGCCCCGACCATGATCTCCACCCCCTCGCCGAACGAGGTCAGCGCGGTGAGAACCCGATCGGCGAACGAGCCGTCGGTGATGCCGGGATGAGCGCGCAGGATCGGATCGAGCAGCTTGATCGCCGCCAGCGCCGTGACGAGGCCGACCGCCAGCACGAAGCTCGGGGATTCGATCGCCGGCCCCGAGAGCCGCCGCCGCCGTGCCCGTCGCCGCGCGACCAGACGCACCCCCGCCCACGCGCGCGTGACCGCGTCGCGCGCGCGTTCCTTCACCACCTCGGCGATGCGCGGGGTATCGTTCAATTCGCCTCTCCGCCGTGTCGGCCCTGCGTCCCGTGACTATCACGCGGGCGAAGAGGCCGCAAAGACGGCCCGCGCGTTCGACGGAGGGATCGATCGTGGCCGTTTGGGTTCGGCGTTCGCACGAGCCGCAAGCCGTCACCCCCGGCCGGAGCGAAGCGGAGGGGAAGGGGACCCATCGGCCTCTGCGAGGGTCGAGAGACCGATGGGTCCCCTTCCCTCGCTCCGCTCGCCGGGGACGACGCCGGTGTTCGCGGTGACGAAGGCGGTCGATGCGAGACGCGCCGGAATTGCGCGACGGCCCCGTGAGAGGCGAAGGACAGAGGACTCAGCGCACCACCGGCGGCGGCGGCAGCAGCGTCGCCACCGTCACCGGCGGCAGACCGCGGCTCGCCTCCTCCTCCGGCACCGGCGGCAGCAGCGGCAGCCTGCCCCGCGTCGGCGCCGCAGCGCCGGTCGACACCGGCACCACCGGCGGCGGCGCCGGTGTGGCGGCGATCGGCGAGACGTAGTCGGAGGTGTCCTGGTAGCTGCTCGAACACGCGGAGACCCCGGCTGCGACCACCATGACGGCGACGGCGGAAGCGGCCCGGCGGGCGAAGGTGACCAGAGACAAGTGCGTACCTCCTCGTGAAGCGACGACCGAGCCCGCCCCGACGCGCGGGAAGCGCTCGGCGGGACGCGGCCCCGCACCATCGGCGGCTCGGGCCTTCGCATCCCTCGAAGCCTTCAAAATCCTCCTTCGCCGTCGAGAAGTCGTTAATCACGCCGCGCCGCGCCCGCGTCTTTCGCCGCAATGGTTGACGAATCCCTACCGCCCGCTCCCGCCGAACCGCCGTTCACTCGAAGTTGTATGAGAAATGTGTAATAAGAGGCCGTCCATTTGCTCCAAGTCAAAGAGTGGGCGCGGGACGCATGCCAGACACGGGGGGTTCCGAACCGTTTCGCGAGGCCGTTGCGCCGCCGCGCCGGTTCGGCTCACCTGTTCAGCGCGTCTCACCACGTGAACGACGAAGGCCGCACCAGACGGCCGGAGAGGAACGTTTCGATGTCGACGAAGCGAAAGTCGGTGGCCATCGTCATCGCCGGAAGCGGCGGCACCGGTGCCATCACCGCGGGATCCACTCTGCTCTCGGGCGCCGCCCGCGACGGCCACTACGGTCTGATGACCAAACTGTCCGGCGCCCAGGTGCGCGGCGGCGAGGCGGCCGCCCTGATCGAGATCGGCCCGACCCCGATCGAGGCCCAGCCCGACCGGTTCGACTGCCTGATCGCCCTCGACTGGGACAACGTCCACCGCTTCGCCCCCGAGATCCCGCTCGACGCCGCGAGCGTCATCCTGTGCGATCCCAAGGCCGGCGCCGTCCCGCCGATCCTCGCCGCCACCGGCGCCCGCGTGGTCGAGTTCCCCTTCGCCGCCCTCGCCGCCTCGGTCGACGGCGGACGCGTCAACATGGTCGGCCTCGGCGCCGCCACCGCGCTGGCCGGGCTCTCCGACGAGGCGGTCGAGGCCGCCGTCCGCGCCCTGATCGGCGCCAAGGGCGAGCGC
>JBEOKB010000295.1:0-21357 GCA_040275425.1 Siculibacillus sp. | reverse complement strand
CCGGTAGACCGCCTCGGGCAGGTGGGGCGCCAGCTCGCTCAGCGCCCCGGCCCGACCGGCCCCTCGGCCCGCCCCGCCGCGCCCTCGACCAGCTCGGCCAACAACACCCGGCGCGGATCGACCGGCCCCGGCAGCCGCACCTTCTGCGGCGACACGGCGTGAAAGCCGAGCGGCCCGTAGTAGGGCGCGTCGCCGACCAGCAGCATCAGCTCGTGGCCGCGCGCCTTCGCCGCCGCGATCGTCGCCCGCACCAGCGCCCGCCCGATCCCCCGGTTCTCGAAGTCGGGATCGACCGCGAGCGGCCCGAGCAACAGCGCCGGCGCGGCGCCGATGTGGATCGGCGTGATCTTGACCGACCCGGCGAGGCGCTCGTCGATCGTCGCCACCAGCGACAGCTCGGGGTCGGCGGCGACGCCCTCGCGCAGCCGCGCCGCCGTGCGCGCGAACCGGCCGGGTCCGAACACGTGGTCGTGCAGCGCCTCGATGGCGTCCTGATCGGCGGCCGTCTCCGGCCGTATGAGGGGATGAGACTTGGTCATGAGAGGAAGATCCGGTTCCGGTGCGTCGGGCGAGGCGTCGCGCGGCCCGCGCTGCGACGCGTCGACCGCGCCGGTCGAACCGGTGTCGGTCTCACGCGCGAACGGGCGCGACGACAGCGTGGGTCGATCCACGTCGGTCCGTTCGTCGTCGCATCAGGCGCGTGCACCCGGTCATCGCTCGTCTCTCGTCGGAACCCCTCCTCGGGGCCGCCCGCCCGGTAGCACGCCCGACCGGGACGGCGCAAGTCCGCCTCCCCGGCGCCGCGTCGCGAGCCGGTCTCCTCGGGCGCCCTCGGACGCCGACGTCATGCGCCCGACGCATGGCGGCCCGCCGCGGTCGGGACTGGCGCGATTTTCGGCATCTGCCTAGAAGAGCGGCGTCCGAAGTCTCGCAGGCTGCCGCGCCCCGATCCGCGAGGGATCGAGGGTCTCGTCGTCGTTTGCTCGATGCATCGACGGCCCCGGCCGGTCTGGTACGAAAAGTGATCCGATGTTCTCCTTCTTCCGCCGCAAGGCTCGTCCCGCCGCCTATACCTGGAAGCCGGCGCTCGACCTCACCGATCCGCGCGTCGCCGCGATCCTGAAGACCTTCGGCTGGGCCTGATCCGCCCGCCGATTGCCGAGACGACGAGGACGCCCTCCACGGGCCGTGACCCATGGTGTCCCCGCCTCTCGTCTTTTTCCTCGTGCGAGTGCTGGACGTGAGCCCGTTGCGAGGCTAGTTCCTCCGCCATCATGTTTCGCCTCGCCCACGTCTCCGATCCCCATCTCGGACCGCTGCCCGAAGTTCGCCTGCGCGAACTCGTCGGCAAGCGCGTGCTCGGCTACATCAACTGGCGCCTCAATCGCGGTCGCGGCGGCATGCGCCCGGTCGTGCTCGATCAGATCGTCGCCGACCTGCGCGCCCACGCCCCCGATCACACCGTGGTCACCGGCGACATCGTCAACATCGCCCTCGACGCCGAACTCGAGCCCGCCCGCCGCTGGCTGGCGAGCCTCGGCCCCGGCCGCGACGTCTCGGCCGTACCCGGCAACCACGACGCCTACGTCCCCGGCGCGCTCCACCGCGCCGCCGAGGCCTGGGCGCCCTTCGTGCGCGGCGACGGCGTCCAGGCCGGACACTGGCCGTTCGTGCGCCGCCGTGGCCCGGTCGCGGTGATCGGCCTCTCGTCCGCCGAGGTCACCCCGCCGTTCATGGCCACCGGCCGCTTCGACGCCGGACAGGCGCTGCGCCTCGCCGAGATGCTCGATCACGCTGCCCACGACGGTCTCTACCGCGTGGTGCTGATCCATCACCCCCCAGCCCGCAGGCCCGACCACTGGGCCGGACGTCTGATCGGCACGTCGCGCATGCGCGAGGTGATCCGCGCCCACGGCGCCGAGCTGATCCTGCACGGCCACACCCACCGCGCCACCGTCGAATGGCTCGAGGGCCGCGATCGCCCGGTGCCGCTGGTCGGCGTTCCCTCCGCCTCGCGCAACCCGGGGTCCGAGCGCCGCGGCGCCGGCTGGAACCTGTTCGAGATCGACGGCACGCCCGGCGCCTGGCGCACCACCCGCATCGAACGCGGCTTCCGCGACGCCGCCTCCGGCATCGTCGAGATCTCCCGCTCGCGCCTCCTGCCCGATCAGGACGCCGCCGAGTGACCGCCCTGCCCGAGAGCGCCGTCCGCGTCGCCGAGGCCGCCCACGCCCTCGGTCTCGACGTCGTGGTGGTCGAGATGCCCGCCTCGACCCGCACCGCCGAGGAGGCCGCGGCCGCCTGCGGCTGCACGGTCGCCCGCATCGCCAAGTCGCTGGTCTTTCGCGGCCGCGCCACCGGCGCGCCCTATCTCTTCCTCGTCTCCGGCGCCAATCGCGTCGACGAGAAGGCCGTCGCCGCCGAACTCGGCGAGGCGCTGAAGCGCACCGACGCCGACGACGTCCGCGCCCTCACCGGCTACGCCATCGGCGGCGTCCCGCCCTTCGGCCACGCCTCCGCCCTCACCGTGCTGATCGACCGCGACCTGCTCGACCACCCCACCGTCTGGGCCGCCGCCGGCACCCCGCGCGCCGTGTTCGAGGTCGCCCCGCGCGCGCTCGCCGAAGCCCTCCGCGCCCGCGTCCTCGCCGTCGGCTGACGCGCTCCCCTACCAGGCGAAACGACGTTTCGTCCTTGTGATCGAACGAGATGATCAGCGGAGCGAAATCGGATCGCGAGGCCGCCGGGCCGGACTCTCCACTTGAACACGACCGGACTCTCCACCTGAACTTCCGCTCGCCGTGCGAAGTTCACGTTCACCGCGAACACCGATTTCCCGGCGCCCCCTCTCGCGCTTCGGCCCACTCGGCGCTAGAGGTGAGCGATCGTCGCAAGACCGGCACCGTTCCCGCGAGAAGGCCCGCCATGACCCGCCCCGACGCCGCCCCGACGGCTCCGAGCGCCCTCGCCCGTCTCCTGCCCGATCTCGGGCGCCGCACCCTGATCATGGGCATCCTCAACGCCACGCCCGACAGCTTCTCCGACGGCGGTCGCTGGAACGCGCTCGACGCCGGTCTCGACCATGCCCTGACCATGGCCGCCGAGGGCGCCGACCTGCTCGACGTCGGCGGCGAATCGACCCGACCCGGCCACACGCCCGTCGCCGCCGAGGAGGAGATCGCCCGCGTCGTGCCGCTGATCGCCAGCCTCGCCCGCGAGACCTCGGTGCCGATCTCGATCGACACCTTCAAGGCCACCACCGCCCGCGCCGCCTTCGCCGCCGGCGCCACCGTCCTCAACGACGTCTGGGGCCTCACCCGCGATCCCGACATCGCCCGCGTCGCCGCCGACCACCGCGCCCCGGTGATCGTCATGCACAATCGCGACGAGATCGACCCGGCCCTCGACGTGATCGCCGATCAGATCGCCTACTTCGAGCGATCCCTCGAGATCGCCGTGCGCGTCGGCATCCCCGAGGCCGACGTGGTGATCGATCCCGGCATCGGCTTCGGCAAGACCCACGAGCAGAACCTCGAGAGCCTCGCCCGCCTCGGCGAGCTCAGGGCCCTGGGCCGCCCGATCCTGCTCGGCACCTCGCGCAAGTCGATGATCGGCCGCATCCTCGACGTGCCGACGGGCGAACGCCTCGCCGGCACCATCGCCACCAACGTCCTCGGCATCGTGAACGGCGCGGCCATCCTGCGCGTCCACGACGTCCTTCCCCATGTCCACGCCGCCCGCACGGCGGACGCCGTCCTCGGAGCGCGCCCGTGACCGACCGCATCGTCCTGACCCGCATCGCCGTCTACGCCTATCACGGCATCCACCCCGAGGAGGAACGGCTGGGCCAGCGCTTCTACGTCTCGCTCGACTGCCGCCTCGATCTGCGCCCCGCCGCCGAGGCCGACGACTGGAAGCGCACCGTCTCCTACGATCGCCTCGCCAAGATCGTCGTCGACGTGGCGACCGAGCGCCGCTTCTCGCTGATCGAGGCGCTGGCCGAGGTCATCGCAAAGCAGATCCTCCACACGTATCACCAGATCCACACCGTCACGGTGCGGGTCGAGAAGCCGGCCGCGCCGATCCCCACCATCCTCGACGGCGTCGCCATCGAGATCGAGCGCCGCCGCGATGGCTGATGCGCTGATCGGGCTCGGCGGCAACCTCGGCGACGTCGCAACGACCTTCGACGAGGCCTTGAAACGACTCGAGAAGTCCGGTGTGAGGATCCTCGCGCGTTCCTCGAACTGGAGGACGCCACCGTGGGGGGTGACCGACCAGCCGCCCTTCCTCAACGCCTGCGTCCGCGCCGAGACCGATCTCTCGCCCCGCGCCCTCCTCGACCTCTGCCTGAGGATCGAGATCGAGTTCGGCCGCCGCCGCGAGGCGAAGTGGGGTCCGCGCACCCTCGATCTCGACCTGCTCGACGTCGACGGCGTGAGCCTCGACGAGCCCGGCCTGATCCTGCCCCACCCCTTCCTCACCGAGCGCGCCTTCGTGCTGGTGCCGCTCGCCGAGATCGCGCCGGACCGGATCGTCGCCGGCCGCACCGTCGCCGAACACGCCGCGCGGATCTCCCACGACGGCCTCGAGCGCGCGTGAATCGGAACAAGAGGTCGCGGAATCGACGCATGAGGCACGGTGCTCAAGCGATTCTCGCGACTCGCCTTTTTCATCTCGGTTGAAGTAAATCCCCACACGAGAATCGAGCGGCCCACCGCTTCAGGCGGCGTTGCGCCGGGCCGCGAGAGTCGCGATCAGCGCACCCGCCTGCCCCTCGCTCTCGAGCACCTGCTCCAGCCCGCCGCCGAAGGCGCGGAAGCCCTCGACGTGATCGGCCGTCACCCCGACCAGCAGCGGCACGCCCAGTTCGACCGCCCGCTCGACCACCTGCCGGAAGCCGTGGCCCTCGATCTCGCGCTTGCCGAACTTCGACAGGATCAACACGTCGGGCAGATCCGCCCCCTCGAGCGCCGCCAGCGCCAGACCGGCCGCCTCCTCGAGCGCGGCGTGATCGAGCCGACAGCCGCGCGCGTCCTTGCCCCGGTCCTGCGACAGCGCGATCCGCCGCCCCGAGCCGAGATCGACCAGGGTCATGTCGCAGCGCCGCCGTTCGGGCCGCCGCTCGTCGTGCTGGATCATGCCCGCGGCGTCGAGCCCGCTCGCCAGCGCCGCCTCGGCGAGCCGTCCCATCACCGCGCCCTCGCCGGTGGCGTAGACCAACGCCGCCAGGATCGGTTCGTCGACGTCGAACGCCATCGCCTCACGCCCCCTTCGGCCGGAACGCGACCATGCGCTCGGGGCGGGTCTCCAGCCGGTAGCCGCCGGCCAGATCGATGCAGTAGGGCACCGCCGGCATCACCGCGTCGAGGCAGTCGCGGATCGCCGAGGGCTTGCCGGGCAGATTGATGATCAGCGCGGTGCCGCGCAGGCCCGCCTCCTGGCGCGACAGGATCGCCGTCGGCACGATCGTCAGGCTCTTCGCCCGCATCGCCTCGCCGAACCCCGGCATCATCCGATCGCAGACCGCGACGAGCGCCTCGGGCGTCACGTCGCGCGGCGCCGGTCCCGTACCCCCGGTCGTCACCACCAGCGAACAACCGGCGACGTCGACGAGCTCGATCATCGCCGCCTCGATCAGCCCCTGCTCGTCCTCGACGATGCGCTTCTCGATGCGGAACGGCGTCGCCAGCACCTCGGCCAGATAGGATTCGATCGCCGGCCCCGACAGATCCTGGTAGATGCCGCGCGAGGCGCGGTCCGACACCGTCACGACGCCGATCGGCAGGGGCTGGGCAGCGGAATTGATCTCGGTCATGAAGGTCCCCGGCGTGGTCCTGGTCGCTCGCGCGGCCGATGCTCGTACTTCGCGCAACACAGAACCCGTCGTCTTGCCCTGAATCAAGGGCGGACGCGCGCCGACGTGACATCACACCCGAGAAATCGCACCAAAGTTCGAACCCGACAGCCGAAGGAGCCGCCTCGTGGCCACCACCGCCGAACGCATGCGCGCCCATCGCGGCCCCGCGCTCCTCTCCGCCGGTTTCCGCCCGTTCTTCCTGTTCGCCGCCGCCTGGGCGGCGATCGCCGTCGCCGTCTGGCTGCCGCTGTGGGAGGGCCGTATCGCCCTGCCCACCGCCTTCTCGCCCCTCGACTGGCACGTCCACGAACTGCTCTACGGCTACGCCCCCGCCGCCGTCGCCGGCTTCCTGCTCACCGCCGTGCCCAATTGGACCGGGCGCCTGCCGGTGGTCGGTCGCCCGCTGCTGGCGCTGGTGATCGCCTGGGCGCTCGGCCGCCTCGCGGTGCTCGTCTCCGCGTGGATCGGCGCCGTGCCCGCCGCCGTGATCGACCTCCTCTTCCTCGCCGGTCTCACCTTCGTCGCCGCCCGCGAGGTCTGGGCCGGTCGCAACACGCGCAACCTCAAGGTCGTCGCCCTGGTCGCCGCCGCCGCGCTCGGCAACGCCGTCTTCCACGCCGAGACCATCCTCTTCGGCACCGCCGCCTGGGGCACCCGTATCGGCATCGCCGCGCTCGTCATCCTGGTGGTGGTGATCGGCGGCCGCATCGTCCCGAGCTTCACCCTCAACTGGCTGCGCACCCGCCCGCCCGGTCGCCTCGCCATCCCCTTCGGCCGCTTCGACACCGCCGTGAGCGCGATCACCACCGCCGCCCTCGCCCTGTGGGTGGCGCTGCCCGACGCGCGTCTCACCGGCCTCGCCCTCCTCGTCGGCGGTCTCGCCAATCTCGCCCGCCTCGCCCGCTGGGCCGGTTGGCGCACCTGGGACGAGAAGCTCGTGCTCGTCCTCCACGTCGGCTACCTCTTCGTCGGCCTCGGCTTCCTGCTGCTCGGCGCGAGCCTGCTCGGCCTGCCCCTCGCCCGCTCCGCCGCCCTCCACGCCTGGACCGTCGGCGCCGTCGGCCTGATGACCCTGGCCGTGATGACCCGCGCCAGCCTCGGCCACACCGGCCGCCCGCTCCACGCCGGTCGCGCCGTCTCCGCGCTCTACCTCGGCGGCCTCGTCGCCACCTTCGCCCGCATCGCCATGGGGGTGGGCCCGGCCCAGATGGTCTTCCTCCATCTCGCCGTCGCCGGCTGGCTCGTCGCCTTCGCCGGTTTCGCGATCGTCTATTTCCCGATCCTCACCCGCCCGCGCTGACGCGCCGGACCGAACCGACGAAGAGGGCGGGCCCCGCGAGGAGCCCGCCCTTCGTTTTCGCAAGACGCGTCGGCGACGAGAGGGGAGCGATCAGTGCCCCTGATGCTGCATCGCGCCCGGAGCGGTCTTGGCACCCATCTCCTCGACGTTGAACTCGACGGCGACCTTGCCCGCCTTCTCGAAGGTGAGCGAGCCCTTGATCACGTCGCCCTTCACCAGCGGCTTCTTCAGGCCGATGAACATGACGTGGTAGGAGCCAGGCTTCAGCTCGAGCTTGCCGCCGGCCGGAATCTCGATGCCCTTGTCGAGCGGGCGCATCTTCATCACGCCGTCGATCACCGCCATCTCGTGGATCTCGACCTTGTCGGAGACGTCGCCGGAGGCCGCCAGCAGGCGATCGGCGGTCGTGCCCTTGTTGGTGATGGCCGCGAACCCGCCCGCGACCGGCGCGCCGGTCGGCGTGGCCCGGCTCCAGGGATTCGCGATCTCGAGCGATCCGACGGTGTAGTCGCGCGCCGAGGCGAGACCGGTGGAGAGGACGAGCGCGGCGCCGAGGGTGAGGAAACGAGCGATCTTCATGGGTACGGTCTTTCTTGGGACCGGCGGGACCGGAGCCTCGACGACGCGTCGCAGGCCCGCGAGGGAACCGCCTGGGGAATCGGAACGTGTATGGAGGACCTCGGTCGCGGACGGGCCTCGCCCGCCCTCGCGACCACGACGGGGCTCGCCCGTCAGGCGCGGACCGGCGGTCCGCGCGCCCGCGCCGTCGGCGTCGCCACCGCCCGCGCGATCCGATCCGCGACACGGGTCCGCCCGATCACCCGATCCTCGGGCGAGGGCAGCACGATCTCGGCGACGGCACCGAGCCCCGGCGCCGCCTGCAGCACGCAGGCCGGACACGGCCGCTCGACCGCGATCTTCGCCCCCGCCTCGTCCGACGACGACGGCGCGGCGCAGTAGTTGCCGAAGGCGAGCCCGGCGCCGGACACGATCTCCTCGGCGGTCGGGAAGCCCGGCATCGGCCGATGGGCGAAGCCGACCAGCATCGTCGCCAGTGCCAGGAGCACCGCCGCCACGCCTCTCGCCGTTCGTCCCTGCCGGTTCGCGATCATGGCGCGAGCGAACACGATCTCGACCGGTCTCGTCAACCGAATCGGTCAAGTGCCCGATCGAACCGCGCGGGAGACGGGCGAAGCCGCCCCGTCCTCCGCCGATCGACGCGGTGCTTGCCCCTTGCGTCGCCGCGTCGGGCATGGTTACCGTGACGACGGATGGTTCCTCGCGCCGCATCGCGGCCGAGGTGAAAAGGGAACACGGGAGACCGTCGCCCGCCCGTCCGGGTGTCGCCTCGCTCGCCGAGCGCCTTCCGGAGGACGAGCGGGGGAAGCCGTGGCTGCCCCCGCAACTGTGAGCGGAGAGGGTTCGGTCCCTCGGATCGCCACCGGAGCGGATCGTCGCCCGAGACCTCGGGGGACGGCCCCGCTCCGCCGGATACGGGCGCGAGGATCTCGCGCGTGTCGATCGGCCACTGGTCTGCCCCCGAGTTCCACCCGGGGCGCGCGCGAGACCGGGAAGGCCCGACCGAGCCACGACGACCCGCGAGCCAGGAGACCTGCCGTCCGTGTGAGCGTCGTTCGCGTCCGATGGGCGGGGTGTCCCGATGGACGTGCCGGAGTGATCCGCCGAGGCGGGCTCCCTTGCGGTATCGAACGGCGCGTTCGAACATCGAGGTGGACGTCGTGCACATCATGGAAGGCTTTCTCCCCGCCGGGCATGCGCTCGGATGGACGATTCTGTCGGCTCCCTTCGTGGTCGCCGGCGCGGTGTCGCTGCGCCGCATCGTCCGCGAGCGGCCCGAGGCGCGCCTGACGCTCGCCGCCGCCGGCGCCTTCACCTTCATCCTCTCCGCGCTCAAGCTGCCGAGCGTCACCGGCTCGTGCTCGCACCCGACCGGCACCGGCCTCGGCGCCATCGCCTTCGGCCCCTCGGTCATGGCGCTGATCGGCACTCTGGTGCTGCTGTTCCAGGGCCTGCTGCTCGCCCACGGCGGCCTCACCACCCTCGGCGCCAACGTCTTCTCGATGGCCGTCGCCGGTCCCTGGGTCGGCTGGGCGGTATGGAAGGCGGCCACCGCCGCCCGCCTGCCCGCCACCGTCGCCGTCTTCCTCGGCGCCGCGCTCGCCGATCTCGCCACCTACGTCGTGACCTCGTTCGAGCTGGCGCTGGCCTTCCCCGATCCCGCCTCCGGCATCCTCGGCGCCTTCGCCAAGTTCGCCGGCATCTTCGCCCTCACCCAGATCCCCCTCGCCGTCGCCGAGGGTCTGGTCGTGGTCGTGGTGATGAGCGCGCTGGTCGGACGCACCCCCGCCGCCGCCCCCGGCGCGTCGATCGAAGGAGTGCGCTGACATGCCCCTCGCCCTCTCCCGCCGCGCCTCGATCGTGCTGCTGCTCCTCGCCTCGCTGATCGTCGTCGCGCCGCTGATCCTGCCCGGCATCACCGGCGAATTCACCGGCACCGACGACGTCGGCTCCAGGGCGATCGAGGAGAACCACCCCGGCTACCGCCGCTGGACCGAGCCGCTGTGGACCCCGCCGTCGAAGGAGATCGAGAGCGCGATCTTCGCCCTTCAGGCCGCGCTCGGCGCCGGCATCCTCGGCTATGTCCTCGGCCGTCGTCACGGCGCCCGCCGTCGCGACGACGACACCGACCGCTGAGCCCGAGGCCCCATGACGCCGATCGACCGGATCGCTCACACCAACCGCTGGCGCACCCGCTCCCTCATCGAGAAGGGCCTGTTCGCCGGCGGTCTCCTCTGTGTCGCGCTCCTCGCCCCCCCCTGGCCGACCGCGCTCGCGGTGATCGTCGTCGCCGCCCTCGCCGTCACCCTCGGCGCGGGCGTGGCGCCGCGCGCGCTCCTCCTGGCGCTGGCCGGGCCGCTCGGCTTCGTCCTCACCGGCGCCGCCACCCTGCTGATCGAGATCGGCCCGCGCGGCGTCGCCCTCGCCCCCGACGGTCTTTCCGCCGCGAGCGCCCTGGCGCTGCGCTCCACCGCGGCGATCGTCGCGCTCCTCACCCTGGCGCTGACCACGCCGGTGACCGACCTCCTCGCCGCCGCCCGCCGTCTGCGCCTGCCCGCCGAGATCGTCGAGATCGCCCTGCTCACCTACCGCTTCCTGCTGCTCCTCGGCGAGACCGCGATCGCCATGAACGCCGCCCAGGAGGCCCGTCTCGGCCACGTCGGCGCGATGCGACGCATCCGCTCGGCCGGAACCCTCGCCGCCAACCTGCTGCCGCGCGCCCTCGACCGCGCCCGGCGCCTCGAGATCGGGTTGGCCGCGCGCGGCTGGACCGGCGGCGCGCTCGAGGTGCTGTCGCCCTCGCGCGCGGTGTCGCCCGCCGGTCTCGTCGCCGTGATCGCCACCCTCGCCGCCCTCGCCCTGGTCGGGGGCCTCGCGCGATGAGCCTGCTCGTCGCCGAGGCGCTGACCTGGATCTGGCCCGGCGGCCTGATCGCCCTCGATCGGGTCGATCTCGCCGTCGAGCGCGGCCGACGTCTCGCCATCCTCGGCCCCAACGGCGCCGGCAAGACCACCCTCCTCCTGCATCTCAACGGTACGCTGAGGCCGACCTCCGGCCGCGTCCTCCTCGACGGCGTCCCCACCGCCCACGACCGCAAGGGCCTCGCCGCCTGGCGCCGCCGCGTCGGCCTCGTCCTCCAAGACGCCGACGATCAGCTCTTCGCCCCGACCGTCGCCGAGGACGTCTCCTTCGGCCCCCTCAACCTCGGCCTCTCGCGCGAGGAGGCCCGCGCCCGCGTCGACGCGGCGCTGGAGGCCGTCGGCATCGCCGACCTCGCCGATCGGCCGACCCACATGCTCTCCTTCGGGCAGAAGAAGCGCGCGGCCATCGCCGGCGCGGTCGCCATGCGCCCGGAGATCCTGCTGCTCGACGAGCCGACCGCCGGTCTCGACGCCCGCTCCGCCAAGCGGCTCGTCGCCACCCTCGAGCATCTCGAGGCACTCGGCACCACCCTGGTCTTCACCACCCACGACGTCGCCCTCGCCTGGCGCTTCGCCCACGACGCCGCCCTGTTCCAGGACGGCCGCGTCGTCGGCCACGGCCCCGCCCGCGACGTCCTCGCCGACGTCGCCCTGATGGACCGCGCCGGATTGGACGCGCACGGAGTCGAGCCGTGATCGCCGATCCGCTCGCCGGGCTCGCCCGCCCCTTCGTGATCGTCGAGGACCGCCTCGCCCCCGGCCGCCCGGCCCGGCTCTTCGCCGATCCGGTCGAGATCGTCGCCTGCGACGACCCCGCAGCCTTCCCCGCCGCCCTCGCCGCGCTCGAGGCCGGGCTCGCCCGCGGCCTCCATGCGGCGGGCTTCCTCTCCTACGAGGCGGGCTACCTGTTCGAGCCCGATCTCGCGCCGCTGATGCCCGAGCGGCGCCGCCTGCCGCTCTTATGGTTCGGCCTGTTCGCCGCCCCGCGCGAGGTCCCCGGCGCCGATCTCGATCGCGCCCTCGCCGCCCGCCCCGCCGCCCCGCCGATCACCGACCTCGTCCCCGGCCACGATCTCGACGCCCACGTCGCTCGTGTCCGCACCGTCCTCGATCACCTCGACGCGGGCGACGCCTACCAGATCAACCTGACCTTCCCGCTCGCCTTCCGCTGGTCCGGCGATCCGCTCGCGCTGTGGGCGAGCCTGCGCGCCGCCCAGCCCGCCGCCCACGGTGCCCTCGTCGCCCTGCCCGAGGCGACCATCGCCTCGGTCTCGCCCGAACTGTTCCTGCGCGTCGAAGGCGACCGCCTCACCACCCGGCCGATGAAGGGCACGTCCCCACGTGGGGCGGACCCGGCCGAGGACGCCGCGCTCGCCGCCGCCCTCGCCGCCGACGACAAGCAGCGCGCCGAGAACCTGATGATCGTCGACCTGATGCGCAACGATCTCTCGCGCGTCGCGGTCCAGGGCTCGGTGAAGGTGCCCGACCTCTTCCGCGTCGAGACCTACCCGACGCTCCACACCATGACCTCGACCGTCACCGCCCGCCTCGCCCCCGGCGTTCGCCCCGCCGAGGTCCTCGCCGCCGCCTTCCCCTGCGGCTCGATCACCGGCGCGCCGAAGCACATGGCGATGAAGATCATACGCCGCCTCGAGATCGCCCCGCGCGACGTCTACACCGGCGCCGTCGGCACCCTCGCGCCCAACGGCGACATCGACCTCTCCGTCGCCATCCGTACCGCCGCGCTCCATGCCGACGGCAGCGGCACCTATGGTGTCGGCGGCGGCATCGTCGCCGACAGTAAGCCGACGAACGAATACGAAGAAGCCCTCCTCAAGGGGCGCGTTCTCACGGACATGTCGAGCGATTTCGGCCTGATCGAGACCCTGCGCTGGTCGCGCAGCGAAGGCTTCGTTCGCCGCGACTCTCACCTCGCCCGCCTCGCTCGCTCCGCCGCCGAGTTGGGATTTCCGTTGAACATGAGCCGGCTCGAGACGGACCTCGCCGCCCTCGTCGCCGCTCTCGTCGACGACGCCCCGCGCCGCGTCCGCATCGAACTCGCCCGCGACGGCACGACGTCGCTCGCCGCGCCGCTGCTCGGCCCCGAGCCCGATCGCCCGCTCCGCGTCGGCCTCGCCCGCGATCCCGTCGACGCGGGCGACCCCTTCCTGCGCCACAAGACCACCCGCCGCGCCCGCTGGGACGCCGCGAGCGCCGAAGCCGCCAGCCTCGGCCTCGACGACATGGTCTTCGTCAACCGCGACGGCTTCCTCACCGAATCGACCCGCGCCGACCTCTTCGTCGAGCGCGACGGCCGCCTCCTCACCCCCGCGCTCCACCACGGCCTCTTGCCGGGCGTGCTGCGGCAGGAGTTGATCGAGACCGGTCGCGCGATCGAGGCCGACCTCACACCCGAAGATCTCGTCGGTGCGTCCTGGTTCCTGGGAAACTCCCTGCGCGGCCCGAAACCCGCACGGCTGGAGCGCTGATCTCACCCCTCCAACCGCTCGACCCCTTCCGGCACGCCCTTGCGGATCATCGCCGCGAGCAGAGCCAGCGCCTGCTGACGCGGCGTGTTGATCCGGTGCACCAGCCGTACCCGGCGGAAGTGGTTGGCGCCCTCGAGCGGCCGCGCCTCCAGCCGCCCGATCAGGCCGATCTCGTTGCCCGCCGCCAGCCGCGGCACCAGCGTGATGCCGTAATTGGCCGCTGTCAGATGCAGGAGCGTCTCGAGCGAGGTGGCGCGGATGTCCGCCCCCGCCGTCTCGCCGCGATCGGGATGGCCGCAGAAGTCGAGCGCCTGATCGCGCAGACAGTGCCCGTCGGCGAGCAGCAGGAGCGACTTCGGGTCGAGATCCTCCGCTCGGATCGTCGCCTTGGCGGTCAGCGGATGGCCCGGCGGCAGCACCACCCAGAACGGCTCGTCGAACAGGAGATGCTGGGTCAGGCGCGGGTCGCCCGGATCGGAGGCGAGGATCGCCGCCTCCAGCCGTCCCTCGGTCAGCGCCGCCAACAGATTGGCGGTGAGATCCTCGTAGAGCATCAGCGGCGCCGCCGGCAGCGCCTCCGCCGCGATCGGCAGCACGAACGGCATCAGATAGGGCGCCAGCGTCGGGATCACGCCGAGCCGCAGTGGCCCGGCCAGCGGATCGCGGCTCGCCCGCGCCAGCGCGGTGATGTCGTCGGCCGCCGAGACCGCGCGGCGCGCATGGGCCAGAATCTGCTCGCCCACCGGCGTCGCCCGGATCGATCGCCCGACCCGCTCGAAGATCCGCACCCCGAGCTCGTCCTCGAGCTTGAGAATCTGTCCCGACAGCGTCGGCTGCGACACGTGGCAGGCCTCCGCCGCTCGCCCGAAATGCCCGAGATCGGCCACCGCCAACAGATACTGCAGATCGCGCAGGTTCATTCGCCCCTCCGATCGATCGGCTCGCCCGTCAATTCACGGGACATCGATCGCCGGAGACGATGATACGCCGCATCCCCGTCCGCGTCGACGCCCACCTCAGGCGAGTTTGAGCATCAGCCGCCCGATCGCGTACACCTGGGCCGCCGCACCGACGCCGAACAGCCACCAGAACACCGTCATCAGAAGATCGTGTCTGGCGTCCCACGGGATCGACAGCCCGAGCGCCACCCCGGCGATCGCCACCAGCACCTCGCCGATCACCAGCAGGACCAGCATGCGCGCGTGCAGCTCCGGCGCGATCGTGCCCGCGTCGTTGGCCATGGCGGTGCTCATGACCGACATGACGCCCCACACCGCCGCTCCCGCGAGCCAGACCACGATGACGGCGATGCCCCCGATCGTCGCACCCATGACGCTACCCCTCTCGTCCGCCCGCCCCGTCGCGGCCGCGCCCGATCCTAACCCTCCGTCGCTGCGAAGGATACCGCCCCGGTCCCCGCGCCTCGGCCGAGGCCGCGCGAGGCCCCGCCGCCCGCGAACCACTTGACCACGCCCCCGCGCCGGTGCCATCCCTGCCGCGCTCCACGCCTCGACGAAGCCCCTCATCCGGCCGAATTCGTCGACGCCGAAGGTGGAAGCGGAGATCGAATGTCGTCATCCCCGAGCACCGAGAGCCCCACGCTCTCCACCGTCGCCCTGTTCGTCCTCCTGGCGATCCTCGCCGCGCTGCTCGCCGCGCCCGCCGCGCTCTACGCCTGGCAGAAGCCGACCGTGGCGAACCTCCTCGCCCTCTCCCTCTCCTTCGGCTTCTACGTCTCCCTCGGTCTCCTCCTGCGCGGACGGGCCGTCCTCGTCGCCGTCGGCGCCGTGGTGCTCGTCCTCAATCTGATCGAGCTCGTCCATCTGGTGTCGTTCGGCGGCCTGATCTCGCTCGGCGGGCTCCGGGCGATCCTCTACACCGACCCGACCGAGGCGCGCGAATTCGTCGGCGAACACCTCGGCGCCATCGCCGCCGGGCTCCTGATCGCCCCCCTCTTCGTCGCCCTGGTCGTCCTGAAGGCCCGCTTCGATCGCCTGTCCCGCCGTCCGCGTCTCGCCGCCGCCGCC
Source organism: Siculibacillus sp. (assembly GCA_040275425.1). Taxonomy (GTDB): domain Bacteria; phylum Pseudomonadota; class Alphaproteobacteria; order Rhizobiales; family Ancalomicrobiaceae; genus Pinisolibacter. The sequence goes on along the minus strand of JBEOKB010000295.1, from coordinate 6,181 downwards.
CTCGCCACCCTCCTCCCCGCCGCCCTGCTCGCCGGCCGTCTCGCCGTCGCCGGCAGCCCCGACGACGTCTATCTGCCGACCCGCATCATCGAGCACTGGGCGGCCTGGCTCGGCGCCGATCCGATGAAGGGCACGGTCTCCGGCCTCACCGACGCGCTCGCCGCCCGCCGCGAGTTTCAGATGATGCGCGCCGCCCGCGCCGCCACCCCGTTCGAGATCGTGCGCGATCCGCCCGCGCCGAGCGAACTCTACGTCGTCGTCGTCGGGGAATCCTCGCGCCGCCGCAACTGGGGCCTCTACGGCTACGGCCGCCGGACCACGCCGCGGCTGGCCGAGGTGCCGGGCCTGATCGTCTTCCGCGATGCCGTCAGCCCCGCCACCACCACCGGCTTCAGCCTGCCGCAGTCGTTCTATTTCCCCTCGCCCGCCCGCGACGGCACCTCCCAGCCGGTCGATTCCTTCGTCTCCGCCTTCCGCGCCGCCGGTTTCGCCACCTTCTGGCTCTCCAACCAGGGCACCCACCGCACCGCCGTCGGCAACGAGATCCGCCTGCTGATGAACGAGGCCGAGACCATCGCCACCACCAATTTCGGCTTCTGGAACACCGTGCTCGACGGCGCCCTGCTCGCCGAGGTCGATCACGCCCTCGCCGATCCCGCCCCGCGCAAGCTCGTGGTCGTGCACACCCTCGGCAGCCACACCAACTATCGCCAGCGCTTCCCGGCCGACTGGGCGACCCGCCCGCTGGAGCCCCCGGCCCGCGCCGTCCACACCGACCCCGGCCTGTCCGCCGCCGACGCCGAGGTGGTCGACGACTACGACCGCACCATCCTCTACACCGACTGGCTCCTGAGCGAGATCCTCGCCCGCGTCGGCGCGCGCGATCGCTACGCCGCCGTGGTCTACTTCTCCGACCACGGCCAACGCCTCTACGACGACGCCTCGCACGCCAAGGGCCACGGCTTCGGCGACCTGAAGCCGCTCGACGTGGAGATCCCGCTCCTCGCCTGGCTGTCGCCGGAGTTCACCCGGCTGAACCCGGCCGCGAGCCGCGCCGTCGCCGCCGCCGCCTGCCGACCCGTCTCCACCGCCGACGTCGCCGCCTCGATGCTCGACCTCGCGCGCATCGCCTCGCCCCGGATCCGGCCGACCCCGAGCCTCTTCGCCGCCGACGGCCCCCCGCCCGAGCGCCGCGTCCTGACGACCAACGGCCGCGCCGTGCCCTACGCGCCCGGCGCCCACACCCGGATCGACTGCCCGACGACGCCGTGATCCGGCGCGCGCCGAGGCCCCCGTCGGATCGACGCCGTCACGCCTCGCGCGTCCAGCGATAGAGCCACGTCTCGGTCGCCGCCGCCGATCCGTTCGTGAGCCGCGCCCGGATCTCCACGAGCGCCTCCGAACCGACGTTCACCCGGAAGGCGAGACGTTGGCCCTTGGTGTGAGGATTGGGCTCGATCACCGGCTCGATCACCTTGCCGGGCGTGCAGGAGACCTCGGCGACGAGATCCTGCGGCCTCACGTCGTCGAGACCGTTGCCGACGAAGTCGACGATGAACAGCCGCTCGTCGTCGTCGCCGCCCTCGAGCGTGGAGGCGACGCGGGCGAGATCGTGACGCACCGGTCCGTCCATGCCCCAGTGGATGCGGTAGGAGAAGAGATACTCACCGCCCTTGTGCAACGCCTCGCGCGGGCGCCAGAAGGCGACGATGTTGTCGTGGATCTCCTCCTTGGTGGGGATCTCGACCAGGATGACGTCGCCGTCGCCCCAGTCGCCGAGCGGCTCCACCCAGGCGCTCGGGCGCTTCTCGTAGGACGCCTCCATGTCCTGATAGTCGAAGAACGAGCGCTGTCGCTGCATCAGGCCGAAGCCGCGCAGGTTCGTGTCGCCGAACACCGACATCTGCAGGGTCTGCGGATTGCTGAGCGGCCGCCAGCAGTGTTCGCCCGAGGCGGTCAGGAACGCGAGTCCCTCCGCGTCGCGCACCGCCGGGCGGAAGTCGTCGAAGCCCTTGCGATCGTTGGGGGCGAACAGGAACATGCTGGTCAGCGAACCGATGCCGACCCTGTCGAGATCGACGCGCGGATAGAGCGCCGCCTCGACCGTGGTCGTGGTGGTCTCGCCCGGCACGATCGAGATGCGGAACGCCCCGGTCACGCTCGGCCCGTCGAGCAGCGCGTGGACGACGAGGAGATTGGCGTCGGCCTTCGGCTTCTCGATCCAGAATTCTCGAAAGAGCGGGAACTCCTCGCCCTTGGGGTCCGCCGTGGCGATGGCCAGCCCGCGCGCCGAGGTGCCGTAGACGTTGCCGCGACCGACCGCCCGGAAGTAGCTCGCCCCCTGGAAGACGACGAACTCCTCCGCCGCGTCGGCCCGATTGATCGGCGCCTTGGCGCGAAAGCCCGACCACCCCAGCACCTCTCCGTCCTTCGGCGGCGCGACGTCGGCGGGAAAGGCGAAGCAGCGGTCGAACTGCTCGATCCTCAGCGACTGCTCGTCCTCGACCGCGTCGAACTCGAGACGATCGCGATAGAGGAACCCGCGCGGCATCCATTCGATGCGGAACGGTCCCGGCCCGTCGCGCAGCCAGGTGTCCTCCGCGCGAAAGCCGATGGCGCGATACTGATCGTAGCTCAGCGCGTCGAAGCCCTTCGGCAGCTTCGTGTCCGGCGGCGAGAACGCCTGCCCCGCCAGAGCGCGGGCACGCGCGCGCAGCACGTGCGGCTCGAACCGCACGCCCGGTCCGTCCGTGCGGGGGATCTCGGTCGCGGCCGGCGCGGCCGTCGCCCGCACAGGCGCGCCGAAGCCCAGCGAGAGGGGGATCGCGCCGATCACCCCCGTCAACACGTCGCGCCGCGTGGTTCCCTTCGCCATTCAGTCCTCCTCGGCCGGTGCCCGTTTCGTCGAGTCCCGCGAAACACGCGCTCGTCCGGCTGTCCCCGTAGAACGTCCGAGGTGTCCGTCGAAATTGCGGCGAAGAGGAGAGCTTAGACCAACGTCGAATTACCCCCCTCCGCAGCGGGTCCGCCTCCGACGCCGATCGCTCGGCGCGGCGGTCCGATCACGGCGAGGCGAGAGCGCGCGAGGAGCCCCGAAAAAAAGAAACGGCGGAAACCCGCCGTCGAAGAAATGGGATTTGGTGGCGGGGGGCGGGATCGAACCGCCGACCTGAGGGTTATGAATCCTCCGCTCTAACCATCTGAGCTACCCAGCCGACCGGGGCGGGTTTTATGAAAGCCCCGCCCCCCTGTCAAGCGACGGAATGGCAGCCTCGCCACTCGTTTCGCATCGGATCGCACGTCCCTCGAACACGGTCCCACCCGATCGGTACGAAATCCGCCGCTTCCGCCGCGATCCCGCGCCGGCGGCCTTTCGGCCCTCTCCTCCGAAGGACGAAAGCGCGACGCGCCCGTCAGCTCACGCCGTCCGACGCCGCAGCCGCACCACCGTGAAGATCCCGAACAACCCCAGCCGCTTCGTCTCGATCAGCTCGAAGCCCGGACGGCCGAGAATGCGCGAGATCGGGAAGTCAGGCCGCCAGCCGAGCTTCTTGGTGAAGGGGGTCAGCGCATGCTCGATCGCCTGGCGCCAGCCGCTGTCGGAGGCGAAGTGCGAGACGAAGATCGCCTCGCCGCCCGGCGCCGTGACGCGCTCGACCTCGGCCATCACCGCATCCGGGTGCGGAACCACGGTGATCGTGTACATCACCGCCACCGTCTCGAACGAGCCGTCGGCGAAGGCGAGACGCGTCGCGTCCATCTCGATCAGCTCGTCGACGGTCGCGATCTTCTCGTGCTCCACCCGGCGCCGCGCCACGGCGAGCATGTCGGGCGACAGATCGATGCCCGTCACCTTCATGTGCGGCGCATAGCGCGGCAGCGTGATGCCGGTGCCGACCCCGACCTCGAGCAGACGCCCGCGCCGTTGGTTGATCACCGCCACCGCCGCCTTGCGCCCGGCGTCGAACACTCGTCCGAACACCCAGTCGTAGATCGGCGCCCAGCGCGAATAGGCCGCCAGCACCGCCTTCTCGTCGAGTCGCGCCCCGTCCTCGTCGACGACCGGTGCCGCGTTGCGCACTTCGACCGGCGATCCGTCCATCTTCACAGCCCTTTCGACCATGGTCGTCACAAACCCCTGCTCGCGGCCCGCGCCGCCGTGTCGTAGCGGTCGAGCGGGCGATCCTCGGGCCTCTCGACTCCCGCGATCGTGCCGCCACCCAGAACCCGCGCCTCGGCCGCCGGCCCGTCGTAGAGCACCGCCGCCTGCCCGGGCGCGACCCCGTGCTCGCCCTCGACCAGTTCCACCACCACGCGGCCGCCGTCGTAGGCCAGAAGCGCCGGCTGCGGCGGTCGCGTCGAACGCACCCGCACCCACACCTCGAGCCCGTCGGCCGAGAGCGCGTCGAGCGGTTCGTCGCCCAGCCAATTGACGTCGCGAAGATGAAGCCTGCGTGTCATCAGCGCCTCGCGCGGACCGACGATCACCCGCCGCCGGTCGGCGTCGAGCCGCACGACGTAGAGCGGTTCGCCGATCGACACGCCGATGCCGCGTCGCTGACCGACCGTGAAGTGGATGATGCCGTCGTGGTGGCCGAGCACCCGTCCGTCGACGTGGACGATCTCGCCCGGCTCGACCGCGTCCGGCTTGAGCCGCTCGATCACGTCGGCGTAGCGTCCGGACGGAACGAAGCAGATGTCCTGACTGTCGTGCTTGTCGGCGACCGGCAGCCCCAGCTCGCGCGCGATTTCGCGCGTCTCGCTCTTGGGCAGCGCGCCGAGCGGGAAGCGCAGGAAGTCGAGCTGGTCCTGGGTGGTGGCGAACAGGAAGTAGCTCTGGTCGCGATCGAGATCGGCCGGGCGGAACATGCCGCGCCGCCCGTCGGGAAGCGGCCGCGTCGTCACGTAGTGCCCGGTCGCCAGCGCCTGCGCGCCCAGCGCGCGCGCCGTGTCGAGCAGATCGTGGAACTTGACCGTCTGATTGCACGAGACGCACGGCACCGGCGTCTCGCCGGCGAGATAGCTCTCGGCGAATCGGTCGATCACCTCCTTGCGGAAGCGATCCTCGTAGTCGAGCACGTAATGCGGAATGCCGATCGTCTCGGCCACCCGGCGCGCGTCGAGAATGTCCTGGCCCGCGCAGCACGCCCCCTTGCGGTGCGTCGCCTCGCCGTGGTCGTAGAGCTGCAGCGTGACCCCGACCACGTCGTAGCCCTCGCGCTTCAGGAGCGCGGCCACCACCGAGGAATCCACGCCGCCCGACATCGCGACGACGACGCGCGTGTCCTGCGGACGACCGGGAAGGTCGAGGGAATTCGTCATGTTCGGTCCGCACCTCGGCGAATGGGCGTGCGTCGGTGGTTCGACGGCGGGTCGCGACCCGAGCGGTGACGTTCGAGGTTCCCCACCCCGCCGTCGCCCGACCTCGAGGGGTCTGCGAGCGCGCGACTATAGCCGACCCGCGCCCGACGCGAAACCCGAGGATGGGCAGCCCTTGCCGCCCCCGGCAGTCCTTGCCGAGACGAGCACGCTCGCGCCCGCCGTTCGCCCCGCCGTTTCGCCGGTTCGAGCGCCTCGAGCCCCCCTCCGGCGGGGTTTCGACGCGAAACGGCGGCGACATCGCCCATCGCGACATTTGGCCCCGCCTTTGCAGTGAGATCGGCGGACCCCGTTTCCGCGTACCGTCGGGAGGAAGAGTTTGCCCACCGTCGACACTGCCGCCACCGCAGTCGTCAATCCCGCTCAGCGCCCGACCGGCCTCGCCGCGACCGCGCTTTCGGGGATGGACGCCCTGTTCGCCGACATGATGGCCGCCTTCACCGCCTCACTGGAGGCCTCCGCCGAGGCGTCCGCCCTGCGCAAGTCCGCCCCGACCGGCACCGACCCGCTCGCCGCCGCGTCCTCCTCCGAAGAGAAGACCGCGCAGGACGCCACCGCCGCCACCGATCTCGCCGCCGCCCTCGCCCTGATGGCCCAGGGCGCCGGCGTCGACCTCTCCGGCAACGGCGCCCTGCGTTCGCCCGCCGGCCTCGGTGCCGAACGCTCCACCGTCTCGGCCACCTCCTCCGCCTCCGCCGGTCTCGACCCCACCGCGACCGGCACCGCCACCACCGCGCCCGTCGCCGTCGACCTCCGCGCCTCGACCGCCGCCGCGACCGACGCCGCCGCCGCGGCCCTCGCC
>JBEOKB010000294.1:0-7775 GCA_040275425.1 Siculibacillus sp. | reverse complement strand
CGGCCTCCGCCGGCGCGTCGGAGCGCTTCTGCGGCGGCTTGGCCGACCCGCCCCCACGCGCGCCCTCGAGCTCCTGCAGGCGGAACTCGTAGTCCTTCTGCGCCCGCTGCATCTGATCCTGGAGCTGGCGGATCTGGAACGACAGCTGCTCGATCTGGCCGTTGAGCCCGCGCATCTGCCCTTCCATCTGCTGGATGCGCACGGCGAGATCGGCGCTGCGGCCGTCGTCGCCGCCACCGCCGAACAACCCCTGCGCCGCGACCGGGCGCATGCCCGCGCCCGCGATCAGCATCAGGCCGAACAGAAGCATCGCCACGATGCGTCCGCCCCGGCTCGCCGTCTGAGTGAAACCCGTTGCCTGCGTCATGAACGAGGACGCTCCTTCCCCTTCTCGTCGCGGTAGGCGCCGATCGCCTCCGAACCGGGGATTCCCTATCATGACGCACCCGTTTCGGCCAAAGTTTGTCTGAACCGCGGAGCGCGCGCGGCGTCTCCCGAAAACGAAGACGGCGGCCCCGCGAGGGACCGCCGTCTCGTGATGGGATCGACCACGGCCCCGCGCGGGGCCGGCCGTCACTGGGCGCCGCCGAGCACCGTCACCGCGCGGCGGTTCTGGTTCCAGCAGTTCTCCTGATCGCACACCGCGACCGGACGCTCCTTGCCGTAGGACGTGGTCTTCAGACGCGTGGTCGGCACGCCGCGCGCGATCAGATAGTCGCGAGTGGCGGCGGCGCGACGCGCACCGAGCGCGATGTTGTACTCGCGCGTGCCGCGCTCGTCGGCGTGGCCCTCGACGGTGACGGCATAGCGCGGATAGCGCGCGAGCCAGGCCGCCTGACGGTCGAGCGTGCCGCGCGCCTCGGTGGTCAGATCCGAGCTGTCGACGGTGAAGAACACCCGATCGCCGACGTTGACGACGAAGTCCTGCTGGCTGCCCGGCGTGGCGGCACCCGCGCCGCCGCCCATGCCGCCCGCGCCGTCGCCGGCGTTGTCCTGCTGGCTGGCGCAGGCCCCCAGCGTCAACGTGGTGGCGAGGACCGCCGCGAACCTGAAGCCGCGCCCGAGGGCGATGCGGTTGAACATTCTTGGAACTCCTTCGAGAAACCCCGATAACCTCTCGTCAGCCCTAACGGACCCGTGGTTAAATCGCGGTTCAGAAACGTGGTGAACGATTTCCTAACTCTCGCATTTCGGCGATTCGAGCGCGGAAACCTTCGCTCGAGGCGACTAGACCGGTCGACCGTGGCGGAAAGGTGTCGCCGAGCGGGCGCGCGCGGGGCGCGCCACCCGATCGGTCGGACCGTTGCCGATCCGCATCACTTGATCAGCGGCGACCACGCCGGATCGGACGCGCTCGACGGCGTGCGCACCTGGGTCAGCACGTGACCGGTGACGTCGGCGAGCCACAGCGCCGACTGCCCGCCCTCTTCCTTGAAGAACATCACGTAGCGGCCGTTCGGCGCCCAGGTCGGGCCCTCGTTGTGGAAGCCCTCGGTCAGGATGCGCTCGCCGGTGCCGTCCGGCTTCATCACGCCGATCTTGAACGAGCCGCCCTCCTGCTTGGTGAAGGCGATGAACGGATTGTCCGGATCGGGCGACCACACCGGCGTGGCGTAGCGCCCCGAGCCGAACGAGATGCGCTTGGCCCCACCGCCCGACGCGCTCATCACGTAGAGCTGCTGCTGCCCGCCGCGATCGCTCTCGAACACGATCTGCGACCCGTCCGGCGAATAGGACGGCGAGGTGTCGATCGCCGCGCCGTTGGTCAGCTGATTGAGACCACGCCCGCCGAGATCCATCGCGAAGATGTTGGCGTTGCCCTCCTTCTGCATCGAGAAGACGAGGCGGTTGCCGTCCGGCGCGAAGCGCGGCGAGAAGGTCATGTTGGGGAAGTCGCCGAGGAGCTGCCGCGCCCCCGAGGCGACGTTGAGGATGAACACCTTCGGCTCGCCCGCCCCGTAGGCCATGTAGGCGATCTGCTGCGACGACGGCGAGAACCGCGGCGTCAGCACCAGTTCCTGGCCCCGGGTGAGATAGCGCACGTTGGCCCCGTCCCAGTCCATGATGGCGAGCTTCTTGACCCGATTGGTCTTCGGCCCCGATTCGTCGACGAAGGCGATGCGGCTGTCGAAGAAGCCCTTGAACCCGGTCAGCTGCGAATAGGCCGCGTCGGCGGCGATGTGCGCCACCCGGCGGATGTTGTCGGCCGGGGTCGAGAACTGCGAGCCGACCAGCTGCGTGCCGGCGAACACGTCCCACACCCGGACCTGCACCACCACCTGCCCGCCCGAATGCGACACCGTGCCGGCGATCACCGCCTGGGCGCCGATGCCCTTCCAGTTGTTGAAGTTGGGCGTCACGTCGGCGCCGACGCTGCGCTCGAGATAGGAGGCCGGATCGAGCACGGAGAAGTAACCCGACGCCTTCATGTCGGCGGCGATGACCTGGCTGATCTGCTGGGCGAGCGCCGGATCGCCGGCGAAGGTCGGCACCGCGATCGGCATCGGCTGGAACGCCGACCCCGGCGTCACCGTGATCCTGAGCGGCGTCTGCGCCGCCGCCGGTCCGGCGACGAGCCCGAGCGAGAGCACGAACGCGAACGTCGCGACCGCGAGCGCCCGCATCCGACCCCGGACCGTCGTTCCGGCGGCTTTCGTGGCGCCCACGGCGCCGGTGTCGATTGAAGTCATCCTCGTCGTCCCCGTCGTCGCGGCGGAGGCGGCGCGCCCTGCGCGTCCCGACCGCCAACTCGTCTCGTCCTTCGGTCGGAGCCCCGCGGGGACCCCGTCCGATCGTTCGTCACAGATCCTTCGGATCGAACACCGCTTCGACCAGCTGCCACGCGGCATGCTTGTCGGCCGGCATCTTGTACGGCCCGCACTGCATCAGCGCGCGCCGCGCCGACGAGGCCAGACTGGTGCCGAGCGGATGCGCCGGTCCCTCCACCACCGTCGGCTGGCCGTTGAGCGAGCCGTCGGTGTTGAGCGAGAAGCGCATGGTCACCTTCAGATTGGCCTCCGCCGCGCCGATCGGCGGATTCCAGCAGCGCTTGATCTGCCCGATCAGCCCGTCGGTCTCCGCCTGCGTCATGCGGGCCACGTTGATCTTGCCGGTGGTCGCGCCGAGGCTCGCCACCTTCTGGTTCGCCGACGACGCCGAACCGGTCGCGTTCTTGTTGAGCACGTCGCTGATCTGCGACGAGAACGGCTTGGCGTTGGCCGCGGCCGCCTGCGCCGCCTTGGCGTCGGCGGCGGCCTTGTCGGCCTTGGCCTTGGCGTCGGCCGCCGCCTTGGCATCCGCCGCCGCCTTGTCCGCCCTGGCCTTGGCGTCCGCCTTGGCCTTGGCGTCGGCGGCGGCCTTGGCGTCCGCGGCCGCCTTGGCGTCGGCCGCCTTCTTGTCGTCGGCCTTCTTCTGATCCTCGAGCAGCTTCTCCAGCGCCTTGGCGTCCTTCGGCGGCTCCTTCGGCACCGGCGGCTTGCCCTCGCCGACGTCCTTGGCCTTCTCCGCCTCCTTGGGCAGATCGGGCTTCGGCTCGGGCGCCTTGACCGGCTCGGGCTTCGGCGGCAGCGGCTTCGGCTCGGGCGGTTTCACCGCCTCGTGCTTCGGCTCCGGCTTGGGCTCGTGCTTCGGCTCCGGCTTCGGCTCGGGCGGCTTCACCGGCTCCGGCTCGGCCTTGGCCACCTTCTGCGGCTCGGGCGGAACCGGGCGTGCCTCGGGCATCGGCGGCGGCGGCTCCTCGCGCGCGTCCTTGCCGGCGCGCTGGCCGTCGGCCTCCTTGTCGGCCTTGGCGGTGTCCTTCGGGGTGATCTCGTCCTTGGGCTTGGCGGTCTTCTGACCGAGCTTGAGATCGGCCTTGTCGGCGATCGGCACGAACTCGATCGGCATCGCCTCGACCATCGGCTGCTCGTCGCGCGTCTGCATCTTCGGGAATCCGATCAGGATCCACGCGAAGAGCGCGACGTGCAGCGCGATCGAGACGGGAAGTCCGGGACGCATGCCGACCCTCACCTCGCCGCCGTTTCCGGCAGCGACACCAGACCGATCTTCTTGTAACCGGCGTCGTTGAGACGCCCCATGATGCGCAGGATGGTGCCGTAGTCGGTCGCCCGATCGCCGCGCACCAGGATGCGCTCGTCGAGCCCGTTCTTGGCCATCGCCTGCAGCTTGGGCACCAGATCGTCGAGCTTGAACTCGGCGTCCTGAATGAAGATGCGGCCCTGCCCGTCGACCGAGACGGTGATCGGCTGAACCTGCCCCTCCATCGCCTTGGCTCGGGTCTCGGGCAGATCGACCGGCACGCCGACCGTCATCATCGGCGCCGCCACCATGAAGATGATCAGGAGCACCAGCATGACGTCGATGAACGGCGTCATGTTCATTTCGCTCATCGGCCCGCCGCGCGCGCGTCGACGTCCCCGTCGACCGCCCTGCGCACCGTTTCCGCCCACCGCCATGCCCATGTTCGATCCCCCGTCAGGCCGCCTGCCGCTCGTCGATCTGACGCGACAGGATGGCGGAGAACTCGTCGGCGAAGGTCTCGAGACGCCCGCCGAGCGCGCCGGCGTCCGAGTTGAGCTTGTTGTAGGCGATGACCGCCGGAATGGCCGCGACCAGACCGATCGCCGTGGCGAACAGCGCCTCCGCGATGCCCGGCGCCACCACGGCGAGAGAGGTGTTCTTCGAGGCGGCGATCCCCTGGAACGCCGTCATGATGCCCCACACCGTGCCGAACAGGCCGATGAACGGGCTCGACGAGCCGATGGTGGCCAGCACCAGCAGATTGGACTGGAACCGCTCGAGCTCACGATTGATGGTCACGTCCATCACCTTGTCGATGCGCTGCTGCAGCGAGCCGATCGCCGGGCGACCGCCCTCGTGGGAGCGCTTCCACTCGCGCATCGCCGCCACGAACAGGGCCGGCATGCCGTGATTGTTGCGCGCCGACAGCGTGCGATAGAGGTCCTCGAGGCTCTGTCCCGACCAGAACACCTGTTCGAAGTTGTCCATCTGCCGACGGGTCTTCGTGAACAGCACGATCTTGTCGACGATGATCGCCCAGCACCACACCGAGGCGGCGAACAGACCGAACATCACGGCCTTGACCACGACGTGGGCGTTCCAGAACATCGCCATCAGCGTCATGTCGGTGTGCGGCGCGGCCAGGGCGGCCTGTGCGATTTCGGCGTTCATGCGTGACGATTCCTTGATGCGTCCGAGGGCGTCGGGCGGCGAAACCCACCGAGCGGGCGTTCGAGGCGAGGATCGAGGGTCTCCGCGGAGCACCGAGAGCACGACCCGCCGCGTCCTGCGACGCGTTCCCGCTCGCCTCCGGTTCCGCCGATGGCGACCCCGTTCGACTTCTGCCCGGCGAATATGACCAAACGAGGGCTCTCGCGAGCCCCGTTCCCGGTCAGCAAGCCATTGTCAGGGTTAAGAAAGCGTTACGTTGCTGCGCTGCGGTGCGCTCACTCCGGCCAACCGAACGCCGCGCGCAGATCGCCGGGCACCCGATGGGCACGCCCGTCGCGACCGATGCACACCACCGTCACCACGGCGGTGGCGATCACCTCCTCGCCGCGCTTCAGCTCCTGGCTCATCACCACCCGCGCCCCGCCGATCTCCGAGACCCGTGTCGTCACCTCGAGCAGATCGTCGAGCTTGGCGGCCCTGAGATAGTCGACCTCCATCCGCCGCACCGCGAACACGATCCCGCGTTCGGCCTGCAGCGTCGACTGGGTCAGATCGAGCGCGCGCAGGTACTCCGTGCGGCCGCGTTCGAAGAAGCGCACGTGGGAGGCGTGATAGACGATACCGCCGGCGTCGGTGTCCTCCCAGTAGATCCGAACCGTGATCGTGTCCTCGAACGGCTCGATCGTCGTCTCCACCCGGGTCTCGTCTGCGCTCACGCCTCGTCCTCCGCGATCGTCGCGCCGCCCGCGGCCGACCTCCTCGATCGCCCACGAATAGGCGACCCCCGCCCCCGCTTCAACCCGGCCGACGCCGACGATCGCGCCCCGCCGACGACGATGTCCGATTTGTTCAAGACCGGACCGAGGCGCCGGGGCACCATCGCCCCCATCCCGATCGACCACCGTGAGGACCCTCGATGCGCTTCGGATACACCATTCTCTACGTCGCCGACGTGACGCGTTCGCTCGACTTCTATGGCCGCGCCTTCGGCCTTCCCACGAAGTTCGCCGACGAGACCGGATCGTTCGGCGAACTCGACACCGGCACCACGTCGCTCGCCTTCTGCGGCCTCGAGCTGCTGCGCTCGCTCGGCAAGACCCCGGCCACCCCCGATCCCGATCGCCCGTCCGCCGAGGTCGCCTTCGTCACCGACGACGTTCCCGCCGCCGTCGAACGCGCCCTCGCCGCCGGAGCCCGCCTGCTCCAGGCACCCGAGCGCATGAACTGGGGCCAGACCACCGCCTATGTGAGCGATCCCGACGGTTTCGCGATCGAACTGTGCACGCCGATGGGCGGATGAGACGGGGTCAGGCGAAGGCGGGCGCGGCGAGGATCTCGGCGAGACCGGGGACCGCGCCGAGCCCGCGCGGACTGCACCCGAACCAGGAGCGCACGTCGCGGCTCATGTGCGCCTGATCGGCATAGCCGACGTCGGCCGCGATGTCGGCGAGGGCCGCTCCACCCCCGACGACGGCGCGGGCGGCGCGGCGCACCCGCGCCAACCGCAGCCAGAACGCCGGCGGTCTACCGGCCTCAGCGACCACCAGCCGATGCAGACTGCGTTCCGACAGACCGAGCGCGCGGGCGTGCGCCGCCACCCGTCCGCTCCCCTGCGCGAAGCACTCCATCGCCTCGACGATCGCCTCCGACCGCACCGCCTCGGTCCGCAGCAATGCCTCGATCGCCCCCGGATCGAACCCGCACGCCGCCAGTCCCCGGGCGAACCCGGCGCCGCGAAACCGCGTGCCCGGCAGGATCCGATACCCGTGCAGCGTCGACCCGCTCTCGAGCGAGACCTCGACGGCCGCGTCGGCCGTGTCGAACCACGAGTGGCGCGGCGCCCGCCCGCGCTCGAACCGCACGATCAGATCGCGGCAGCCGTCCGGCACCACCAAGGCGCGCGTCGGTTCGGAGAAATGCGCGGACCAGTGCTCGGCGAGACCATCGGTGGACATGACCGCGACGCTACCGCCGCTCCGATACCGGAGCAACGACCGGCGACGAACACCGCTCTCGCCCCGCCTCTGGCGGCGCGGCGGGCGATGCCCTATGTTGGCCGTGGCGAGGCTGCGCGATGCGACAGGAGACTGCATCCCCGGGGCCTTATCGATCCGAACGGGAGCTGTACCTGGATTGGCCCGTGGGCCTTTCCACACGGCGCCCACCTACGTTGTAGGTACCCGGGATCGATGTCCCACGGCCATCGTGGCTCCGCAGCCGCCATATGGCGGCTGTTTTTTTTAGCCTCAGGCGCCGGCGCGGGCGTCCCCCCGCTTGGCTCGCTACGCTCACGCGATTTGCGGCGGGGCCGCAAAAGCGCTCGCTCCGCGCCGGGCCGGTCGGCCCGGTAAGCGCCTGCGGCGATTTTGCTTGGCCTCAGGCGCCGGCGGTCGCTCCGCTCCCTTGGCTCGCTGCGCTCAGGCGTTTTGCGGCAGGGCCGCAAAGCGCTCGCTCCGCGCCGGGCCGGTCGGCCCGGGAAGCGCTTGCAGCGCGTCGTTGGGCGCAGGCTTTCGCGGCTGCGGCTTGACCGCTCGGGCCTCGCCCGGCGATGCATGGGCATGACGGTTGATCCTTTCGACATCATG
>JBEOKB010000293.1:0-8793 GCA_040275425.1 Siculibacillus sp. | reverse complement strand
CTCACTTCCGGTGCAGCAACGCCGCCTGCGCCGCCGCCAGTCGCGCGATCGGCACGCGGAACGGCGAGCACGACACGTAGTCGAGCCCGACCGTCTCGCAGAACTTGACCGAGGCCGGATCGCCGCCGTGCTCGCCGCAGATGCCGAGCTTGATGTCGGGCCGCGTCTTGCGTCCGCGCTCGGCCGCCAGTTCGATCATCGAGCCGACGCCGATCTGATCGAGTGTCACGAACGGATCGTGCTCGAGGATGCCGGTGCGCAGGTAGGAGTTGAGGAACTTCGCCGCGTCGTCGCGCGACAGGCCGAAGGTGGTCTGGGTCAGGTCGTTGGTGCCGAACGAGAAGAACTCGGCCGTCTCGGCGATCTTGTCGGCGGTGATCGCCGCGCGCGGCAGCTCGATCATCGTGCCGACGTGATAGTCGAGCGCCACCCCGGTCTTGGCCGCCACTTCCGCCGCCACCGCGTCGATGCGCGCCTTGACGAAGTCGAGCTCGGCCTTGATGCCGACCAGCGGCACCATGATCTCCGGCACCACGTGCTCGCCGGTCTCCTTGCCGGCCTGGATCGCCGCCTCGAAGATGGCCCGCACCTGCATCTCGTAGATCTCCGGATTGGAGATCGCCAGACGCACGCCGCGATGGCCGAGCATCGGGTTGAACTCGTGCAGCGCCTCCGCCCGGTCCTTGAGCTTGGCGGCGGGCACGCCCATCGCCGCCGAGACTTCGGCGATCTCGGCGTCGCTGTGCGGCAGGAACTCGTGCAGCGGCGGATCGAGCAGGCGGATCGTCACCGGCAGGCCGCTCATGATCTCGAACAGCTCGACGAAGTCCCTGCGCTGCATCGGCAAGAGCTTGGCCAGCGCCTCGCGCCGCTCCTTCTCGGTGTCGGCCAGGATCATCTCGCGCACGGCGACGATGCGGCCCTCGTCGAAGAACATGTGCTCGGTGCGGCACAGACCGATGCCCTCCGCGCCGAACGAGCGGGCCATGCGCGCGTCGGCCGGGGTCTCGGCGTTGGCGCGCACGCGCATCCGCCGCACCTGATCGGCCCAGCCCATCAGCCGGGCGAAGTCGCCGGAGAGCTCCGGCCGCTGCATCGGCACCGCGCCCAGCAGGACCTGCCCGACTCCGCCGTCGATGGTGATCTTGTCGCCGCGCTTCATCGTGACCCCGGCGGCGGTCATGGTGCCCGCGGCATAGTCGATGCGGATGGTGCCGGCGCCGGAGACGCAGGGCTTGCCCATGCCGCGCGCGACCACCGCCGCGTGGGAGGTCATGCCGCCGCGCGTGGTCAGGATGCCCTCGGCGGCGTGCATGCCGTGGATGTCCTCCGGACTCGTCTCCACCCGCACCAGAATGACCTTGCGGCCGCCCTGCGTGGCGAGTTCCGCCTCCTCGGAGGTGAACACGATCTCGCCCGAGGCCGCGCCCGGCGAGGCGGGCAGGCCGGAGGCGAAGATGCGCCGCTCGGCGCCCGGATCGATGGTCGGATGCAGCAGCTGATCGAGCCCGGCCGGATCGATGCGCCGCACCGCCTCCTCATGGGTGATCAGGCCCTCGTCGACCATGTCGACCGCCATCTTCAGCGCCGCCTTGGTGGTGCGCTTGCCGATGCGGCACTGGAGCATCCACAGCTTGCCGCGCTCGACGGTGAACTCGACGTCCTGCATGTCGCGATAGTGGCGCTCGAGCCGGTCGCAGATCGCCACGAACTCGGCATGGGCCTTCGGCATCACCGTCTCGAGGCTGGGCCGTTCGGACGAGGCGGCGAGGCGGGCGGCCTCGGTCAGGCTCTGCGGCGTGCGGATGCCGGCGACGACGTCCTCGCCCTGGGCGTTGACCAGGAACTCGCCGTAGAGCGCCTTCTCGCCGGTGGAGGGATTGCGCGAGAAGGCGACGCCGGTGGCCGAGGTGTCGCCCATGTTGCCGAACACCATCGTCTGGACGTTGACGGCGGTGCCCCAGCTCTCGGGAATGTCGTGCAGGCGGCGATAGGTGATGGCGCGCGCGTTCATCCATGAGCCGAACACCGCGCCGATCGAGCCCCACAGCTGCTCGCGCGGGTCCTGCGGGAACGGCTTGTCGAGCTCGCGCTCGATCAGGCCCTTGTAGTCGGCGATCACGGCCTTCCAGTCCTCGGCGGTCAGATCGGTGTCGAGGACGTAGCCGTGCGTCTCCTTGTGCTCGTCGAGGATCTCCTCGAAGTCGTGGTGCTCGAGCCCGAGCACCACGTTCGAATACATCTGGATGAAGCGGCGATAGCTGTCGTAGGCGAAGCGCTCGTCGCCGGCGACGCGCGCCAGCGCCAGCACCGTGACGTCGTTGAGACCGAGGTTGAGCACCGTGTCCATCATGCCGGGCATCGAGGCCCGCGCGCCCGAGCGCACCGAGACCAGCAGCGGGTCGGTCTCGTCGCCGAAGGTCTTGCCCGAGATGCGCCCCATGTGCGCGAGCGCGGCGTCGACCTCCTCGGCCAGCCCCGCCGGATAGGCGCGGCCCCCGGCATAGAAGGCCGAGCACACCTCGGTGGTGATGGTGAAGCCGGGAGGGACGGGAATGCCCAGATTGGACATCTCGGCGAGATTGGCGCCCTTGCCGCCGAGCAGCGCCTTCATTTCGGCCGTGCCTTCCGCGGCGCCGTCTCCGAAGGTGTAGACCCATTTCGTCATGCGACGTCTCCTCGAATTCTCCGGCGGCGGGACCGGGCGCATCGAGCCGACGCGACCGGACCCTCGAACCTCCGATCCTGCATGGCACCGCCCGCCCGCGCCTTGCAAGCCCTTTCCGGCGGGGATGACCATGAGACGCGGCAGAACTCGGCCGCGCGCGCGTCTTTCGTCGAAGCCGGCGCACCGTCGCGGACCCTCGCCGATGCCGGAGGGTCGTGAACGGACTTCCCATCGGCCCATGAAAAGGCCAAACTGCCGGGCGAACGTTCGGATCGCTCGACGAGCGCCTCCGAATCGCCCAGACCAGAGGCGAGACCGGATCCTCGATCGGGTTCGAGCACGTCGGACGGATCGCTCCCGGGAGAGATCTCGTCCGGACCAATCACGAGGACGCAGGCGGGCGCGAGGACAGGACCGACCCGTGACCGCCGCCGTTCTGGGAGCCGCCACAGTATGCCGAAGTACATCGTCTCTCCCGAGCATCGGTCGTCGACCACGCGGACGACCGGTCTCTCGACGGTCGCGCGCAGCGGCGGACTTCTCGCCGCCGTCTTCGCCGGATGGCTGGCGGCGTCCGTGAGCGGCGCGACGGCCAAGACCGCCGACGACTTCGTCTCCTTCGTGCCGCCGCCGACGCTGGCCGGCGCCTATCTGGCGGGCCGCTTCGCCGGTCAGGTGCGCGACGTCTCCTCCGCCGCCGAATATTTCCGTACCGCTCTGGCGATGGACCCCGGCAACGCCGTGCTCACCGAGCGCGCCTTCCAGCTCCTGCTCGCCGACGGGCGCATGCCCGAGGCGGTGGCGCTGGGCGAGAAGCTGATCAAGTCCAACAAGAGCCACGCGCTGGCGCGGCTGGTGCTCGGCGTCGACGCCCTCAAGAAGGGCCGCTGGGACAAGGCCAGGACCCATCTCGGTCAGGTGCAGAGCCGCCCCTTGAGCGACCTCACCGTGGCGATCCTCACCGGCTGGGCCGAGGCCGGCGCGGGCGACGTCGATGCCGCGATCCGCACCATCGACAAGGTCGCCGGTCTCGACTGGTATGCGGTGTTCAAGAACTATCACACCGGTCTGATCGCCGAGGCGGCCGGACGCCGCGCCGACGCCGACAAGCGCCTCGCCGCCGCCCACACCGCCGATTCCAAGGCGCTGCGCATCGTCGAGGCGCAGGTCCGCCACCTCGCCCGCACCGGCCGGCGCGACGAGGCGCTGGTCGCCCTCGGCGAATTCGAGAAGCACGTGCCCGATCACCCGGTGATGGAGGCGCTGAAGGCCGACATCCTGGCCGGCCGCAAGCCCGATCAGGTCGTCACCAATCCTCAGGCCGGCGCGGCCGAGTTCCTCTACGGCCTCGGCTCGGCGCTCGGGCGCGACGGCGGCGAGGACATCTCCTCGATGTATCTGCAGCTCGCGCTGTGGCTGGTGCCCGACGGCGAGCTGCCGCTCGTCTCGCTCGCCGGGCTCCAGGGCCAGATGAAGCAGTACGACAAGGCGATCGGCCTGCTCGAGCGCATCCCCAACGCCTCCAAGCTGCGCCCGCTCGCCGACATCCAGGTCGGCCGCTACTACACCATGCTCCAGAACTACCCCGCCGCCTCCAGGCACCTCGAGGCGGTGATCCGGCGCACGCCCAAGGACCTCGACGCCATCGTCGCCCTCGGCGACGTGCTGCGCGCCGACAAGAACTTCGCCGAGGCCGCCAAGATCTACAGCCGCGCGATCGAGCAGATCGACAAGCCGTCTAAGAGCGACTGGATGTTCTTCTACTACCGCGGCATCTCCTACGAGCGCACCAAGGAGTGGCCCAAGGCCGAGATCGACTTCAACAAGGCGCTCGAGCTGATGCCGAACGAGCCGCACGTGCTCAACTATCTCGGCTATTCCTGGATCGACATGGGCATCAACCTCGACAAGGGGTTGGATCTGGTCAAGAAGGCGGTCGAGCTGAAGTCGGACGACGGCTACATCGTCGACAGCCTCGCCTGGGCCTACTACAAGCTCGGCCGCTACGAGGAGGCGGTCACCGAGCTGGAGAAGGCCGTCCTGCTCAAGCCCGACGATCCGGTCATCAACGATCACCTCGGCGACGCCTATTGGAAGGTGGGGCGGCGGCTCGAGGCGATGTTCCAGTGGCGCCACGCCGCCGACATGAAGCCGGAGGCCGAGGAACTGCCGAAGATCAGGCGCAAGCTCGAGAAGGGGCTGGTCGAGGACACCGCCTCCAACGCGACTGAGCCGACCCCCGCTCCCAAGGCCGACTGAGGCGGGAGGAGGCGTGGGCGATCGTCGCGGACCCTCTCCCACGCCGCCGCGCGGTCGCGAGTTCGCGCCGGCGAAGATCAATCTCGCCCTCCACGTCACCGGACGCCGCGACGACGGCTATCACCTGCTCGACACGCTGGTGGTGCACGCCCGCGACGACGCCGCCGGTGACGAGATCGAGGCGGAGATCCTGCGCGACGCCGAGGCGATCGGCCGCTTCGACCTCGCTCTCGACGGCCCCTTCGCCGCCGGTCTCGCCGCCGATCCCGACAATCTGGTGCTGCGCGCCGCCCGCCTGATCGAGGCGACCGCCCGTGCGGCGGGACGCCCCGGATTCGGCGCGCGCCTGCGCCTGACCAAGCGCCTGCCGATCGCCTCGGGCATCGGTGGCGGTTCGTCCGACGCCGCCGCGACGCTGCGCCTGCTGGCGCGGCTGGCGGGCCTGCCCCTGTCGGCGGCCGATCTCGCCCGTCTCGCGCTGCCGCTCGGGGCCGACGTGCCGATGTGCGTGATCGGCGGCGCCCTGCGCGCACGCGGTATCGGTGAGACCGTCGCTCCGCTCCCCTCGCTGCCGCCGCTCGATCTGGTGCTGGTCAATCCGGGCGTGGCGGTGGCGACCCCGGCGGTGTTCCGGGCGCTGTCGCGACGCGACAATCCACCGATGGCCGACCTTCCCGCCGCCCTCGATGCCCCCGGCCTGATCGCTCTGCTGCGGCGGACCCGCAACGACCTCCAGCCGGCGGCGGTGGCCCTCGCCCCGGCGATCGGCGAGGCGATCGACCTCCTCGCCGGGCTCGACGGGGTCCGGCTCGTGCGCATGTCGGGATCCGGCGCGACCGTGGTGGCGCTCACCGACGACGCGGCGACGGCGCGCGCTGTGGCCGAACGGGTCGCGGCGATGCGGCCGGGCTGGTGGAGCGCGCCGACGCGGGCGTGAGCGCCGATGCGAGGCGGCGATCCGTCCCGACTTGGGGCATCACCTTAACCACTTGTTGGGAATTCGTTTCCCAGACGAGGCGAAACGCGTCTTTGTTCGCGTCCATGCGTGTCTTCGAACGAGGTCCTCTCGCTTCGACGAGCCGTGCAGGACCGATCTCGACCCGGACATCGCCCATGACGACCGATCGCCACTCCGACATCCGCCGGCTCGACGCTCTCACCTCGCTGCGCTTCTTCGCCGCGCTGATGGTGCTCGTCTATCACTACTGGCAGAGTTTCCTGAAGGACGTGCCGATGCCCGCGCCGTTGACGATGGGCTATGCGGGCGTGTCGTTCTTCTTCCTGCTGTCGGGCTTCATCCTCGCCTACAACTACGAGCAGGACGGCCGCTTCGCGAACGGCGGCTTCCGGCGCTACGCGATCGGCCGCGCGGCGCGGATCTTCCCGACCTATCTCCTGTCGATCGTCGTGTTCCTGCCGTTCCTGGCCTCGGCGATCGCCAAGGAGGGGTTGACCGCGAAATACGCCGCCGCGCTCCTGGCGACGCCCCTGGCGCTGCAGGCCTGGCTGCCCGGCTCGGTGACGGTGATCAACTATCCCGGCTGGTCGATCTCCACCGAGATGTTCTTCTATCTGGTGTTCCCGTTCCTGGTGGGCCCCGCGTTCCGGCGGCCGGAGCGAACCGCCGCGCTCGCGCTGCTCTTCCTGCTCGCCACCTGGACGGTGCAGTCGCTGGTGTGGGCGAAGGTCGCGCCGGGGATCGATCTGTTCTCCGGCTCGCTCGGTTCGATCGATCCGGCGATCGAGCGGATCGCCGACACGATCAAGTATTTTCCGCCGACGCGGGCGGGCGAGTTCGTGCTCGGCGTGGCGCTGTGCGCGCTGTGGCGCAAGGGGAGGGTGCCGCGTGACGGCCGCCTGCTGCTGACGACCGCGCTCGGCGCGGGCGCGGCGCTGGTGGTGCTGGAGCCGGTGCTGCCGCAGCCCGCCCTCTTCAACGGCGCCACCGTGGTCGCCTGGGTGCCGCTGGTGCTGTGGGGCGCGGGAGCGTCGGGCGGCGTGCTCGGCCGGCCGATGTTCGTGCTCGCGGGGCGGATCTCCTTCGCGCTCTACCTGCTGCACGCGACCGTCGCCTACTACGCCCACGCCGTCGACAAGCACCTCGCGGCGGGCCGTCTGGCCCAGCACCCCGAACTGTTCATGGCCCTGACCGCCGCGGTCGCGGTGCTGACCGCGATCGTGGTGTTCGATCGGATCGAGGAGCCGATGCGGCGCTGGGTGACGAGGCGCTGGGCGCGGCCGACGCCGGTCTCGCATACGGAAGACTTCGCGGCCGCGCGTCCGCGCCCGGCGTGACGACGGCGGCGTCGGGCGGGCTCAGTGCACGCGGCTGACGCAGAAGTCGACGACTTCGAGGAGGGCGCGCTTGTGCGGGCCGTCCTTGAACGGGGCGAGCGCGTCCTTGGCCATGGCGCCGTAGTGGCGGGCCCGTTCGACCGTGGTCTCGATCGCCTTGGTCTGCTTCAAGAGCACGATCGCCTTTTCCAGGTCGCCCTCGGCGGCGGCACCGTCCTGCAGGCAGCGCTTCCAGAACGCGCGATCCTCGTCGGAGCCGCGGCGATAGGCCAACACCACCGGCAGGGTGATCTTGCCCTCGCGGAAGTCGTCGCCGACGTTCTTGCCGAGCTGGGCCGAGGACCCACCGTAGTCGAGGGCGTCGTCGATCAGCTGGAAGGCGAGGCCGAGGTTGGTGCCGTAGGAGCGGAACGCCGCCTCCTCGTCGCGCGGGCGGGCGGCCACGACCGGGCCGACCTCGGCCGCGGCCGAGAACAGCGCGGCGGTCTTGGCGCGGATCACCGCGAGATATTCGTCCTCGGTGGTCGCCATGTTCTTGGCGGCGGCGAGCTGCATCACCTCGCCCTCGGCGATGACCGCGGCCGCGTCGGACAGGATGCCGAGCGCCTGGAGGCTGCCCACCTCGACCATCACGCGGAAGGCCTGGCCGAGCAGGAAGTCGCCGACGAGCACGCTCGCCTGATTGCCCCACACTTTGCGCGCGGCGAGCTTGCCGCGCCGCATGTCGCTCTCGTCGACGACGTCGTCGTGCAGGAGCGTCGCGGTGTGCATGAACTCGACCGCCATCGCCAGCTTGATGTGGCCGTCGCCCTCGTAGCCGCACATCTGCGCCGCCGCCAGCGTCAGCATCGGCCTGAGGCGCTTGCCGCCGGAGGAGATCAGGTGGTTGGCGACCTCCGGGATCATGGTGACGTCGGAGCCGGCCTTGGACAGGATCAGCGCGTTGACCCGCTTCATGTCGGCGGCTGTCAGCGCCACCAGAGGCTCGACCGAGGCCTCGGGTCGCTTCTTGCCGTCTTCCAGGGAAACCACGACGCCCACGTTCGGCCACTCCCATCGTCGCCCGTCGACGGCCGTCCACGACCGTCGTCTCAGGCGCGATACCATCCTTCGCCGACGCCGTCGATACCAGAAGGCAAGCGGCGGCGTCGCACACCCCTTTCCCTCGACGGAAGCGAGGGTGTCGGGCCGGGCGAGCATAGGCACTCCCGCCCGCCGCCACAAGCGGGGGCGGCCGGACCCGCCTCGGCGGTTTGCACCCCGGACGGGGCCGCCGTATCAAGGGCGCCGGAGGCGGCACCGGGCCGCGACGACGCCACGGCGGATCATGGACACCACCCTCGATCGCTTTCTCGACGGCCGCCTGTTGCTCGAACAGCCGGTGAAGGGCCATCACCGCGCCGGCCTCGACGCGATGCTGCTGGCCGCCTGCGTGCCGGAGACGGCGGAAGGCGTGGTGGTCGATCTCGGCGCCGGCATCGGCACCGCCGGGCTGGCGGTGGCGGTCCGCGCGCCGGGCGTGCGCGTCCGCCTCGCCGGTACCACGCCCATTGACTGCGTGGCACCCAACG
>JBEOKB010000292.1:0-7878 GCA_040275425.1 Siculibacillus sp. | reverse complement strand
GGCCGCGGATCGAGAAGGCGATCGATCCGAATTCGCCCTTCGCCAAGCTGATGGCGCTCAAGGCCGAGCTCGAGCAGAAGGGCAAGCCCGGCGACGACAAGTGACATTCGGCTCGTGAAATTCGGACTCGTCTGATTTTCACGAGCGTTGCGGCCCGACCGGCCGACGCCCGGCCGGGCTTGGCTTCACCCACGACGTTTCGAGAAGGTCGAAACATCGTGGACTCGGGACGACGTCGAGGAGGCGGAGCCGATGGACGGCGACCGTCAGCGCATCGATCGGTGGCTGTGGCACGCGCGGGTGGTGAAGACGCGCGAGCTGGCCAAGGCGCTGGTCGAGGGCGGCCACGTGCGGGTCGATCGCGAGCGGGAGACCAAGGCCGGGGCGGCGGTGAAGGCGGGGCAGACGCTCACCATCACCCTGCCGAGCCGGGTTCGGGTGCTGCGCATCGTCGGTTTCGTCGAACGGCGTGGGTCGGCCGAGGTCGCGGCCCGGCTCTACGAGGATCTGAGCCCACCGGCCCCCCCGCGCGAACCGCAGGTGGAGACGGTGGTGATCGCCCGGCGCGAGCCGGGTTCGGGGCGGCCGACCAAACGGGATCGCCGTGCGCTCGATCGGCTCGGCGGCGACGGGGCGGACGAGGGCGCGTGAGGGCCGGTCGGCGATCCGCGCGGATCGAGGCGCGGTCTTGATCGATTCGATGGCCGAGGCGGCGAAATGGCCGCAGGGTCGCGCGGTTCGAACGGCTTCGGCGACATCCCGGCTTGCGCTCCCGCGCGGTGTCGGATAACCGAAACCCCGAGAGCACGAGAGGCGTCTCCGCCCACGGGACGCTCGCCGCCCGCGCGCGGGAACTCCAGTCGAGAGGTATGCGACATGACCTACGTGGTCACCGACAACTGCATCAAGTGCAAGTACACCGACTGCGTCGAAGTCTGCCCGGTCGATTGCTTCTACGAAGGCGAGAACATGCTCGTCATCCATCCCGACGAGTGCATCGACTGCGGCGTGTGCGAGCCGGAATGCCCGGCCGAGGCGATCAAGCCGGACACCGAGGACGGTCTCGACAAGTGGGTCGCGCTCAATGCCGACTATGCGCAGAAGTGGCCGAACCTGACCTCCAAGCGCGACCACGCGCCCGATGCCAAGGACTTCGACGGGGTGGCCGGCAAGCTCGAGAAGTTCTTCTCGCCGGAGCCCGGCCAGGGCGACTGAACAACGACACGTCCGGCCAGGGCGACTGAGCAACGACACGCCCGGCCGGGGCGATCGAGGGGGGTCCCCGCCCGGTCGCGTGGTCGGGCGAACAACGAGGCGACGGGCACCCGGGTGCCCGGAGCACCGGCCTCGGAGCGGGCTGCGCCGAAATGTCGCCGAGCGCGCGACGGGAGCCTCGCACCTGGGGGTGGGGTCGGCGGGCGGGTGAGGATCGGCGCGCCGGCGGCCTCGCGAAAGAAGCGCGCGCGGGTCGAGAGGTCCGGGCGAGGGGAAACACGGACACACGCGGGGCGCGAAGGCGCGAGAGGGCGATCCTCGCGCTTTCATGGCGGCATATTTTGTGGTATGCAATATCCCTCAGTCGTTTCCCCCCGGCTTTCTCCCCAGCGGAGTTTCCGAATGATCTCTGAGATCATCGCAGCTTCTCGGTCCTCGTTCTCTGCGACCCGGACCGAGACGATAGAGTTCGTCGCGATGGGTCCGGACATCCCACGGACGAGCCTCCAACGAACCGACTGACAATTCGAGTGATCACATCCGCGTTCGACCGGTTCCGCCGGTCGGCGGGTGTGTCCGCGACGGTTCGACGACCCGACCGGTGTCGTCGAGCGATGCGACGCGATTTCTTCGAGGCCCCGGGAGGGGCGGATCGACCAGGAGTATCGGGCGTATGGCCACCACCCCCATCAAGAAGACGTCCCAGACCCGCAATGGATTCAAGGCGGGCGAGCACATCGTCTATCCCGCTCACGGCGTCGGCCAGATCACCGGCATCGAGGAACAGGAAATCGCCGGCTACAAGCTCGAACTGTTCGTCATCTCGTTCGAGAAGGACAAGATGACCCTGCGCGTCCCCGTCGCCAAGATCGCGACCGTCGGCATGCGCAAGCTGTCGGAGAGCACGGTGGTGAAGAAGGCGCTCGAGACCGTCAAGGGTCGCGCCCGCATCAAGCGCACCATGTGGTCGCGTCGCGCTCAGGAATACGAAGCCAAGATCAACTCGGGCGATCTCGTCTCGATCGCGGAGGTGGTGCGCGACCTCTATCGCGCCGACACCCAGCCCGAGCAGTCCTATTCCGAACGCCAGCTCTACGAGGCCGCGCTCGACCGCATGGCGCGCGAGGTCGCCGCAGTCGATCGCATCTCCGAGACCGAGGCGATCCGCCAGATCGAGACCAATCTGCAGAAGAACCCGCGCCGCACCGCCAAGGCCGAGGAAGAGGTCGAGACGCCGGTCGACGCCGAAGCCGATTTCCTCGACGAGGATCGGGAAGAGGCGGCCTGAGACCGGGCCACGCGCCGAGGCGAGACGATCGAGGGACCGGGAAACCGGTCCCTTTTTCGTTGTCGCGTCATCACTTTATTGAGAACCTTTCGCAACAGGCTGGATGGGGGTAGGAAAATACGGTATAACCCGTACTCGACACGCTCCGGTCGGTCGCGTCGCTTCGCGGCGGCCCGTCGGGGCTCGAGGACCCCGGATCGGAAAGATCGCGCACCATGCCGAACCCGCCGAGTGAACGCCGCCGCCTGGTGCGAGAGGCGATGTCGGCTCCCTACCTCACTCGTGAGGAGGAGCAGGTACTGGCACTGCGCTGGCGCGACCAGCGCGACGAGGCGGCGTTGCACCGCCTCACCGCCGCGCACATGCGTCTGGTGATCGCGATGGCGGCGAAGTTCCGGCGCTACGGGCTGTCGCATTCCGATCTGGTCCAGGAGGGCAACGTCGGCATGTTGGAGGCGGCGTCGCGGTTCGAGCCGGAGCGCGACGTGCGGTTCTCGACCTATGCGGCGTGGTGGATCCGGGCCTCGATCCAGGACTACGTGCTGCGCAACTGGTCGATCGTGCGCGGCGGCACCTCGTCGGGACAGAAGGCGCTGTTCTTCAATCTGCGCCGTCTGCGCGCCCGCCTGATGCAGGAGAAGGGCGAGGGCGTGTCGGTCGACGCGGAGATCGCCGCCGAGCTCGGCGTGTCGCTGGCCGACGTCGAGGCGATGAGCGCGCGGCTGTCCAATCCCGACGCCTCGCTCAACGCGCCGCTGTTCGACCGCGAGGAGGAGAGCGGCGAGCGCCAGGACGCGCTGGTGGCCGATGGTCCGCTCGCCGACGAGACGGTCGGCGGGACGATCGACGGGGAACGGCGTCGGCGCTGGCTCGAGGAGGCGCTGGGCGTGCTCGACGAGCGCGAGCTCCGGATCGTGCGCGAGCGGCGGCTCGAGGACGAGAGCGAGACGCTGGAGACGATCGGGCGGCGGCTCGGCATCTCCAAGGAGCGCGTGCGCCAGATCGAGGCGCGGGCGCTCGACAAACTGCGCGAGGCGCTGCTCGCCCGCCAGCCGGATCGCGCCGCCTTCGTGTGAAGCGACCATTCGAGGACCGAGACGCTCGAACCGCCCGCGGGGGGACCGTGGGCGGGTTCAGTCGTCGCCGACGATCTTGACCAGACGGCCGGGCTCGGGGAGATCCGAGGCGGAGAGGCCGTTGATGACCCGGAACAGCTCGAAGCGTCGCTCCATGCCGGACATCTGTTCGGCGAGGCGCTCGACGGTGTCGCCCGGCTTGACGCGGACCACGCGCAGGTGGAGCGGGCGCAGGCGAGCGGATTCCTCGGGGGTGAGTTTGCGGAAGCTGCCCATGGTGGCGACCAGCGCCGCTTCGACCGCGGACTGGTTGTCCTGGGTGGCGAAGATGAAGCGGAACACCGACTTGCCCTTGCGCAGGAGCCCGATGTGGAAGGTCCAGCCGTCGGCCTCGGCGGTGGCGGTCACGGCGGGGAATTCGCCGACGGTGGTCTCGTGCACCGAGCCCGCCTTGAGACCGTTGACCCAGCCGGTGGAGAGATAGTCGGTGAGGGAGGTCTCGACCGGCAGGGCCACGCCGTCGAAGCGCATGGCGGTGCCGGTCTGGTCGGTGGCGAGCACCGCCTTGGTGGTGTTCTCGAGGCCGTAGCCGGTGGGCACGGTGAACTGGACGCCGAGCCCCTTGTGCAGGAACGAGCGGCCGCGCACGAAGCCCTCGGAGGGATCGTCGCCGAAGACCATGCCGTCGAGGCCGGCGAGATACTGGTCCTTCTCCTGCTCGCCGATGCCCGGCGCGCCGATCTCGCGGGCGGCGCGGACGGCGAAGGAGATGCGCTCCGGCGTCGAGGGATGGCTCGACAGGAAGTCCGGATTGCGCGAGCCGGCGCCGCGGGCGCGGTAGTCGGCGTAGCGGGCCATCGAGGTGAGGAAGCGCGAGGCGGCGAAGGGATCGAACCCGGCGCGGGCGAGGGTGCGGATGCCGATGGCGTCGGCCTCGAGCTCCTGCACCTGGCTGAAGCGGGCGAGCGAGAGCTGGGTCGAGGCCAGCGCCAGGCGCTGGGCGTCCTGGTCCTGCATGACGTTGGCGACGATGCGGTTGACCTCGGAGGCGGCCTCGGCGCGCCGGGCGCGGGCGACGGCGTGGCGGGCGGTGACGTGGGCCATCTCGTGGGCGATGACCGCGGCCATTTCCGAAGTGTCGTCGGCGAGGGCGATCAGGCCGCGGGTGACGTAGAGATTACCGCTCGGCAGGGCGAAGGCGTTGATCGCGGGCGAGTTGAGAATGGTGATTCGGTAGGACTGGGCCGGGTCGTCGGAGGCGGCGACGAGGCGACCGACGGCGCGGGCCACGGCCTGGGCGGCGGCGGGGTCGTCGTAGAGGCCGCCGTAGGTGGCGACGATGCGGTCGTGTTCGGGGTCGGTCGAGGGGGCGATCGGCGCGGCGACCAGGGGCGAGGGCGTTCCGGCGATCATCTGATCGCGAATGCCGATCGACCCGCAGCCGCCGAGCGAGGCGAGGACGACCGACATCACCGATGCGACGATGGGTCCGCGCACGCGGCGCAGGCCCGTCGACCACTCGTGGAACGTCCCTGTCACCAGGTTCACCTCTTCGCCCGCTCGATCTCCTCGGGGCCCTCGATCTCGATGCGCGGACCGGTGCGCCACGACACGATGCCGCGAACCGTCACCCTCGCGCCGCGCAGCCGATCCGGATCGAGACCGCCCGCGCGAAACCGCTCCCGGTGGTTATCGTCCAACGCCACGGCGAAGTCACGTCGTATGTCGTCGCCGAAGTTCAACCAGATCCGCCGACCGGATCGCCCGACCGAGCGGATCACGCCCTCCACCACCACCCAGTCGCCGACCACCCGATCGAGGGGCACGTCGGCGGCGAGGACCGGAAAGGCGTCGGGTGCCCACAGACCCGTCGCCGCCGTCCGCGCCGAGCGTTCGGACGCGAGCAGAGCGCGGGCGCAGAGGCGATCGTCCGGCTCCGGCGTGACCCGCAGGAGCCCGGCGGCGACCATCTCCGCTTCGATCCATTGCCCGGTCTCGGTGTCGAGAAGATGGCCGCGCCGCCGGCCGTGGCGATCGGCGCCGAGATCGTGGAAGGCGAGTTCGCGCGCCTCGACGAGGGTCTCGAGCCGGGCGCGCGCGGTCTCGGCGAGGCGATTCGCGGCCGGGCGGCGAGCGGGGCCGTCGGGGCCGAGGCTCGCACGCGGCAGGCTCGCGCTCGCCAGACGCAGGCGGCGGCCGTCGACGAGCTCGATCTCTTCGCCGGTGACGGCGCGGGCGGCCCAGACGAGTTCGGGTCGGCCGACGAGGCAGGGGTCGCCCGTCTCGGCGCGGGCCGGGACGCCATGGGCGAGGAGGAGCGCGCTCGACAGGGCGGCGATCCGCTTCGATCTCATCGACCCTCCCTCCACCGCCACGGCTGCGCTGCTTCCTGCTGCACATCGACGCGAAACATGCTATGCGAGCCGCGCCGAAAGGCGAGAGGGTCGGTTGCGACACGATCTCGCCGGTCGGATCGACGGCCCGCGCGGGTGTCGACGTCCCGGTAGCTCAGCAGGATAGAGCAACGGTTTCCTAAACCGTAGGTCAGGGGTTCGAATCCCTTCCGGGACACCACTCTCCTATTTCCCGACGTATTCGGTCGTCTCTCATTGCCGCAGAAACTCTCGCTTTTTTCAGTTGGCCCGTCTCCCATCGTCTCCCGAAATGTCCTATAACCTCATTTCAGAAGTGGGGCCTGTAGTGGGGCCGGAAGCGAGGCGATCATGGCTCGGGTGCGCAACAAGCTCAGCGCGAAGTTCGTGGCGACGGCCGGGGATGGGCGGTGGTCCGATGGCGGTGGCCTGTATTTGGCGATCGACGGTGATCGGCGGCGGTGGCTGTTCATGTGGTCGCGGAGTGGCAAGCGCCGCGAGATGGGCCTGGGCAGCGCCCGGGACGTGTCTCTCGCCGATGCCCGCCGCGCCGCGAACAAGGCACGTGAGGCGGTCCTGGTGGGGGGCGACCCGATCGAGATCAAGCGCGCCGAACGCCCGACCATCCCGAACTTCGGGGTCTTCGCCGACGAATTGGTCGAGTCGTTGTTGAAGGGGGTGAAGAGCGAGAAGACGAAAGCGCAGTGGCGTAGTTCGCTCAGCGACACCTATTGCCGGGCGATCAGGTCGAAGCTCGTGAGCGAGGTCACCACCGCCGACGTGCTCGAAACGTTGAAGCCTCTCTGGCATTCGACGCCGGAATTGGGTTCGCGCCTCCGGGGTAGGATCGAGCGGGTGCTGAGCGCGGCGAAGGTCCGAGGCTTCCGGTCGGGCGAGAACCCCGCCGCATGGCGCGGCCATCTGTCGGCGCTGTTGCCCCGCGCGAGGAAGTTGACGAGGGGGCACCAGAAGGCGATGGCCTTCGACGACGTGCCCGCCTTCGTCGGACGCCTGCGGGACCGCGATGCGACTTCGGCCCGCGCGCTCGAATTCTTGGTCCTGACCGCCTCGCGCGTCAACGAGGTGATCGGCGCGGTCTGGGGCGAGTTCGACTTCGAGACGAGGGTGTGGACCATTCCGTCCTCGCGCATGAAGGGAGGCCGCGAACATCGCGTGCCGTTGTCGGATCGTGCGGCGGCGATCCTCGGGGAGATGAAGGCGACACGTCTGAGCGACGATCCGGCCGGGTTCGTGTTCGCTGGTGGCCGTCCAGGTCGCGGCTTGTCGAACATGGCGTTCAAGCTGTTAACCGATCGCATGGGCGAGGCGGGGTTCACCAGCCACGGTTTCCGCTCGGCATTCAGGGATTGGTGTGGCGAAGCGACTCATTTTCCGCGCGAGGTCGCAGAGGCCGCACTGGCGCATCGTGTCGGCGACGAGGTCGAGGTCGCCTACCGTCGCGGCGATGCACTCGAAAAGCGCCGAGCCCTGATGACCGCCTGGGGAGCGTTCTGTGAGCCGAAGCCCGCGAACGTTGTAACGCTGAAACCGAAAAAGGCGTGATCGTGAGCGGTCCTGGGGTGCGATCGTTGACGGAGCGACGCGAGGCGGTGGCGGCGGCGGTGCGCTCTATCGCCCGCGACGGCGTGCCCGAGGTCGAGATCTGGGTGGCGACGGAGCGCCTATGGGGGCTTCTCTACGCCGCCCTGATCGAGCACCAGGACCGCGAGGGGCGCGACCTTCGCAAGGCAGAGGAGGCCGCTCGCCGGGCGGCGGTCGCAGAGGAACGCGAGGCCGGGGGGTTGCGTCCGCTCTCCTACGAGATGCGCGGTCGCCCTCGGACGGGTGAGGTCCGGCAACCCCCGCCAGCTTCCGACCGATTCTGTTGAAAAACTCGGGCGTTGCGCTGGGCGTCGATCGCTGATTC
>JBEOKB010000291.1:0-3741 GCA_040275425.1 Siculibacillus sp. | reverse complement strand
GGCGACGCGGCCGCTCATGATCGTGGCGATCATCGCGGCGGCGGCGAAGCCGAGGCGCAGGCCGAGGCTCTCGTCGTGAAGAAGAAAGACGGCGTCGGCGGCGGCGAAGAGCGCGAGCAGGGCGACGAGGCCGTAGTCGCGCGCGTCGCGGGCGGCGAGGATGCGGAACGCGGCATAGCCGGCGAGGCCGAGGATCGCCACGGGCGACAGGAGGAGGGCGGTGCGGTCCGCTCCTCCGGCGGCGAAGGCGAAGCGGGCGGCGATCCACGGCAGGGCGAGGAGGACGAGGACGAGCGGCCGTGGCGGGGCGCCGCCGGTCCAGCGCGGCAGGGCGGTCAGCATCACCCCGGCGAAGCCGATGGCGAAGGGGCCGAACAGCATCTCGTGGGCGTGCCAGTGGACGGCGGCGAGGTTGCCGGCCGGGACCGCGCTCCATTCGATCAGGCGCAGGGACACCAACAGGGCCGAGACGGCGGCGAAGGCGGCGAGCGGGAAATAGAGTTCGTAGGCGAGCAGGCGGGTCGACACCGGCTTCATGCGGAGCTCCCGTCTCCGGTCCAGGGGCGGGCGCGGCGTGGGAGAGGAAGGGCGAGCAGATCGACGGCGCGGGCGGCGAGGTCGTCGATCAGCTCGTCGACGTTGCGCGGGCGCAGATAGAAGGCGGGCACCGGCGGGGCGACGATCGCGCCGTATTCGGTGACGGCGGTCATGGCGCGCAGGTGGCCGAGGTGGAGCGGGCTCTCGCGGGTCGAGAGCACCAGACGGCGTCGCTCCTTGAGGTGGACGTCGGCGGCGCGGGTGAGGAGGTCCGAGCCGATCGAGGCGGCGATGGCGCCGAGAGCGCGCATCGAGCACGGCGCGACGATCATGCCGGCGGTCGGAAACGAGCCCGAGGCGATCGGCGCGCCGACGTCCGCGTTGTCGTGGCGGGTGTGGACCAGAGCCTCGAGGCGGGCGAGGGCGCCGACGCCGATCTCGTGGGCGAGGGTGCGCTCGGCGGCGGGCGTGACGATCAGCCGGGTCTCGGCGCCGATCTCGGCGAGGATCTCGGCGATGCGCAGCCCCACCGCCGCGCCGGAGGCGCCGGAGAGGGCGAGGACGACGCGGGGGGCGGAGGCGGTCACGATGCGTCCTTCTCGAGCCGGACACCGAGCCGATCCCACAGGGCGTCGACGCGGGCGGCGACCTCGGGGGCCTGCTTCAGCACGCGCCCCCACTCGCGCTCGGTCTCCGTGCCGATCTTGGTGGTGGCGTCGAGACCCATCTTACCGCCGAGGCCGGATCTGGGCGAGGCGAAGTCGAGATAGTCGATCGGGGTGCGGTCGACGATCATCAGGTCGCGCGAGGGATCGGAGCGGGTGGAGATCACCCACATCAGATCATCCCAGGAGCGGACGTCGACGTCGTCGTCGACGACGATCACGAACTTGGTGTAGGCGAACTGCGGCAGCATCGACCACAGGCCCATCATCACGCGCCGGGCCTGACCGGGATAAGTCTTGCGGATCGCCACCACGGCGACGCGGTAGGAACAGGCCTCGGGCGGCAGCCAGAAGTCGGTCACCTCCGGGAACTGCTTCCTCAGGAGCGGCAGGAACAGTCGGTTCAGCGCCTCGCCGATGCGCGAGGGCTCGTCGGGCGGGCGGCCGGTGTAGGTCGAGAGAAAAATCGGATCACGCCGGGTGGTGATCGCGGTGACGCGCATCACCGGGAAGGGCTCGACCGAATTGTAGTAGCCGGTGTGATCGCCGTAGGGGCCTTCGGGCAGGGTCTCGGTCGGCGACACCCAGCCCTCGATCACCACCTCGGCGTCGGCGGACACCTTCAGCGGCACGGTCAGCGCATCGGCCAGGCGTGGGCGGGCGCCGCGCAGCAGGCCGGAGAAGTGCAGCTCCGAAAGGGTCTCGGGCAGCGGCAGCACGGCGGCGAGGATGGTGGCGGGATCGGCGCCGACGGCGATCGCCACCGGCATCTCGCGGCCTTCGGCGGCCCAGGCGCGGTGGTGACGGGCGCCGCCGCGATGGGCGAGCCAGCGGGTGATCAGCCGATCCTTCGCCGCGACCTGACAGCGGTAGACGCCGACGTTGTAGCGGGCGGTGGAGGTGCTCTCGGGCGGGCGGGTGATCACCAGCGGCCAGGTGAGGAGAGGGGCGGGCTCGCCCGGCCAGTTGGTGGTGATCGGCAGACGGCCGAGATCGACGTCGGCGCCGGTGACGACGCGCTCCTGCACCGCCGGGCGGGCGACGCGGCGCGGGCGGGTGGAGAGGGCGGCGGCGAGGAGCGGCAGGCGGGCGAGGGCGTCGCGCACGCCCTCCGGCGGGGTCGGGTCGCGCAGGGCGGCGAGTTCGTCGCCGAGGCGGCCGAGGTTCTCGGGGTTCAGGCCGAGACCGGCGGCGACCCGCTCGACCGTGCCGAACAGGTTCATCAGCAGCGGTACGTCGGAGACGGTGCCGTCGGGGCGCAGCGGCCTCTCGAACAGGAGCGCGGCGCCGCGCGCCTCCAGCACACGGCGGTGAATCTCGGTGGCGTCGTGGACGATCGCGACCGGCTCGGTGACGCGGACGAGATCGCCGCGCGCCTCGAGATGGGCGAGGAAGCCGCGCAGGTCGGGGAAGAGGGGCAGATCGCGGCTGGGCAACGGCTCTTCTCGCGCGCGGGAAAGACGGAAGCGCACCCGATCAGATCCACCTCCCCACCGCTTTGACCTCGGTCAACGGCGCGCGCGTGGGGTGGCGACACGAGCGGATGGACCGGAATCCGCGGGGATATGCGGTCGATGAAGAAGGCATTCTCGCCCATGCCAAATTGGCAACAAGAAAACTCGTTGTTTAACAAGGTGTTGATCCACGACTGCGGTCCATGCGTGACCAGATGGCAGTGAATCCCGGGGCATGAAGAACCAATATTTCGGACGAAACCAGAAAAATATTTTGAATCAACGACTTCTGGGAGCGAGAGAAATTGGCGCGCGGTTTGCGGAGAGGGTGACGAAAGAAGAGGAGCCGCTCGCGTGTCCGTTCGTCCGAACCCTTCAGTCCTCGCTTCCCTCGCAGTCTTCGCCGCGCTCCTGGGAGTTCCCGCTCCTGCCGCGATGGCGGGGGAGGCGTTCGTCGCCGGCCTCGCCCCGGATCGGCGACCGGTGGGGGCGCCGTCGATCACGGCGCCGTTGCGGCCACAGAGCTGGTACGTGCGCGCGGTGACCGGGATAACTCCCCCCTATCCTCGGTCTCTCTTCTTTCTCGACAACCAGGGCGAGTGGTACACGCCGTTCAATCGACCGGGCATGGTCGAGCGATACGATCTGCGTGGTTGGCACAAGCGTTCCTGACGGGACTGCCGGCCCCGTTCTCGGGGCCGGAATAGAGATCGCCGCGCATTTGCGCGGCGTGTCGGTGTGAGGTCTCCGAATCAAGACAACGACGCCGTTTCGACCTCGTCGAACAACAGAAGCGGCAATCGGAAACCAGTGGAGGTATCTATGCGGAACAGTGTGAACAAGGCGATGCGCGCCGTCACGCTCGCGGGCGCCCTGATGGCAGGGGTTTCGCTCGCGGCCGCTCAAACCGGCATGTCCGGTATGGGTGGTATGGGCGGTATGTCCGGTATGGGTGGCATGTCCGGAATGTCCGGCATGTATCCGTCGGGCATGAGCGGCATGTCCGGTATGGGCGGCATGTCGGGCATGGGCGGCATGGGTGGCATGTCCGGTATGTCGGGCATGGGCGGCATGAGCGGCATGGG
>JBEOKB010000290.1:0-5758 GCA_040275425.1 Siculibacillus sp. | reverse complement strand
GCACGAGCGGTTCTCACGCAACGTGCTCTTCGCGATCGGCAATTCGGGCGAGCGAGATCTGCGCCGAGCGTGACCACCACGGTGGCGACGAAGCGGCGGGCGGCGGCGCGGGCGAAGGCGGCGGGCTCGCGCGGCAGGCCGAAGTCGTCGGCGAGCGCGCGCGCCTCGTGGGCATTGACCACGATCACGTCGCAGGCGGCGAGCGCCGCCTCGGCGAGGCGCGAGATCGGCGCGGCGTTGAGCACGATCCGCGCCCCCGCGAGCCGGGCCGCCGTGATCGCCCGTTCCACCTCGCCCCGCCCCAGCGACGTCTGCACCAGCAGCGCCGTGCCCGGCCCAAGCAGGCCGCCGAGCCGGTCGGCCGAGGCCGAGCGATTGGCCGCCTCGGCGCCGATCATCATGTTCTCGCCCGACGGCCCGACCGCGATCATGTGGGTGCCGGTCGGCCCGTCGCCGCGCCCGACCCGACCGAGCCCGACCCCGGCCGCACGCAGCCCGGCGAGCGCGATCTCCGCGAAGCCGTCGCGCCCGACGCAGCCCACCAGCTCGACGGCCGCCCCGGCGAGCCGCGCCGCCAGCGCCTGATTGGCGCCCTTGCCGCCGGGAAAGATCTGATAGTCGGCGCCCTTGACCTCGTCGCCGGGGCCGGGGAAGCGCGGCACCACCGTGACCAGATCGACGTTGATGGTGCCGAAGACGACGATCACCCGATCCCCTCCCGCGCCCGCCGCCGCGCCGCGCGCGCCCCGTCTCACTTGGTGCCGTACATCCGGTCGCCCGCGTCGCCGAGCCCCGGCACGATGTAGCCGTGGTCGTTGAGGTGATCGTCGATCGCGGCGGTGTAGACGTGCACGTCGGGATGCTCGGCCCGGAGCTTGGAGATGCCCTCCGGCGCGGCGAGCAGGCACACGAACTTCATGTGGCGGGCCCCCGCCTCCTTCAGCCGCTCGAT
Organism: Siculibacillus sp.; assembly: GCA_040275425.1. Lineage (GTDB taxonomy): Bacteria > Pseudomonadota > Alphaproteobacteria > Rhizobiales > Ancalomicrobiaceae > Pinisolibacter. The sequence goes on along the minus strand of JBEOKB010000290.1, from coordinate 4,806 downwards.
CGCCGCCGTCGCCGAATTGGCGGTGGCCAGCATCGGGTCGAGCACGATCACCGTCCGCTCGGCCACGTCCTCGGGCGCCTTGAAGTAGTATTCGACCGCCGTCAGGGTCTTCGGGTCGCGATAGAGCCCGACGTGGGCGACGCGCGCCGACGGCACCAGCTCCAGCATGCCCTCGAGCAGGCCCATGCCCGCCCGCAGGATCGGCGCGAACACGAGCTTCTTGCCCGCCAGCGCCGGCGCGGTGGTCGCGGTCAGCGGCGTCTCGATCACCACCGTGGTCAGTTCCAGATCGCGCGTCGCCTCGTAGCAGAGCAGCAGCGAGATCTCCTTGAGCAACTCGCGGAAGCTCTTGGTCGAGGTGTCCTTGCGCCGCATGATCGTCAACTTGTGTGCGACCAGCGGGTGATCGACGACCGTCACCCCCTCGAACGTCATGGCCGTCTCCTCCGTCGGTTCAGCTTCGTCTGCGACCTTACCCCGGCCCGCGCCGCTCGCAAGGGTCGCCGTCTCGTCGTCCCCCGCCCGTTGTCGAACGAGCGAAAAGGACCATTTACCGAATGGTCATTTCGCCGTCGTCGAATTCCCTTCATCATCGATCTTCCGCCGCGCGCGGAGACCGGATGCGGAGGTTGCCCATGAGCCTGCCCAACAAGACCGGACACATTCGCCTCACCTCCCATCCCGGCGCCGGCGCCGCGCCGCGCTTTCCCCTGCGATGGGGCGCGAGCGATCCGCGTGAGCGCGGACCGGTCATCGGTTCGCTCACCCGCCCGGCCGACCGCAACGTCATCGGCACCCACGGCGGCTCCTATGCGCTCTATCGGGCGCTCGCGGTCGCCTCAGGCGCGCTCGATCCGATCCAGCGCCCCGATCTCACCAACACCACCCCGCCGATCGCCGTCGGACCTCATCCGCAATGGTCGGTGCCCGGCCGCATCGTCTCGCTCGATCCCTTCGGCCACGAGGTCCAGCGCCTGTTCGCCGCCGAGATCGCCGAGGGCATCGACGTCCGTCCGACCATCGCCGTCACGAAGGCGCGCCTGACCCTGCCCGAGCTGGTGCCCGACATCCGTTCCGGTCGCATCCGCGTCGACGGCGACGTCGTTCGCGCCCAGGGCGACATCGCCGTCACCAAGATCGCCGTCGATCCGGTCTGGCACCTGCCCGGCATCGCCGCCCGCTTCGCCACCGACGAGGATCGTCTGCGCCGCACCCTGTTCGAACAGACCGGCGGCATCTTCCCCGAACTGGTCACCCGCCCCGACCTCGAGGTGTTCCTGCCGCCGATCGGCGGCCAGACCTGCTACGTCTTCGGCGATCCGGAGAAGATCTCGAACCCGCACGTCCCGCTCACCTGCCGCGTCCACGACGAGTGCAACGGCTCCGACGTGTTCGGGTCCGACATCTGCACCTGCCGCCCCTATCTGATTCACGGCATTGAGGAATGCGTGCGCGCCGCCCAGAGCGGCGGCACCGGCCTCGTCGTCTACAATCGCAAGGAGGGCCGGGCACTCGGCGAGGTCACCAAGTTCCTGGTCTACAATGCCCGCAAGCGCCAGGAGGGCGGCGATCGCGCCGCCACCTACTTCGAACGCACCGAATGCGTCGCCGGCGTCCAGGACGCCCGCTTCCAGCAGCTGATGCCCGACGTCCTCCATTGGCTCGGCATCACCCGCATCGCCCGCTTCGTGTCGATGTCCGACATGAAGTACGACGCGATCACCGGGTCGGGCATCGAGATCGGCGAGCGCGTCGCCATCCCCGACGGGCTCGTCCCCGCCGACGCCCGCGTCGAGATGGAGGCCAAGAAGGCGGCGGGCTATTTCGCCCCCGACGGCGCCCCGACCGTCGCCGAACTCGATCGAACCGTCGGTCGCTCCCTCGACCATTACTGATTTTGAGGGCCTACTGACCGAAACGCGCGCGGGGACGATTCGCCTCTTCCCCGTGGGCAGTTGCGAGCCGCCCCCGTCGAAAGGACCCCGGCGCATGAGCGATCCCTCTCCCGCCGCCACCCCGGAGGCGGCCGCCGCCGCGCGGCGCCTTCTGAGCGCGGCGGCGGTGCGCGATCGCGCCGCCCGCCTGTTCGACCTGGCGTTGATGGAGCGGCTCGAGCACTTCCGCGTCGACCTCTCCCGTCTCGACCCCACCGCCGACTTCGTCCAGCGCCTGATCCGCTCCGAGCATCCGACCCTGGAGGTGCCGCCGCACTCGCGCTGGCGCAACTTCGAGGTCGGCGAATGCGACCGCTGGGGCGCCCTGGTCGGTTCGCGCGACTGGACCGACCAGCGCGAATTCGGCCGCGCCGCCATCGACCTCGCCGTGATCTCGGTCCTGGTCGACGCCGGCGCCGGCACCCGCTGGTCCTATGCCGAGGCCGCCACCGGCGAGACCTATTCGCGCACCGAAGGCCTCGCCGTCGCCTCGCTGGTGATGTTCGCCTCCGGCGCCTTCTCCTCCGAGCCGTTCGATCCGCTGCGCGCCGACGCCCGCGCCCTCGCCGGGCTCACGGCGGAGGAACTCGCCGACGGCTTCCAGGTCTCCGCCTCCAACCCGCTGGTCGGGCTCGAGGGTCGTCTCGGCCTGCTCAATCGCCTCGGCCAGCAGCTCGCCCATCGCTCCGACGTCTTCGGCACCGACGACGGCGCCCGCCCCGGCGGCCTGCTCGATCACCTCTGGCGCACCTTCCCCGACGGGCGCGTCCCCGCGAGCGCCGTGCTGTCGATCCTGCTCGACGCCCTCGGCCCGATCTGGCCCGGCCGCTATTCGCTCGCCGGCGTGCCGCTCGGCGACACCTGGATCCACCGCAAGCTCGCCGGCGACGACCTCACCGCCGGGCTGATGCCGCTGCACAAGCTGTCGCAGTGGCTGACCTATTCGCTGATCGAGCCGCTCGGCTGGGCCGGTTTCGACGTGGTCGATCTCGACGGCCTGACCGGCCTCGCCGAATACCGCAACGGCGGTCTGTTCATCGACACCGGCATTCTCAAGCTGCGCGATCCGGAGGCCCGCCGCCGGGTCCACTCGGTCGAGGACGAGCTGGTGGTGGAATGGCGCGCGCTCACCGTGGCGCTGATCGATCGCCTCGCCGGCATCGTCCGCCAGGGCCTCGGCCGCAACGCGCTGAACTTCCCGCTCGCCTGCGTGCTCGAGGGCGGCACTTGGCTCGCCGGACGCCGCGTCGCCCGCGAGTTGCGCCCCGACGGCTCCCCGCCCCTGCAGATTCAGAGCGACGGCACGGTGTTCTGACCGGTCAGGGGCAGCGCGAGCGCCCGCCCGTGCGCCCCGGCCGCGAGGCCGATATGGGCGGCGAGCGTCGCTCCGACGTCGGCGAAGGCCGTGCGCCCGAGATCGCCCGGCCCCACCTCCGGCCCGAACGCCACCACCGGCACGTGCTCGCGGGTGTGATCGGTGCCGGTCCAGGTCGGATCGCAGCCGTGATCGGCGGTGGCGATCGCCAGATCCCCCGCACGCATCGCCGCCTCGAGCTCCGGCAGACGCCGGTCGAACGCCTCGAGCCCGGCCGCATAGCCCGGCACGTCGCGGCGATGGCCCCATTCCATGTCGAAGTCGACGAAGTTGACCACGATCAGCGCCCCGTCCGGCGCCCGCGCCAGCGCGTCGAGCATCGCGTCGAACAGCGCCGCGTTGCCCGCCGCCTTGACCTTCTCGGTGACCCCGCGCCCGGCGAAGATGTCCGACACCTTGCCGATCGCGATCACCGCCCGCCCGGTCGCCGCCGCGCGATCGAGCAGCGTCGGCGCCGGCGGCGCCACCGCGTAGTCGCGCCGGTTGGGCGTGCGCTTGAAGTCCACCGCGCTCTTCCCCAGGAACGGCCGCGCGATCACCCGCCCGACCCCGAGCGGATCGACCAGACGCCGGGCGATCTCGCAGGTCCGATAGAGCCGGTCGAGCCCGAACGTCTCCTCGTGCGCGGCGATCTGAAACACCGAATCGGCCGAGGTGTAGACGATCGGCGCCCCCGTGCGCAGGTGCTCCTCGCCGAGCCGGGCGATGATCTCGGTGCCCGAGGCGTGGCAGTCGCCGAGCACGCCGGGAAGCCCCGCTTCGCGCACCAGCGCCGCGATCAGATCGGGCGGAAAGCTCGGATGCGTCGGTGGAAACGTGTGCCAGGGGAACTCCACCGGCACGCCCGTCAGCTCCCAGTGCCCCGACGGCGTGTCCTTGCCGCGCGAGGTCTCCACCGCGTAGCCGTGCGCCCCGGTGGTCGCCGCCGCCGGGAGCGGCAGCCTCGCCCCGCGTGAGGCCTCCGCCGCCGCGACCAGCCCGAGCCGGGTGAGTTCGGGGATCGCCAGCGGCCCGGCCCTGAGCCCGGCCCGGTCGCCCGCCCCGCGCGCGCAGGCCTCGACGATGTGGCCGAACGTGTCGGCGCCGACGTCGCCGAAGCGATCGGCGTCGGCACTGGCGCCGATGCCCAGACTGTCGAGGACGAGGAGGAGGGCACGCGCCATTTCGGATCTTTCGTTCACGAGCGTTCGAGGATGCGAGCGGCGATCGTCGCCCCGATCTGCGGCGCGCTCGAGGCGAGCCGATAGGCCGCGCGCAATCGCTCGGAGGCGGCCTCCGCCGCCGCCTCGTCGCGGGCATGGACCACCCCGAGCGGCCGCTCGCCGTCGATCGCCGCGCCGATCCCGGCGAGGTCGGTGAAGCCGACCGCCGGGTCGATCGCATCGGCGGCGTTCACCCGCCCGCCGCCGAGTTCGACCACGGCCACGCCGATCGCCCGCGTCTCGATCGCCGCCACCACGCCGCTCTCGGCCGCGAACACCGGCCGCGTGACCGGCG
>JBEOKB010000289.1:0-2945 GCA_040275425.1 Siculibacillus sp. | reverse complement strand
CCAAGCTCGATCCGCTGGAGATCGCGGCCGACAAGGACCACGAGGAGCTGCATCCCTCGTCCTACGGCTTCACCGAGAAGGATCTCGATCGCAAGATCTTCATCGACAAGGTGCTGGGTCTCGAGTTCGCGACCGTGCGCGAGATGGTCGACATCCTGCGCCGCACCTATTGCTCGACGCTGGGCGTCGAGTTCATGCACATTTCCGATCCGGCCGAGAAGGGCTGGATCCAGGAGCGCATCGAGGGTCCGGACAAGACCATCGCCTTCACCAAGGAGGGCAAGCGCGCCATCCTGAAGAAGCTGATCGAGGCCGAGGGCTTCGAGAAGTTCATCGACGTCAAGTACACCGGCACCAAGCGGTTCGGTCTCGACGGCGGTGAGGCGCTGATCCCGGCGCTCGAGCAGATCATCAAGCGCGGCGGCAATCTCGGCGTGAAGGAAATCGTGGTCGGCATGGCCCACCGCGGTCGCCTCAACGTGCTGACCCAGGTGATGGGCAAGCCGCATCGGGCGCTGTTCCACGAGTTCAAGGGCGGCTCGTTCGCCCCGGACGAAGTGGAGGGCTCCGGTGACGTGAAGTACCATCTCGGCGCCTCGTCGGACCGCGAGTTCGACGGCAACCGGGTCCACCTGTCGCTGACCGCCAATCCGTCGCACCTCGAGATCGTCAATCCGGTGGTGCTCGGCAAGGCGCGCGCCAAGCAGGATCAGCTCGCCAAGGATCCGCGCGCGGAGATCACCCCGCTCGACGAGCGGGCGCAGGTGCTGCCGCTGCTTCTCCACGGCGACGCCGCCTTCGCCGGTCAGGGCGTGGTGGCGGAGTGCTTCGGTCTGTCGGGCCTGAAGGGCCACAAGACCGCCGGCTCGATCCACGTCATCATCAACAACCAGATCGGCTTCACCACCTATCCGCGCTTCTCGCGCTCCTCGCCCTATCCGTCGGACGTCGCCAAGATGATCGAGGCGCCGATCCTGCACGTGAACGGCGACGACCCGGAGGCGGTGACCTTCGCGGCCAAGGTGGCGATCGAGTTCCGGCAGAAGTTCCACAAGCCGGTCGTGATCGACATGTTCTGCTATCGCCGCTTCGGTCACAACGAAGGCGACGAGCCGAGCTTCACCCAGCCGATCATGTATCGGAAGATCCGCAACCATCCGACCACGCTGTCGATCTACACCGAGAAGCTGGTGGCCGAGGGCGTGGTCACCCGCGCAGAGGTCGACGAGTGGCAGGCGGAGTTCCGCCGTCATCTCAACGGCGAGTTCGAGGCGGGTCAGTCGTTCAAGCCGAACAAGGCGGACTGGCTCGACGGGCGCTGGTCGGGCATGAAGGCGGTCGGTATCCACGACGACAGCGATCGTTCGGGCATGACCGGCGTGCCGATGGCCGAGCTCAAGGAGATCGGCGCCAAGCTGTGCGAGGTGCCGTCGGGTTTCAACGTCCACAAGACGATCCTGCGCTTCCTCGACAATCGCCGCAACGCGATCGAGAGCGGGCAGGGCATCGACTGGGCGACGGCGGAATCGCTGGCGTTCGGTTCGCTGGCCAAGTCGGGTCATCCGATCCGTCTGTCGGGTCAGGACTGCGAGCGCGGCACGTTCTCGCAGCGCCACACGGTGCTCTACGATCAGGAGACCGAGGCGCGCTACATCCCGCTGAACAACCTCAGCGAGACTCAGGCGCGTTACGAGGTCATCAACTCGATGCTGTCGGAGGAGGCGGTGCTCGGCTTCGAGTACGGCTACTCGCTGTCGGAGCCGAACGCGCTCACCCTGTGGGAAGGCCAGTTCGGCGACTTCGCCAACGGCGCCCAGGTGGTGTTCGACCAGTTCATCTCGAGCGGTGAGCGCAAGTGGCTGCGCATGTCGGGCCTCGTGTGCCTGCTGCCGCACGGCTACGAGGGCCAGGGTCCGGAGCATTCGTCGGCGCGTCTCGAGCGCTTCCTGCAGATGTGCGCCGAGGACAACATCCAGGTCGCCAACTGCACCACCCCGGCGAACTACTTCCACATCCTGCGCCGTCAGCTGATGCGCGACTTCCGCAAGCCGCTCATCCTGATGACGCCGAAGTCGTTGTTGCGCCACAAGCGGGCGGTGTCGAGCCTCGACCTCCTGGCCGAAGGTTCGCACTTCCATCGGGTGCTGATCGACTCGGCGGAGAGCGGCAAGGAGCCGACCACCACCAAGCTGGTCGAGGACGCCAAGATCCGTCGCGTCGTGCTGTGCACCGGCAAGGTCTACTTCGACCTGCTGGAGGAGCGCGAACGTCGTGGCATCGACGACGTCTATCTCCTGCGCGTGGAGCAGCTGTTCCCGACGCCGGTGAAGTCGCTGGTCCGCCTGCTGTCGCGCTTCAAGGGCGCGGAAGTGGTGTGGTGCCAGGAGGAGCCCAAGAACATGGGGTCCTGGTTCTTCATCGAGCCCTATCTCGAGTGGGTGCTGACCCAGGTCGGTGGCGCGTCCAAGCGGGCGCGTTACGCGGGTCGTCCGGCTTCGGCCGCGACCGCGACGGGCCTGGCCTCGCGCCACAAGGCCCAGCTCGACGCCTTCCTCGAAGACGCCTTCAAGGCGTGACGAACCCGAGCCCCGCCGATCGGCGCCCCGTGGCGCCGGTCGGTGGGAGCGACCTTCCAACATCGACAAGACGAAGAGACGACGATCATGGCGATCGAGATCAAGGTTCCGACGCTCGGCGAATCCGTTACCGAGGCGACCATCGCGAAGTGGTTCAAGAAGCCGGGCGAGGCGGTGAAGGCCGACGAGCCCCTGGTCGAACTCGAGACCGACAAGGTGACGGTCGAGGTTCCGGCCCCGGCGAGCGGCGTGCTCGAGACGATCGTCGCCAAGGACGGTGACACCGTCGGCGTCGGCGCGCTGCTCGGCACGCTGGGCGAAGGCTCGGGCGTCGCCCTCGGGAATCTCCGAGGGGCCGAGGCCCTTGTT
>JBEOKB010000288.1:0-24175 GCA_040275425.1 Siculibacillus sp. | reverse complement strand
CAGACCGCCGAGGCCGCCGCGCCCGAGACCTCGATCTGGGGCACCGTGAAGGGCTGGTTCAGCTGATCGCGCTGCGGCCGCGCCGCTCGCTCCGGCGGGCGAGCGCGGCCGAACGCCTCTCTCGAACGGGGAGCGCTCCGTCCCGACGGACGGGCGCTTCCCGTTTTCGTTTCGTCGGCCTCTTCGCCGCCGATCGCCCCCGTGAGAGCGCATCCGTTCCTGCCGGACTGTCCTGCGACCGCGAACTTGTGGAAAACCTCGGGCCTTCCGCCGCGTTCGCGCCGCACCATGACGCGCACGCTCCTATCATCCGTTCGACGCGCGTGACGGGTCGGCCCGGGTCGGGGGGGCTGAGCGGATGTCGGTGATCGAAGTGCTGTCGGGCGATTTCGAGGCGGGGACGACGCGGATCCGCTATTCCCGCGCGGGCCGGGCCCACGTGCGCCTGACTTCGGTCGACGGTCGCTCCGAGGACCTCTTCCTCGAGACCGACGTCGTCGGCGCCGCGCTCACCTCCAGCGCCGCGCGCACCGATTGCCGCTTCACCGTCACTCTGCGCGACGGCCGCGCCTTCACCGCCCGCTCCGCCTGCGACGTGGTCGAACAGTTCCGGATCGCCGCGATGCCGCCCCGTGAGCGCGCCGCCGCCCTGGCCCGCCGCGCCGCCGCCGGTCGCGACGACGAGCCGTCGGCGCCCGCCGGCCTGCTGCCGCGATTCGTCCCCGATCTCCTCGGTCGGCTGCTGCCGGGAATGCGCTGATCCCTCAGCGCCGGACGTGGCGGATCCACCCGTCGGGACCCAGATGCTCCTGCGGCAGAAACCGCCGCTTGTAGTCCATCTTGCGCGACCCCTCGACCCAGTAGCCGAGGTAGACGTAGGGCAGGCCGAGCTGCTTCGCTCGCCGGACGTGATCGAGAATCATGAAGGTGCCGAGCCCGCGCGCCGCCTCGGTCGGGTCGTAGAACGAGTAGACCATCGACAGCCCGTCGCCGAGCGCGTCCGTCAGCGCCACCCCCACCAGCGGGCCCTCGCCGCGCCCGGTCAGGCCGGAATCCGGCCCGCGCCGCCGATATTCGATCACCACCGTGTCGACGTGGCTGTCCTCGATCATCATCGAGAAGTCGAGCACGGTCATGTCGGCCATGCCGCCGTCCGAATGGCGCTCGTCGAGATAGTGGCGGAACAGCGAATACTGCTCCGAGGTCGGCAACGTTCCCTGCTCGCTGCCGAACAGGTCGTCGTTGATCTTCAGATTGCGGCGGAACCCGGCGGTCCAGTCGAACGCCGCGACGTCGACCCGGACCGACACGCACGCCCGGCAGCCGTCGCAGGCCGGACGATAGGCGATGTTCTGCGATCGGCGGAACCCGCCCTGGGTCAGCACGTCGTTGAGCCCCGGCGCGCGCGGCCCCACCAGATGGGTGAACACCTTCCGCTCCAGCCGATCGGCCAGATAGGGACACGGCGCCGGCGCCGTCAGATAGAACTGGGGGGCGTCGACCGGATGCTGTGTCATCTCGCCTCCCTCGCGTGGGTCTCCGAGCCCCTGCGGCTCGCGCGAATGAAACGATAGTGCGAAGCGCGCGCCCGGAAAAGACGCGACGCGTCGCCGAGGCGTGATCACGCCTCGTGGGGCGGCCTCAGCGCCCGGTCAGTCCGAGCACGCGCGTGTCCATCACCAGGACGCCGACGGCGATGTCCTGCAACAGCTGGCGCCGCGCCGTGAACAGCCCGACCAGATGCACGAGCGGCGTGAGGGTCACCGTCAGGCCGTAGAACACCACCACGTGGATCAACGCCGTCAGCGCGTCCGGCCGTCCCCCCCGGGTGGTGCGCATCGACAGGCCCATCGCCTTCATGCCCGGCGTCGCCGACTCCGGTCCGCCCAGGGTGGCGACGGTGTAGAGCACGCCCAGGATCGGCCACAGCGCCGGATAGATCAGCCAGGCGAGCCCGAGCGTGGCGATGCCGAGGAAGAACACCACGATCGCCGCCAGCACCCACAGGAGCGACACGCCGAGGAGATCGAACAGATAGGCGATGGTGCGCCGCCCCAGCATGCCCTCGAACAGATCCGGCTCGAGCGCCGGGTCGAACGGGCTGCGGATGGTGATCTCGCGTACGGGCTGGGTCATGGTCGGTCCTTCGGTCGGCGTCGGACGAGAAATGGGGGATGTCGCGCGGCGCCACAAGTGCTGTGCGCAAATCCCCGAGCGCCGCCCGCCCTCGAGCGTTGACGCTTCCGTGAGCCGCCTCTACTCCTGGTGAACGACGAGACGCCGAGGAGACCGCGCCAAGCGGCGGGCGTCCCCATGGGAAACGATCCGGGCGGAGACCGCGTCCATGAACTTCGAATTCTCCGAGGAGACCCGCGCCTTTCGCGACGTCGCCGCCGCCTTCGCGCGCGACGAGCTGGCGCCCCACGCCCGCGCCTGGGACGAGGGTTCGATCTTCCCCCTCGACGTGATCCGTCGCGCCGCCGCCCTCGGCTTCGCCGCCATCTACGTCGGCGACGACGTCGGCGGTTCCGGTCTCGGCCGCCTCGACGCGGCGGTGATCTTCGAGGAACTGGCGCGCGGCTGCACCTCCACCGCCGCCTTCGTCACCATCCACAACATGGCCTCGTGGATGATCGACAAATGGGGCACCGAGGACCAGCGCCGGGCGTGGCTGCCGCGCCTCGCGCCGATGGACCTCGTCGCCAGCTACTGCCTGACCGAGCCCGGCGCCGGTTCCGATGCCGCCGCCCTCTCGACCCGCGCCGTGCGCGACGGCGACGACTACGTGCTGAACGGCTCCAAGGCCTTCATCTCCGGCGGCGGCGTCTCCGATCTCTACGTCGTCATGGCTCGCACCGGCGGCCCAGGCCCCTCGGGCATCTCGGCGATTCTGGTGGAGAAGGGCACGCCCGGCCTCTCCTTCGGCGCCAACGAGAAGAAGATGGGCTGGAAGAGCCAGCCGACCGCCGCGGTGATCTTCGAGAACTGCCGCGTGCCGGTGGCGAATCGCATCGGCGCCGAGGGCGAGGGCTTCCGCATCGCCATGGCCGGGCTCGACGGCGGCCGCCTCAACATCGCCGCCTGCTCGCTCGGCGCGGCGGCCGAATGTCTCGATCGCGCCGTGGCCTACGTCAAGGAGCGCAGGCAGTTCGGTAAGCCGATCGGCGACTTCCAGGCCCTGCGTTTCCGCCTCGCCGACATGGCGACCGACCTCGAGGCCGCCCGCCTGATGGTCCACCGCGCCGCCTGCATGCTCGACGGCAAGGACCCCAAGACCCCCGATCGCCGCGTCACCCGCGCCTGCGCCGAGGCCAAGCGCTTCGCCACCGACGCCTGCTGGCGCATCGTCGACGAGGCGCTGCAGCTCCACGGCGGCTACGGCTATCTCGCCGACTACGAGATCGAGCGCTACGCCCGCGACACCCGCGTTCACCGCATCCTCGAGGGCACCAACGAGGTGATGCGCCTGATCGTCGCCCGCGACCTGCTCGGCGACTGAGAGAAGCCGCCCGGAGACCCGATGACCAGCGTTCCCTCCACCGACGACATCCGTTTCGAGACCCGTGGCCGCGCCGGCGTGGTGATCCTCGATCGCCCCAGGGCGCTCAACGCGCTCACTCTGCCGATGGTCCGCGCCATGGCCGCGCAGATGGACGACTGGGAGCGCGATCCCTCGATCGCCCACGTCGTGCTGACCTCGGCCTCGGAGAAGGCCTTCTGCGCCGGCGGCGACATCCGCCGCATCCACGACATGGGCCGCGCCAAGGAGGCCGGGCTCACCGACTTCTTCGTCCACGAGTACCGGCTCAATCGCAAGATCCATAGGTATTCCAAGCCCTACACCTCGCTGATCGACGGCATCTGCATGGGCGGCGGCGTCGGCCTGTCGGCCCACGGCCGCTGGCGTGTCGGCTCGGACAAGACCCTGTTCGCCATGCCGGAAGTGTCGATCGGTTTCTTCCCCGACGTCGGCGGCACTCACATGCTCTCCCGCTTCCCCGGCGAGAGCGGCGCCTACGTCGCCATGACCGGCGGGCGGCTGAAGTGGGCCGACTGCCTCCACGTCGGCTTCCTCACCCACACCGTGCCGAGCGCGCGCATGGGCGAACTGCTCGAGGCACTGTGCGTGGTCGACGACCCCGCCCCGGTGCTCGCCGCCTTCCACACCGACCCAGGCCCGGCCCCGCTCGTCGACCGGCGCGGCGCGATCGATCGCCTCTTCGCCGGCGCCGATCCGCGCGCGATTCTCACCCGTCTCCAGGCGGAGGAGGGGCCGGACGCCGACTGGGCGAAGGCCACCGCCGCCGAGATTTCCGCCAAATCGCCGACCTCGGTGGCGATCGCCTTGCATCAGGTGCGGATCGGCGGTTCTCTCTCCTTCGAGGAGTGCATGCGCATCGAGTTCCGCATCGTGTCGCACGCCCTCGTCGACGGCGACTTCTACGAAGGCGTGCGCTCGGTGCTGATCGATCGGGACAACCGCCCGCTCTGGCGCCCGGCGACCCTCGCCGAAGTGGACCCGGCCGCCGTCGAGGCCCACTTCACCACCGTGCCCGCCACGGGCGATCTGACCTTCTGATCGGATCGCTGCCCGGAGACCGCCGCCGATGGCTCGCATCGAGTCGACTCTCGCCGCCACCCGTGCGCTCGCCGAACGGCGAGGGCAGGGGCTGCGCTGGCGCCTCGTCCTCGACGTCTTCCTGCGGGCGGTCTCGATCGGCCACCTCCTGTGGACGCTCTACGAATGGGCGGCGCTGATCGGCCTGATCGCGCCGATCGACGGCGTCACCACCCGCGCCCAGCTGCCGCGGCAGGGCGCGGCGTTCTTCTTCGCCGGGCTCGATCCCGTCGCCGCCGTCGGCCTGTGGCTCGGCTCGACCTGGGGCGTGGCCACCTGGCTGGTGGTCACCTTCGCCCGCATCCTGATCCACACCGCCTACGCCGGCATCTTCGACTGGGCGCTGCCTTGGACCCTGTTCCAGGCCGCGACCATCCTGATCTACCTGACCCTGTTCTTCCTGTCGGAGCGTGCCGACCGGGAGGCCAAGAAGAACCGCCGCCGCACCGCCGCCTGAGCGGCGAGGCGAGGGGCGTCCCGATTTCGAGGAGGAAACGCATGTCCAGGATCGCCTTCATCGGCCTCGGCAACATGGGTCTGCCGATGGCGACCAATCTCGTCGCCGCCGGTCACGCCGTCACCGGCCTCGACCTCGCGCCCGATGCGCTCGCCCGCCTCGTCGCCCTCGGCGGCACCACCGCCGCGACCGTCGCCGAAGCGGTGCGCGACGCCGAGGTCGTGGTCACGATGCTGCCCGAGGGCCGCCACGTCGAGAGCGTCTACGCCGGTCCCGACGGCGTCTTCGCCCATGCCCCGGCCGGCGCGGTGTTCATCGACAGCTCGACCATCCACGTCGAATCCGCCCGCCGCGTCGCCGCCGGCGCCGCCGAGCGCGGCTTCCACATGGTCGATGCCCCGGTCTCCGGCGGCACCGGCGGCGCCGCCGCCGCGACGCTGACCTTCATGGTCGGCGGCACCGAGGAGGCCTTCGCCAAGGCGAAGCCGGTGCTCGAGAAGATGGGCAGGACCATCGTTCACGCCGGATCGGCCGGCGCCGGTCAGGCCGCCAAGATCTGCAACAACATGATCCTCGGCATCTCGATGGTGGCCGTGTGCGAGGGCTTCGCGCTCGCCGAGAAGCTCGGTCTCGACGCTCAGAAGCTGTTCGACATCGCCTCGACCTCGTCGGGCCAGTGCTGGTCGCTGACGAGCTACTGCCCGGTGCCCGGCCCGGTGCCTGCGAGCCCCGCCAATCGCGGCTACGCCCCCGGCTTCGCCGCCGCCATGATGCTGAAGGATCTGAAGCTCGCCCAGGACGTCGCCTCCGCCGCCGGACAGGCGACCCCGCTCGGCGCCGAGGCGGCGCAGCTCTATCGCCTGTTCGTCGACCAGGGCAACGCCGGACGCGACTTCTCGGCGCTGTTCGAGTTCCTGCGCGGCGAAAAGTGAGGACGCGGGCGGGAAAAGGACGACGCGCCCGGCCGGGGATCGACCTCCGCCGGGCTTAACAGGGCCGGTCATCCGTGCTACCGGCCTTCGCGAGTTCTGCCGACACGCCCCCTCGCGGGGGCGGGGAGACCCGTCGGCCTTCCGCCTTCCGCCTGAAGAGGGGCGTCCTCATGTCCTCGACGAAGACCGAAATCACCGGCCGCGGCATCGTCTCGTCGCTGGGCTCGAGCATCGCCGAGTTCAATCGCCGCGTTCTCGCCGGCGAGAGCGGCATCGGCGACATCTCCGACATCGCCCCCGGCCTCAAGTTCAAGAACGGCGCACCGGTGCGCGACTTCGTCGCCACCGACCATTTCGACGACCGCACCCGCGGCCAGCTCGACCGCTACACCCAGATGGCCGCGGTCGCCGCCCGTCAGGCGTGGAAGGAGGCCGGTCTCGATCTCGCCCCGCCCGAGCCCGCCCGCGTCGGAGTGGTCATCGGCACCGCCAACACCGGCATGGACGCCGTCGGCAAGGCCTTTCGCAAGATCTTCCTCGACGACGCTCGGCCGTCGCCCTTCACCATCCCCCAGATCATGGGTTCGGCCCCGGCCAGCCGCATCGCCCGCGAGCTGTGCGCCAAGGGTCCGGTGTTCGGCGTCACCTCGGCCTGCGCCTCGGCCGGTCACGCCATGATCGTCGGCGAGGGCCTGATCCGCGCCGGCATCATCGACGTGGCGATCGTCGGCGGCACCGACAGCTGCTTCGAGATCGGCCTGCTCAAGGCCTGGGAGGCCCTGCGCGTCGTCTCCACCGACACCTGCCGCCCGTTCTCGCTCGGCCGCAAGGGCCTGATCATGGGCGAGGGCGCCGGCATCCTGGTGCTCGAGCGCGCCGGTCGCGCGGCCGCCCGCAACGCCCGCGTCGTCGGCCGCTGGCTCGGTTCCGGCATGGCCTCCGACGCCGGCGACATCGTCGCCCCCGATCCGGAAGGCATGAAGGCCGCCATCCGCGCCGCCCTCGCCGATGCCGGGGTCTCCCCCGACGCGGTCGGCTACGTCAACGCCCACGGCACCGGCACCGCCTTCAACGACAAGAGCGAGAGCGCCGCCGTCCTCGACGTCTTCGCGGGTCGCGCTGCGCCGATCCCGATGTCCTCGACCAAGTCGCAGGTCGGCCACGCCCTCGGCGCCGCCGGTGTGATCGAGGCGATCGCCACCCTGGCCGCGCTCGAGAGCGGCATCCTGCCGCCGACCCTGAACTTCGTCGAGCCCGACCCGGAATGCCCGGTCGACGCCGTCACCGAAGGCCCGCGCGAGTGCGCCGTCGACGTCGCGATCACCAATTCCTTCGCCTTCGGCGGCCTCAACGTCTCGATCGTGCTCGGCCGCGGCGAGTAACCGCCGCCGTCGCCCACGTTCTCCGCGTCGGCGACGCGACGCGCGGGCGAAAATCGGCTATCGGAGGAAGATCTCGTCACGAGGGATCTCCCATGACCGCCCTGCCGCCGACCCACCGCCTGCCCACCCTCGACGACGTGCGCGACGCCGCCCGCATGATCGAGGGGGCGGTGGTGCGCACGCCCTTCCTGCCCGCGCCGCGCCTGTCGCAGCTGACCGGGGCCAGGGTCTGGGTCAAGTACGAGAACCTCCAGGTCACCAACGCCTTCAAGGAGCGCGGCGCCCTGGTCAAGCTGCTCTCGCTCTCCGAGGCGGAGAAGGCGCGCGGCGTCATCGCCATGTCGGCCGGCAACCACGCCCAGGCCGTCGCCTATCACGCCACCCGGCTCGCCATCCCCTCGACCATCGTCATGCCCGAGACCACCCCGCACGTGAAGGTGACCGCGACGCGCGGCTTCGGCGCGCACGTGGTGCTGTCGGGTGAGACCGTGGCCGAGGCCGAGATCGAGGCCGAGCGCCTCGCCGCCCGCGACCATCTGACCTTCGTCCACCCCTACGACGACTTCGACGTCATCCGTGGCCAGGGCACCATCGCCCTCGAGCTGCTCGCCGACGTGCCCGATCTGGAATGCATCGTCGTCCCCGTCGGCGGCGGCGGCATGGCCGCCGGCATCGCCACCGCCGCCAAGGCGCTCGCCCCGCGCATCGAGATCGTCGGCGTCGAGACGAGGCTCTATCCCAGCATGTGGGCGGAGCTGCGCGACCTGCCGGTCCACGCCGGCGGCACCACGCTGGCCGAGGGCATCGCGGTCAAGAAGGCCGGGCGCCTGACCCTCGACATCGCCCGTCGCCTGATGGACGATCTCGTCCTGGTCGAGGAGAGCGACATCGAGCGCGCGGTCAACCTCTACCTGACGCTCCAGAAGACCATGGCCGAGGGCGCGGCGGCGGCGGGCCTCGCCGCGCTGCTCGCCTCGCCCGACCGTTTCCGCAACCGCAAGGTAGGCCTGCTCCTGTCCGGCGGCAACATCGACCCGCGCATCCTCTCCTCGATCATGGTGCGCGAGCTCGCCCGCGAGGAGAAGATCGTGGCGATCCGCATGATCATCCCCGATCGCCCCGGCGTGCTCGGCGAGATCTCCACCATCCTCGGCCGCATGGGCGGCAACATCCTCGAGGTCGAGCACTCCCGCACCATGCTCAAGGTCCCCGCCAAGGGCGCGACCCTCGACGTGTTGTTCGAGACCCGCGACGGGGCGCATGCCCAGGAGATCATCGCCGCCCTGGAGGCTCTGGACTACGTGGTGGAACGGCTCGGCGGGTCGAGGTGACGGCTCGTAGGGGGCGTAGGGTGCAATGAGCAGGGCGAATCGCGGCGGTCGTGGCGCGCGCGACGTCCCCCTCGGGCTCTGCCGGTGCAACGCGCTCGCGCTCGATGCGCCCCACGCCACCGTCGCACGTCGCCGACCCTCGATCACATCCTCGCGCCCCCCCGGTGACCCTCGCATTCACTCGTGCTAAGACGCGCGCCACGCAATGGCGGGGGAGGGCGGCGCGAAGACCGCCCGCGCGATCGGGGACGACACCATGAGCGAGAAGTATCTGAACGCCGGGCGCGCCGCCGCCGACATGGGCTCCATCCTCTCCGGCCGCCGCATGCGCCGCAATCGCCGCACCGACTGGTCGCGCCGTCTCGTGCGCGAGACCGTCCTCACCGTCGACGATCTGATCTGGCCGCTGTTCGTCATCGAGGGCGACGGCGTCACCCAGGCGGTGAAGTCCATGCCCGGCGTCGAGCGCCTGTCGGTCGATCTCGCCGTGCGCGCCGCCGAGAAGGCCGCGATGCTCGGCATCCCCGCGCTCGCCCTCTTTCCCAACACCGATCCCGATCTGCGCGACGAGCACGGCACCGAGGCGCTGAACCCCGACAACCTGATCTGCCGCGCCGTGCGCGCCATCAAGCAGGCGGTGCCCGAGATCGGCCTGATCACCGACGTGGCGCTCGATCCCTACACCTCCCATGGCCACGACGGCCTGCTGGAGGGCGAGGAGATCGTCAACGACGCCACCGTCGCCCGCCTCGTCGCCCAGGCCCTGGTCCAGGCCGAGGCCGGTTCGGACATGATCGCCCCCTCCGACATGATGGACGGCCGTATCGGCGCCATCCGTCGCGGGCTCGACGGCCACGGCTTCGAGAGCGTCCAGATCATGGCCTATTCGGCCAAGTACGCCTCCGCCTTCTACGGCCCCTTCCGCGACGCCGTCGGCACCAACAAGACCCTGGTCGGCGACAAGCGCACCTATCAGATGGACCCGGCCAATACCGAGGAGGCCATCCGCGAGGCCGCGCTCGACATCGACGAGGGCGCCGACATGATCATGGTCAAGCCCGGCATGCCCTATCTCGACATTCTCGCCCGGCTGAAGTGGACCTTCGGCGTGCCGACCTTCGCCTATCAGGTGTCGGGCGAATACGCGATGATCGAGGCCGCCGCCGCCAACGGCTGGCTCGACGGCGACCGCGCCATGATCGAGAGCCTGATGGCCTTCAAGCGCGCCGGCGCCGACGGCATCCTCACCTACTTCGCCCCGCGCGTCGCCGAGAAGCTGAAGGCGGGGATGTGAACGGGTCGCGTGCCCACGCGACCCCGCCGCCCGCCACCGCCCGCGCGTGCTCGGTCGGCGTGAGCCTCCTGCGCTCGCTCGCCCTCGCGGCGCTGGTCGGCCTGCTCACCGCCTGCGCCGCCGTCGATCCGCTGATGCGCGAGACCTGTCTCGCCGTCCTGCCCGCGCTCGAGAGCTCCGAAGCCCGCCTCCGGGTCGAGGAGGTCGCCGCCGGCCCACGTCCCGGCACCGTGGTGGTGACCTACCGCGCCCTCGACGGCGCCGGTGAGGGGCGGGCCGAAACCCTGGCCTGCGCCTTCGGTGACGAACTCGGCAACGGCGACACCCGCGCCCTGCTCGGCGTGCGCACCGCGAGCGGCCCGCTCTCCGGCGCCCGTCTGGCGTTGCTGAAGCGCTGGTGGCTGGAGAAGATCGACGCCCGCGCCGAGGGACTGGCCCGTCTCGACTTCGCCGACGCCGCCCGCCCGCGCGGCCTCCTCACCCTCGGCCCGGACGCCGCGCTGCGCCTGCAGCAGGCGATCGACGCCGCCGCGCCCTGCGCCCTCTATGCCCTGCTCGGGCTGGCCTGCTCGCTGATCTATGGTCTGATCGGCCGCATCAACGTCGCCTTCGGCGAGATGGCCATGCTCGGCGGCTTCGCGGCGGTGATCGGCGTCGTCGCGGTCGAGACCCTCGGCGGCGCGGCGGTGGCTCCGGCGATCGCCGTGGCGCTGACCGCCGCCCTGGCGCTCGGCGCCGGATGGGGCATGGCCCTCGGCCGCACCGTCTTCGCCCCGCTCGCCTTCCGCGCCGCTCAGCCCGTCCTGGTCGCCACCATCGGCCTGTCGATCGCCCTCCAGGAGTTCGTCGCCCGCGCCCAGGGCGTGCGCGACGTCTTCCTGCCGCCGCTCTCCTCCACTCCGCTCCTGATCGCCGACGGCCCCTTCACCGTGCTGATCACGCCGCTGCGTCTCGGACTGGTGGCGGCGTCGGTCGCGGCGATCGCCGCCGTGCTGTGGATCTTCCCGCGCACGCCGCTCGGTCGGCGATGGCGCGCCGTCGCCGACGATCCCGTGATGGCCCGCCTGCTCGGCATCGATCCGGTCGGCGTGCTCGTCGCCGCGTTCGTCCTGGCCGGCGCGCTCGCCGGGCTCGCCGGGGCCGTGTCGACGCTCGCCTGGGGCACGACCTCGTTCCACATGGGCACCGTCCTCGGCCTCAAGGCGGTGGCGGCGGCGGTGGTCGGCGGCATGGGCTCGCTCCCCGGCGCCGTCCTCGGCGGGGTGCTGGTCGGCGTCGTCGAGGCCGGTTGGACCGCCGCCTTCGACGGCGCCTGGCGCGATCCGGCGGTGTTCACGCTCCTGGTCCTCACCGTCCTCCTGCGGCCCTCCGGCCTGCTCGGCGACCCCGCCGCTCTGGAAGAGGATCGGCGCGTTCGCTGATCCTCGAAGTCCTGTCGAGAGTCGTTCAGGTCTTCGCCGGGAAGATGGTGAATGAGAATTTGAGAGATCCGATTCAGGAGAAATTCAGCAAATCCTTTGGAGACAAGGGTTTACGGAAATTTCATGATGCAATTTAAGCCGATTTTAGATCGACGCGCCTATAGTCCTCACATGAAGAGGCCGAAAGAAGGCCCGAGCGAGAACAAGCAGTGTGAGGCGTACACCAATGAGCAGTCTCAAGAAGACGACCGACGTCGTCGCTCGTACCGAGGAACAGGAGGCCATTCGGCCGCTCTACCTCGAGGCACTGACCCTGGTGGAACGTCTCCACCGTCGACTGCTGGACGTCATCAAGGACGAGTTCGATCGCGTCGGTCGTGACGACGTCAACGCCGTCCAGGCGCTCCTGCTGTTCAACATCGGCGGCGCCGAGCTGACCGCCGGCGAGCTGCGCACGCGGGGCTACTACCTCGGTTCGAACGTGTCGTACAATCTGAAGAAGCTGGTCGAGGGCGGCTACGTCCGCCACGAACGCTCCCGCGTCGATCGTCGCTCCGTCCGCGTCTCGCTGACCGACAAGGGCCGTGAGATCGCCGTGATCGTCGATCGTCTCTACGACCGCCAACTGCGCTCGATCGAACAGGTCGGCGGCATCGGCAAGGGCGAGTTCCAGTCGATCAACAAGTCGCTGCAACGCCTGGAGCGGTTCTGGACCGACCAGATTCTCTACCGTCTCTGAGCCGACGCGGATCGAACAGAAGATCGCGAAAGCCGGGCCTCGTGCCCGGCTTTCGCCGTTTCCGAGGTGCCGCGAGCGCGGTTCCCCTTCTCCCCTCGCGGGAGAAGGTGGCCGAAGGCCGGATGAGGGGGGCGGCGCTCTCCGATCGGCACGGAATTCAAAGAGGTCCCCCGGTTGCCGCTGCGCGACACCCCCTCTTCCTTCTCCCACGATGGGGAGAAGGAGGCGGGGCACACCTCGTCGCCCGGGTGACCTCTGAGCCGCTTCGAGTGATCGTTCTGCCCCGCGCGGCCGGCCCTTGCATCCCGACGCGGTTCCGGGCTTCCTCTGGTCCCCGCCCGCCAACGGATGCCGCCCGTGCTCAAGCTCGTCGATCCCCACGCCGTCCTCACCGGTCTGCTCGTCACCCTGGTCGGCTATGCCTCCGCCGCCGCCATCGTCATCAAGGGCCTGACCGCGGTCGGCGCCACCGAGGCCGAGGTCGCCTCGGCCATGGTCGGCCTCGCTCTCGCCCTCGGCGTGACCGCGATCGGCCTCAGCCGCTGGACCCGCATGCCGATCTCGATCGCCTGGTCGACCCCCGGCATGGCGCTCCTCGCCACCACCGGCGCGGTCGAGGGCGGCTTCCCCGCCGTCGTCGGCGCCTTCGTGGTGGTGGGACTGGCGATCGTCGCGGCCGGCCTGTGGCAGCCGCTCGGCCGCCTCGTCGCCGCCATCCCCAAGCCGATCGCCAACGGCATGCTCGCGGGCGTCATCCTGAAGCTCTGCCTCGCGCCCTTCGTCGCGCTCGGGCGCATGCCGCTCGCCGTCGGCGCGATCCTCCTCGTCTGGCTGGTGCTGATGCGCTTCGCTCGACTGTGGGCGGCGCCCGCCGCCGCCGCCGTGGCGGTCGCCGTCATGGCCTTCGGCGGCGGGGAGGGTGGTCCGCTGCCCGCCTTCGCCCTGCCGAGCCCGGTGTGGGTGTGGCCGGTGTTCGACCTCCAGGCGCTGATGTCGAT
Source organism: Siculibacillus sp. (assembly GCA_040275425.1). Lineage (GTDB taxonomy): Bacteria > Pseudomonadota > Alphaproteobacteria > Rhizobiales > Ancalomicrobiaceae > Pinisolibacter. The sequence goes on along the minus strand of JBEOKB010000288.1, from coordinate 11,003 downwards.
TGCCCTGCCGCTGTTCCTGGTGACCATGGCCTCGCAGAACATCCCCGGCCTCGCCGTGCTCGCCGTCAACGGCTATCACCCGCCCGTCGGCCCGATCCTGGTGACGACCGGCCTGTTCTCGGCCCTGCTCGCCCCCTTCGGCATGCCGACCGTCAATCTCGCCGCCATCACCGCCGCCCTCGCCGCCGGCGACGAGGCCGGACCCGACCGCGACCGGCGCTGGATCGTCGCGGCGATCGGCGGCCTCGGCCACATGGCGCTCGGCGTCCTCGCCGTGGTCGCGGTGGTGCTGGTGACGCGCTCCTCGCCGCAGCTGATCGAGGCCGCCGCCGGTCTCGCCCTGCTCGGCGCGCTGGCCGGATCGCTGAAGGGCGCGCTCGATTCGGAACCCGACCGCATCCCGGCGCTCGTGACCTTCCTGCTCGCCGCCTCCGGCCTCGCCTGGAACGGCATCGGCTCGGCCTTCTGGGCGCTGATCGGCGGTCTGGCGGTTCACGTCTTCGCGACCTGGGCGCCGCGCCGCGCCTGATCGGCGCCGAGATCCGCGGTGCATCCGTGCAACAGCCCCTCCGGCCTCGCGCGTGGGCATCGACGGGGGGTCGACGGCGACATGTTTCGGCCATATTGGAATGGGTATCCAGACTGCGAGGGACGAGAACGGCCGTCGTCGCCGATCGCATCCGCGATCGAACGACCCGCCCGTCCATCGATAGAGGTCGACCCCGCTCGCCGCGCGCGACGACCTCCCGTCCCGGACGGCAGACCGCGTATCCGTTTCCCTGCCTCCGCTCGTCGGAGGCGTCGAATTCCCGTCCCGCCCTTGCGGGTCCACCGATGGAGACCACGAGTGGTGCATCGAGAGTCCGTCCCGAGTGCCCTTCGCCCGAGCCGCCGAGCGCTTCTCGCCTCGCTCGCGGGCGTCGTCCTGTCTCCCGTCGCCGCCCTCGCCCAGCAGGGTGAGAGCCCGCTCGAGGCGCTGACCCGCTCGCAGGCGGTACGCGAATGGCAGCAGAAGTTCGACGCCGGCACCAATGCCTCCCAGGCGGAGCGCATCAAGTCGGACACGCCGCTCCTGTCGACCGAGACCGTCGCCGCGATCGAGATGGCGCTGCCGCGCCTGCAGGAACAGGCCGCGCGCGGCGGTTGGCCCCGCGTCCAGTCGGCCCAGCGTCTCAAGGTCGGCAGCCGCTCGGACGCGGTCGTGCGCCTGCGCGAGCGCCTCGCCGCCTCCGGTGATCTTCCGCCCGATCAGGTCCGCCTCGGCTATCACGACACCTTCGACAGCTACGTCGACGCCGCCGTCCGCCGCTTCCAGGTCCGCCACGGCCTGCGCCCCGACGGCATCGTCGACGAGACGGTGATGGAGGTGATGAACGTCCCGGTCGAGACCCGCCTCAACCAGCTTCAGATGAATCTGGTGCGCATCCGCGCCATGTCGGGCTTCCTCGGCGATCGCTACGTCTTCCTCAACATCCCGGCCGCCGAGTTGGAGATGGTCGAGCAGGGCCGCGTCGTCGGGCGCCACAACGCGGTGGTCGGCAAGATCGATCGCCAGACCCCGGTGCTGACCTCGGCCATCCGCGAGATCAACTTCCATCCCTATTGGCACGTGCCGGTCTCGATCATCCGCAAGGATCTCATCCCCAAGATGCAGACCGAGCCGGACTATCTCGCCAAGAACCACATCCGCATCTACGACCAGCGCGGCCAGGAGGTCCCCCCCGAGGCGATCGACTGGAACTCCGATCAGGCGATGCAGTACCGCTTCCGCCAGGATCCCGGCGGCGACAACGCCATGTCGACGGTGAAGGTCACCTTCCCGAATACCCACGACGTCTACATGCACGACACGCCGTTCAAGGACCTGTTCGGCGACAACAACCGCTTCTATTCGTCCGGCTGCATGCGCATCCAGAACATCCAGGGTCTGGTGAAGTGGCTGCTGCGCGACACCTCGGGCTGGACCCCGCAGGCGGTCGAGGACGCGCTCGCCAACGGCACCCGCCTCGACGCCAAGCTGAAGGCGACGGTGCCGGTCTACACCAACTACATCACCGCCTGGGCGACCCGCGAGGGCGTGATCCACTACCGCGACGACATCTACAACCGCGACGGCGTCGGTATGCTCATCGCGCAGGAGTGAGCCCCGCTTGGGAGCATCGCGCCCGCGCCCTGGTATCGAGCCCGGTTCGTCCGGGCTCGTTCCGTTTCCGCTTCCCCGTTCGAGGTCTTTTCCGCGAAAGGGGGGGGAGAATTGCCGCCCGTTTCGTGCTATCGGGCGCGCGAACGAGCCGGTGAGCCGGCGAAGACATGGACGAGGTGCCTCATGACCCAGACGACCGCCGCCCTGTTCCCGGGGTTCTTCACCCAGGGCCTCGCCGACAGCGATCCCGCGCTGTTCAAGTCGATCACCGACGAGCTCGCCCGCCAGCAGGACGAGATCGAGCTGATCGCCTCCGAGAACATCGTCTCCAGGGCGGTGCTGGAGGCTCAGGGCTCGGTGATGACCAACAAGTATGCCGAGGGTTATCCGGGCAAGCGCTACTACGGCGGCTGTGAGTGGGTCGACGTCGCCGAGGCGCTGGCGATCGAGCGCGCCAAGGAGCTGTTCGGCGCCGAATACGCCAACGTCCAGCCCCATTCCGGCGCTCAGGCCAATCAGGCGGTGTTCTTCTCCTTCCTGCAGCCGGGCGACACCTTCATGGGTCTCGATCTCGCCTGCGGCGGTCACCTCACCCACGGCTCGCCGGTCAACCAGTCGGGCAAGTGGTTCAAGCCGGTGCCCTACAAGGTGCGTCCCGACACCCATCTGATCGACATGGACGAGGTGCGCGATCTCGCCCGCGCCAACAAGCCGAAGCTGATCGTCGCCGGCGGCTCGGGCTATCCCCGCCGCATCGACTTCGCCGCCTTCCGCGCCATCGCCGATGAAGTCGGTGCGATCTTCATGGTCGACATGGCCCACTTCGCCGGTCTGGTCGCTGGTGGGGCGCATCCGAATCCGCTCGATCACGCCCACGTCGTGACCACCACCACCCACAAGACCCTGCGCGGCCCGCGTGGCGGCATGGTCCTGTCGCGCGATCTCGACATCGGCAAGAAGATCAACTCGGCCGTGTTCCCCGGTCTCCAGGGCGGCCCGCTGATGCACGTCATCGCCGCCAAGGCGGTCGCCTTCGGCGAGGCGCTGCGCCCCGAGTTCAAGACCTACGCGGCGAACGTCGTCAAGAACGCGCAGGCCATGGCGGCGGCCCTGCTCGAGCAGGGCCTCGACCTCGTCTCCGGCGGCACCGACACCCACCTGATGCTGGTCGACCTGCGCCCGAAGAAGGCGACCGGCACCGTGACCGAGAAGGCGCTGAAGCGCGCCCACATCACCTGCAACAAGAACGGCATCCCGTTCGATCCCGAGAAGCCGATGATCACCTCCGGCGTCCGCCTCGGCACCCCGGCGGGCACGACGCGCGGCTTCGGCGAGGCGGAATTCCGCGAGATCGGCCTGATGATCGGCGAAGTGGTCAACGGCATCATGAAGAACGGCGCCGAAGGCGACGGCCAGGTCGAAGCCCGCGTCCGCGAACAGGCCACCGCGCTCTGCCGCCGCTTCCCGATCTACGGCTGAGCGACGCTGGAAGCGAGCGACAGACGTGAAGAGGGCCGCGGAGCGATCCGCGGCCCTTCTCGTATCGACACGGTCAGACGAATTCGATCACATCGGGAAGATCCGGAACGCGGATCGACTCTCGATCGTCGACGATCAGGCGCAGGGTGTCGAGAACAGCGCCGACCACGCGCGGAGCGACGGTCAGACGAAAGCGGCTCTCGATCCCGCTGTCGCGATCGGTGCGCATCAGCTCGAAGGGGCGCCCTCCGGACATGGTTGTCAGGACGAGTTCCGCTGCCCTGACCAGCGCCTTCGCCGCCACCTCGAAGCGGTGCCAGGCATCCGCGTCGTCCCAACCGAACCAGGACACGTATTCGCCCACCATCCAGGCCGGTTGCCGATCGGACAAGACCAGACCGGCCTTGACCAGATTGTCGCAACTGCGGCGGTTGGACTTGCGAGCAAAGGCGGCGAGCACCGAGGTCGCCCCTCCTTCGTCGAAGAGATCGCTCGAATATCGCGCCATACGAACCGCGATCATCAGGTCCTGAAGGGAATGGGGCTGCAAGCCCCCCACGTCCGGATGCGTCGCCATTCCGGAGAGTTCGAGGAATCGCCCATCGGCGTGTTCGAGGACCCGGAAGATCCCGGCGACGGCGAGAATGGCCCCGCAGGCCCCTTCGACCATCACGAACTGCCGTCGTTCGACCGCCTCGGCGATCTCCAGCAGACTCGGAATCGGCAGCGCGGCGCGCTTCGCTTCCGCCGCTTCACGCATGCGATCGAGATAGAAGGCCTTGATCGAAAGGATGTCGGCCTCGTCGGCGAGGCGCATGTGCAGATCCGTCGCCAGCGGGCGGTCGGACCGGGATCCGGTCGCAATCATGTATCAAATCACCATCATGCAATCATATTGCATATTGCATCGAGATAACATAGTATTGCGTATCATGATGCGTGTTCGTCGAACGAACATACAACCGAATCTCCCTGCGCCAAGTCGGTGCGAGGAATTCTGCCGCGACATCAGTCTTCGACCCGAGGCTCAAATGGACAACGTCATCGCCGGCCATGTCTCACGGATCGCGGACTACGAGCGTGCCATCCGTGACGATGCGATCGAGGTCGTTCGTCGTTTGCCGGTCGACCGGCCCGAGAATTGGCGGACGACGATCTCCCTGGCCGTGAAGGCCGGGCTCTCGCCGCGCGACCTCGCCGAGATCGGTGCGACCTCCACCTCGTCGATCAGCCGTTGGGCGGACGGATCGAGTGTTCCGCCGATCACTTCCCGGCGGTGGATTCAGAACGAACTGTGCAAGGAGTTCGGCGTGGCCAATCTCGCCGATGAACACTCCGGGGTCGACGAGATGTCCGCGGCGGCGGAGTGAAGTCTCGAGAGATCATCCCCGACGATCGGCTGCCGGGTCGGCGCCGTATCGTCGAGGGGTCCCCCTCACTCCCCCCTTGCGATCCGCCCCGTCTTCGGCGGTTCCACCGGGGCCTTGGCCGTCGCGAGGAACGCCTCCAGCGCCTCGACGTCGAACATCCCCGTCACCGCGTCGCGCGCGGTCGGGAACACCTTGAACCCGTCGCCGCCGTCGGCGAGGAACGAGTTGATCGTCACCCGGTAGTCGGCCTTCGGGTCGATCGGCTTGTCCTCGAGCCGCATCGAGGCGGGGTCGACCCGCGCCCCCACCGGCTTTCCCGCCGACCACGCATAGGCGAACCCCTCCGAGACCTGCAGGATGCGCGGCTTGGGCTGGTCGAGCCACTGTTGCTCCAGCACGGTGTGGAGTTGCGCGCCCGTGAGCGTCACCGTCACCAGCATGTTGGAGAACGGCTGCACCGCGAACACGTCGCCGTAGGTGACGGTGCCGTCGTCGCGGGTGCGCACCAGATCGGTGCGGATGCCGCCCGGATTGGTCAGCGCGATCACCGCCCCGCCCTTGTCGGGCCCCCTCGTCGCCGCGAGCTGCGCGTCGGCGATCAGATTGCCGAGCGGGGTCTCGCCCGCCGCGGTCTCCGCCTTGGTGATCGAGGCGGTGATCCTGGCCACCGGCTTCTCGATCAACGGCTGCGCCACCCGCTCGTAGGAGGCGATCAGCGCGGTCTGGTCGGCGTCCTTGGCGAGCTCGCCCACCCGCACCACCAGGTTCTGCGCCCGCGTGGAGACGACGTCGCGGCTCGTCCGATCGATCTCCACGTCGATCTCGCTCACCATCGAGCCGAACTTGTCGCCCGAGGTCACCGGCCGCCCGTCGATCACGCAAGCGTAGGCCTTGTGGGTATGGCCGGAGATCACCAGATCGACCGCCTTGTCGAGCCGCTTGACGATGTCGACGATCGGCCCGGAGATCGACGGGCATTCGTTCGGCCCCCCGGTCGGATAGCCGCCCTCGTGGATGAGCACGACGATCGCCTCCACCCCCTTGGCCTTCAGCTCCGGCACCAGCGCGTTGACCGTCTCGGCCTCGTCGCGGAATTCGAGCCCCGCGACGCCCGACGGCGACACCACCCCCGGCGTGCCCTTCAGCGCCAGCCCGACGAAGCCGACCGAGATCCCCTCGAACGTCTTGATCTCGTAGGGCGGCAACAGCGTCCGGCCGGTGTCCTTCACGATCGTCGAGGCGGCGAGATACTGGAACTTGGCGCCGAGGAAGGGATGCAGCGCCAGACACGCCTTGTCGGACGAGCAGCCGCCCTTCTGCTTGCGCAGGAGTTCCGCCGCGCCCTTGTCGAACTCGTGATTGCCCACCGCCGACATCTCGAGCCCCATCAGCGACAGCGACTCGATCGTCGGCTCGTCGGCGAACAGCGCCGACAGGAGCGGCGAGGCGCCGACGAGATCGCCCGCCGCCACGAACACCGAGTGCTTCGCCTTGGCCCGGAGCGACTTCACCAGCGTCGCCATCGCCTCCGAGCCGCCCGCCTCCACCTTGACCGTCTTGGTCGGGTCGGCGGGATCGGGCAGCGTCAGCCCCGCCGCCGGCGGCTTCAGATTGCCGTGGAAGTCGTTGATGGAGAGAATCTTGATCTGGAGACGGTTCGCGTCGTCGGCGCGGGCGGGTTCCCCCGCGAGGAACGGCAGGGCGCCGAGCGCGGCGAGAGCGAGACGAGCGGACTTCATGACACCTCCGAGCGCCGCCCCGCGCCGCATCGGCGGTCGGGATCGGCCGCTCGAGGATCGACCGCGCGCCGGTCGCGGTCAAGCCGCGCGGGACGACGCGCTCGCCCCTCTCGCCACGGCGCGGCGAAGTCGTGTAGAACCGTCGGCGATGCGCGGCGCGGGAGCGCGGATCGAGCCAGGCGGGAGACGAACATGCGGTGCCCCTATTGCGGTGGTGACGACACCCAGGTGAAGGACAGTCGCCCGACCGAGGACGGCGCCGCCATTCGCCGTCGCCGCATCTGTTCCGCCTGCGGCGGTCGCTTCACCACCTTCGAGCGGGTGCAGCTGCGCGAACTGACCGTGGTGAAGCGCTCCGGCCGTCGCGTGCCCTTCGATCGCGACAAGCTGATGCGCTCGGTCCAGATCGCCTGCCGCAAGCGCCCGGTCGATCCCGAACGCATCGAGCGCATGGTCTCCGGCATCGTCCGCCAGCTCGAGAGCCTGGGCGAACCGGAGATCTCCTCCGAGCAGATCGGCGAATCGATCATGGAGGGGCTGAAGGGCCTCGACGACGTCGCCTACGTCCGCTTCGCCTCGGTCTATCGCAATTTCCGCGAAGCGCGCGACTTCGAGCAGCTGCTCGGCGAACTCGCCCTGCCCGAGAGCCCGATCCGGTGAGCCGTCCGGCGGATCCCGCCATGGTGACCGATCTCGATCGGCGCTTCGTTCAGGCGGCGATTCGGCTCGGCCGCCGCAATCTCGGCGCCACCGGGGCGAACCCGTCGGTCGGCGCGATCTGCGTCGCCGAGACGCCCGAGGGTCCGGTGGTCGTCGGCCGTGGCGTCACCGCCCCCGGAGGCAGGCCCCATGCGGAGCCCCAGGCGCTCGCGGAGGCCGGTGAGCGCGCACGCGGCGCGACGCTCTACGTCACTCTCGAACCCTGCTCCCATCACGGCAAGACGCCCCCTTGCGTCGACGCGATCGTCGCCGCCGGCATCGCCCGCGTCGTGGTCGCCCGCGACGATCCCGATCCGCGCGTCGCCGGGCGCGGCTACGCCCGCCTGCGCGAGGCCGGCATCGCGGTGGCGCGCGGGGTCGAGGCGGCCGCGGCCTGGGACGGTCTGGCGGGCTTTCTCACGCGCACGACGCGGTGCCGGCCGGAGGTTCTGCTGAAGCTCGCCGTCTCCGCCGACGGCATGATCGGTCGTCGGGGCCATCCGAATTTTCCGATCACCGGCCCGGCGGCACGCGCCCGGGTGCAGGTGATGCGGGCCGAGGTCGACGCCATCGCCGTCGGGATCGGCACGGCGGCGCTCGACGATCCGGCCCTGACGGTGCGGCTCGAAGGAATGGAGCATCGCTCGCCGATGCGCGTCGTCTTCGACCGCGAGGCCCGCCTCGCGCGGGAGACCCGTCTGGCGCGAACCGCCGCCGAGGTGCCGGTGTACGTGGTCGTCGACACCCACCGCGACGACGCCGGCGACCGGTTGCGCCGCCTGAACGAACTCGGCGTCCGCGCCATCGGCGTGCCGAGCGACGACGGGCGCCTCGATCTCGCCGCCGCGCTCGAGTCGCTCGCCGCCGTCGGAACCAACACGCTGATGGTGGAGGGTGGCGCCGCGCTCGCCGAGAGCCTTCTCTCCGAAGCGCTGGTCGATCGGATCGCGCTCTTCCGCTCGTCCGTGGTGGTGGGGGAGGGGGGCGTCGCGGCCCCGCCCTCGCTCGCCGCGCTCGCCGACCCGGCGGGCGGTTGGCGCTGCGTTTCGCGGGAGCGCTGCGGTGACGATCTGCTCGAGATTTGGGACGGGCGCGCGCTCGAGCAGACTTGACCTCGGCCGGCTGGACCCGTTGAGTGCCGCCGACCAGTCTTCGAGGAGATCCCCATGTTCACCGGCATCGTCACCGCCGTCGGCGAGATCGTCGCGCTCGAAACCCGTGACGTCGGCGTGCGCCTGCGCGTCGCCCACGACTACGATCCGAACGGCATCGACATGGGCGCCTCGATCGCCCACATGGGCTGCTGCCTGACCGTGGTCGACAAGGGCCGTCTCCCCGACGGCCGCGCCTTCCACGACGTCGAGGCGAGCCCGGAGACGCTGCGCGTGACCACCATGGGCGAGTGGACCGTCGGAACGAAGTTGAACCTCGAGCGCTCGCTCAAGCTCGGTGACGAGATGGGCGGCCACCTCGTCACCGGCCACGTCGACGCCGTCGCCGTGATCGAGAGCAGGGTGGAGGAGGGCGACATGGCGGTGTTCCGCTTCCGCGTGCCCCACGCCTTCGCCCGCTTCGTCGCGCCCAAGGGCTCCGTCGCCCTCGACGGCACCTCGCTGACCGTCAATGCCGTCGAAGGCGACACCTTCACGGTGCAGATCATCCCCCACACCCTCCAGGTCACCACCTGGGGGATGCGCAAGGCCGGCGACCGCGTCGACTTCGAGATCGACCTGATGGCCCGCTACGTCGCGCGGCTCAGAGAGGCCGAACGGGCGGGGTGAGAGCGGAGAGGCGCGCGCCGCCGCATCCCCGCTCCCCGCCGAACGTGCTGGACTTTCGGCCGCCCTTCGATCATTGATCCCGGCCGAAGAGAGGACCGCGTCCACCCATGTCCACCCAGCGCCATTTCGCCGACTTCGATGCCGCCGCCGTCGCCGGCGCCCGCGTCCTGATCGTTCAGGCGGGCTTCAACCCCGAACTGATCTCGGCCCTTCGCGCCGGGGCGCTCGCCGTGCTCGACGCGGCCGGGGTCGGCCACGAGGTCGTCACAGTGCCGGGCGCGCTGGAGATTCCCGCCGCGATCGCCTTCTCCCTCGACGCCGAGACCCGGCGCGGCCAGCGCTTCGACGGCTACGTCGTGCTCGGTTGCGTCGTGCGCGGCGCCACCGGCCACTACGACGTGGTGGCGGGCGAGAGCAACCGCGCGCTGATGGACCTGTCGATCGACCAGCGCCTCGCGCTCGGCAACGGCATTCTCACCGTCGAGGACGACGAACAGGCCTGGGAACGCGCCGATCCCGCCCGCCTCGACAAGGGAGGCGCCGCCGCTGCCGCCGCCCTCGCCATGATCGCGCTGCGCCGCAAGTTCGGACTCTGAGATGACCCGCTCCTCGACCGATACCCCCCGCGAGATTCGCCCCGCCAACAAGCGCGGCGCCGCCCGCCTCGCCGCCGTCCAGGCGCTCTATCAGATGGAGATCGGCGGCGGCGCCCTCGCCGACGTCGTCACCGAGTTCGAGATGTTCCGTCTCGGCCAGGAGATCGACGGCGACGAGTATCGCGAGGCCGATTCCGTCTTCTTCCGCGACATCGTCGCCGGCGTCGTCGCCGAGCAGCGCGTGATCGACCCGGCCATCCATCAGGCCCTGGTCGAGGACTGGCCGCTGAAGCGCGTCGACGTCACCCTGCGCGAGATCCTGCGCGCCGGCCTGTGGGAACTGATGAAGCGCCGCGACGTCCCCGCCAAGGTGGTGATCACCGAGTACGTCGACGTCGCCAAGGCCTTCTTCGTCGAGGACGAGCCCCGGATCGTCAACGGCGTGCTCGACAAGCTCGCCCGCGCCCACCGCGCCGACGAATTCGCGGCCTGAGCCCCCGCGCTCACCCGCCGCGCGCTCACCCGCCCCACGTCAGCGTCAGCCCCGCGTCGCCGGGAAACCCGCCGGGGAACTCCAGAATGCGCGCCGACAGGCCGAAGCCCGCGGGCTTCAGCTCGTCGCGCCAGCGCTCGTAGACGTCCGCCGCCGGGCCGCGCAGCGAGCTCGGCCAGTTCGGATCGGGCGCGTTGATCATGCGGCCCGCGTCGGCGCACAGCGCCGAGGGAAAGCGGATCAGCAGGAAGTCCTTCTCGCCCCGCTCCGCCGCCGCCCGAGCGTGCTCGAGCATCGCCTTCCACGCCGCCTCGCTCAGCCGCTCGCCCGCCAGCCGGCGCACCAGATCGTCCCGCGCGGCCGCCCGCATCGCCGCCTCGCGCGCCCGCTGCGCCCGCTTGGCGTCGTCGTGCGCCTCGACCAGCACGTCGGGCTTCTTGGGCATGAACTTGACCAGGTTGCCCGGCTTGGACAGGTCGAGCGCGCCCGAGCGCAGCAGGCCCGCCACCGGCGACATGGACTCGCCCAGGACCTTCATCGTGACGTCGTTGATGCGCAGCTTGACGCGCAGCTGCTCGCCGCCGACCTCGATCTGGTCGATGCGGATGGCGGCGCCGGCGCGCACCGTGGCGCCCATGAGATCGATGGTGGCGCCGAGCGCGATCGCCGGCATGATGATGGAGGAGGCCGATTCCGCCCCCGA
>JBEOKB010000287.1:0-8073 GCA_040275425.1 Siculibacillus sp. | reverse complement strand
TCGGCTTGAACGCGTCGGTGAGCCCGACCACGGTCTCGGCCGCCCCCAGCACCAGGAACCCGTCGGCCGGCATCATCTTGGAGATGCGTCCGAGGATGTCGACCTTGGTCTGGTTGTCGAAATAGATCAGCACGTTGCGGCAGAACACGATGTCGAACTGACCGAGCGAGGAGAAATTCTCCAGGAGGTTCAGCTTGCGGTACTGGATCATCGAACGCAGGTTCGAATTGATCTGCCAGGTGTCGCCCGACTGCGTGAAGTACTTGAGCAGGTGATTGATCGGCAGCCCGCGCTGCACCTCGAACTGGGTGTAGATGCCCGCCTTGGCCTTCTCCAGCACGTCGGTGGACAGGTCGGTGCCGACGATCTCGATGCGCCAGCCCGCGAGCTTGGCCTCGGCCTCCTTGATGCACATCGCCAGCGAATAGGGCTCCTGGCCCGTCGAGGCGGCGGCGCACCAGATCCGGAGCTTGCGGTCGCGCCCGCGCGCTTCCAGCATCTTCGGCAGCATGGTGTCGTTGAAGTGGTCGAACGGCGTCTTGTCGCGGAAGAAGAACGACTCGTTGGTCGTCATCGCCTCCACCACCGTCGCCGCGAGCTGGGTCTGCCCCGGCTCCTTCATCTTGCCGATCAGCGCCGTCAGCGTGGCCAGGCCCGCCTTGCGCGCCACCGGCAGCAGACGGCTCTCGATCAGGTACTGTTTCTCCGCCGTGAGCACGAGGCCCGACTGCTGCTTGAGAAAGGACCTGAGCCAGTCGAACTCTTGCGGCGTCATCGACGTCCCCCCAGGATACGCGAGATCTTGGCCCCGATCTGATTGAGCGGCAGGATCTCGGCTGCGGCACCCGCCTGCGCCACCGCGCCCGGCATGCCCCAGACAACACTCGATTCTTCGTCCTGCGCGATCACCGAACCGCCCGCATTGGCGATCCTGGTCGAGCCGGCCGCCCCGTCGTGACCCATGCCGGTCAGAACGCAGGCGAGGATGGAGGCGCCGAAGATCGGCACCGCGCTGTCGAACAGCGGATCGACCGCCGGCTTGCAGAAGTTGACCGGCGGCAGGTCGTTGAGCAGCACGCAGGTGTCCATGCCCTGCTTGCCGATCACCATGTGCTTGCCGCCCGGAGCCACGTAGATGCGCCCCGGCATCAACGGCTCGCCGTTGACGCCCTCGGCGGCGCGTCGGCCGGCGGCCTTGGTGATGTGCTCGGCCAGGATGGCGGTGAAGGTCGCCGGCATGTGCTGGGTCACCAGCACCGGCACGTTGACGATCGCCGGGCCGATCTCGGCGAACAGCCTGGTCAGCGCCTGCGGCCCGCCGGTCGACGAGCCGATCAGCAACACCTTGGGTTGGAGCGACGACCAGGGCCGCAGCGACGGCGCCGGTGTCCCGCGCATCGTCGGCATCGCCGTCGGCCGCGCGGGGGCGGCCGGGGTCGGAGCCGGGGTCGACGGCGAGGCGGTGAAGGCGCGCGCCGGCATCTGCCGCCCGGCGCGCAGCAGAACGCGCTGGCCGAGCGTCTTGATCTTCTGGATCACCTCGTTGCGGAAATCCGCCGACGTGGTGACGCCGCTGTTCGATTCCGGCTTCGGAATGTAGTCCGCCGCGCCGAGCGAAAGACACTTCAGGCTGACCTCGGCATTGCGGCGGGTCAGGGTCGAGGCCATCACCACGACCAGATTGGGCTTCTTCTGCAACAGCAGCGGCAGCGCCGTCAGACCATCCATCTCCGGCATTTCGACGTCGAGCACCACCACGTCCGGATTGGATCGGGTGACGTCGTCGACCGCCAGCTTTCCGTTGCGATGGCTCGCCACCACCGCGATCGCCGGATCTTCGTCGAGCCAACGCCCGATCAACCCCCGGACCACCACGGAGTCGTCGACGACCATCACCCTTATCGGATCCGTCACCGTCGTCTGGCTCCGCTCCAGGGCGGCACTTCCCGTGAACGCCATTACCGCCTCCGTCAGATCAGGCCGACTTCGGCGAACTTCGCTTCGACGATCTCGCGATCGAACGGCTTCATGATGTATTCGTCCGCACCCGCCCGCATCGCCTTGGCGATGTGGCCGATGTCGTTCTCGGTGGTGCAGAACACCACCTTGGGCTTCTCGCCGCCCGGCTCACGGCGCAGATGGGCGAGGAATTCGAGCCCGTCCATCACCGGCATGTTCCAGTCGAGCAGGATCGCGTTCGGCATTTCCCTGCGACAGGCGTCGAGCGCCTGCAGCCCGTCCTCCGCCTCGGTGATCTCGAACGAGAGATCCTCGAGAATACGGCGGGCCACCTTGCGGATGACGCTCGAGTCGTCCACCACCAGACAGTTCTTCATGAGAGTCCACTCCCTGCGTGGGGCCTATCAGGCGGCGATCGCTTCGGACATGCCGCCGAGCACGCGATCGACGTCGAGAATGACCATCAGCTGGCCGTTGAGCCGATGGACGCCGCCGGAAATCGCCGACCAGCGCGCATCGAGATTGACCGGATTGGGCTCCCGCCCGCTCGACGGCAGATCGAGAACCTCGCCGACGTTGTCGATCAGAAGGCCGTAGCTCTCGCCCTTGTGCTCGATGCCGACCGCCATGGTCTGCCCTCCGTCGACACGCGCCGGCAGATGCAACCGACGCCGCATGTCGATCGCCGTGACGATCCGTCCGCGCAGATTGAGAACCCCGGCGATCTCCGGACGCGACAGGGGCACGCGAGTGATCGATTCCGGCATGAACACGTCGTGGACCCGCTCGATCGGCAGCCCGAACAGCTGCCCGCCGATCACCACGGTGACGTACTGGATGCTCTCGCCGTGAGCGCCGACTTCTTCGGTCATGCCGCCATCCCCATCTCGTAGTGCGTGACTTCCTTCAGCGCCGCGATCAGGCCCGGACGGTCGAACTTGGCGATGTAGTCGTCGAAGCCGGACTGACGGCCGCGTTCGATCGAGGCGGGCGTGCACAGGCTGGACAGAGCCAGGATCGGGATCTGACGCAGGCGCGGATGGCGCTTGACCGCCTCGGCGAATTCGAAGCCGTTCATCTCCGGCATCTCGATGTCCGACACGATCACGTCGTAGCGGCGCCCGTTCTCGAGCAGCGCCAGCGCGTCGACCGCCGAGGCGCACACCGTCACCTGATAGCCGGCCGCCTTGAGCACCGGCCCCAGCATGTTGCGGAAGAACGGCGCGTCGTCGACGAACAGCAGCGTGCGGGTGAGCGCGTCGGCCGAGATCTCCTTGCGACGGAACCAGTCCTCGAACGCCTGCGGCAGGAAGTGACCGATGTCGACCACTTCGGTCGCCTTGCCCTTGATCACCGCCGATCCGAGCACGCCCGGACGTTCCGAGCCGACCTCGACCTCGAGCCGATCCTCGACGATGTCGATGATCTCGTCGACGACGAGCCCCATCGAGCGCCCTGCGTCGGAGAACACCAGCATCGGCAGACCGCCCTCGGTGCGGCGTTGAGCGTGTTCGTCGAAGTAGATCAGCGGCATCAGCGACCCGCGATACTGGACGAGGTCGCGACCGTTCGAACGCTCGACCTTGTCGACCGAGAACTCCTCGAGACGAGTGACCAGCGACAGCGGCACCGCCTTGGGATGATCGGAACCGGCGCGGAACAACAGCAGCGAGATCAGCTGCGCGTCGTCGCGCGCCTTTTCCTCGTCCCGTTCCTTCTCCTCGTTGGTCCCGGACGTCTGCGACGGACCGATCGCCTGAGCGATGCCGTTCGGATCGACGATCATGATCACCGAGCCGTCGCCCAGAATGGTGTTGCCCGAGAACATCGAGATGTGACGAAGCATCGTCGACATCGGCTTCACGACGATCTCCTCGGTGTGGAACACCGCGTCGACCACCACGCCGAAGGTCTGCGGACCGACCTGCATGACGACGATGAAACCGTCCTCCTCGCTCACCGGCTGCCTCGGCCCTTCACCGTCGCGATGGGTGATGTCCAGGAGCTTCGACAGATGGACCAGCGGCAGCAGCTTGTTGCGCAGGCGCAGCACCGGCGTGTCGCGGATGCGCTCGATCCGATGCTCGGAATTCTGCTGCGCGCGCACCAGTTCCACCACCGACAGCTGCGGGATGGCGAAGCGGTCGCCGGCGCTCTCGACGATCAGCGTCGAGACGATGGCCAGCGTCAGCGGAATCTTGATGGTGAAGGTCGTCCCCTGACCGGGCACGCTCTTCAGATCGACGGTGCCGCCGATCGCGTCGATGTTGGTCTTGACCACGTCCATGCCGACGCCGCGGCCCGAGACGTTGGTGACCTTCGCCGCCGTCGAGAAGCCCGGCGCGAACACGTACTTGTAGATCTGCGCCTCGGACATCTTCTCGAGTTCGAACTCGGTGGCGAGCCCGTTGTCGACGATCTTCTGGCGAATGCGCTCCGCGTCGAGACCACGACCGTCGTCGGAGATCTCGATGATGATGTGGCCGCCCTCGTGATAGGCGGAGAGGCGGATCGTGCCCTTCTCCGGCTTGCCGGCCGCCTTGCGCGCCTCGGGCCCTTCGAGCCCATGGTCGGCGGAGTTGCGCACCATGTGGGTGAGCGGGTCCTTGATCAGCTCCAGCACCTGCCGATCGAGCTCGGTGTCCTGACCGACCATCTCCAGTTCGATCTGCTTGCCCAGTTCGTTGGACAGATCCCGCACCACGCGCGGCAGCTTCTGCCAGGCGTTGCCGATCGGCTGCATGCGCGTCTTCATGACGCCCTCCTGCAGCTCGGCTGTGACGTTGGAGAGCCGCTGCAGCGGCACCTTGAATTCGCTGTCCTCGTGACGGCGCACGATCTCCAGGAGCTGATTGCGGGTCAGCACCAGTTCCGAGACCATGGTCATCAGATGTTCGAGCGTGTCGACCGCGACGCGGATCGACTGCGAGGAGACGCCGCCGGCATTGGCCGCGCCGTCCTTCTCCGGGTCCTTCTCCTTGACCTCGCGCTTTTCGACCGCCTTGGCCGGCTTGGCGACGGCCACGACCGGAGCCGGGGCGGGCTCGACGGGGGCCGGAACCGGAACCTCTTCGGCCACGGTCTCGCGGAAGGCGCGCTCGAGCTCGTCGAGCGAGACCTCGCCCGGGCGCAGCTGGCGCTCGAGGATCTGATAGACGAGTTCGCCCTGGGTGTGCTTGGGCGCCTCGGCCGCCGGCGCGGGCTTTCCCGCCTCCGACATGCGCTCGAGTTCGGAGATCAGGTCGCGGTCGTCCCCCGCCGGCTCCTGCTCGCTCGCCTCGAGATCGGCGACGATCTGCTTGATTCGATCGATCGACTGCAGAACCAGCGTGACGGCGGGACCGGTGACCGGAACGCCGTCGCGGAACTTGCCCATCAGGGTTTCGGCCGCGTGCGCGATCGCCTCGAGGCGCGGCAGGCCGAGGAACCCGCAGGTTCCCTTGATGGTATGGACGAGGCGGAAGATGTTGCCGAGGATCTTCTCGTTGTTCGGATCTTGCTCGAACTTCACGAGTTCGACGTCGACGACATCGAGGCTCTCATTCGTCTCGGTGAGGAATTCGCGAAGCAGATCGTCCATTGGCCCCTACCTTGATGCAGTCGTCGACGGGGACGTCGCGAGGGGGGTTCCCCCGGTTCGTCACCGAGTATCGAGACAAAGCGTTAAGAGAGGATTGCCGAAAAACCTCCGAACAGAGCCGTTCGAGAAGAACTTCAAAAGACTGTGGAACCCGTTTCGGCGAGACTGACCACGTATCGTTGCGGATGCGTCTGCAACTTCCGAGACGGCCCGTAGTCGCCGTTTCGTCGTCTACGAGATCGTTCCGGGAGAAACACCCCTCGACCGAAGTCGAATCCGAGAAGTTTCCGCATCGGTAATCACGATGATCGGACCTCCGACCCGCCGACGCGAAACGACCCGCCCCGAGGATCCGGAGGCGGGTCGTGCGTCTTGTGAAGTCGTGGGAGAGATCAGTCGGCGACCACCGCCGCGACCGGGCGCGGCGCCGCCTCGAACACCACGGTGTCGCCGTCCTTGGTCACGGCGACGACCATGCCCGCCGCCGCCGCCAGCAGTCCGGCGTAGATCGGCTGCACCGTGTGGGCGTCCGGCCCGTGCTCGCCCGTGGCCCGCCCGGCGAGCGCGTCCTCGACGTTGGCCGGGATGCGCGCGTTGGTGCCCTTGCAGGTCAGCCGGAAGGTCGGCGCCTCGGCGGGGCCCGTCACCACCACCTCGATCACCCCGCCGCGCGGAATGGCGTGGCCGGCGATCAGGATCAGGTTGAGCAGCAGCTTGACCAGGTTCTTGGGCATCAGCACCCGAGTGGCGCTCCACTCGAGATCGGCCTTCTCGCCCGCCATGAAGCCCTTGGCCACCGTCTCGGCGTCGCCCAGATCGATCGACGCCCCCGCCGACCCGGCCGCGCCGAAGGCGAGGCGGGCGAACTGCAGCTTGGCCGAGGCCTGACGCGCGCTCTTGCGGATCAGGTCCATGGCGAACTCGCGCATGTCCTCGCTCTGATCCTCCTCGGCGAGCACCTCGAGGCCGTTGTTGATCGCTCCGACCGGCGAAATGATGTCGTGACACACGCGGCTGGCGATGAGCGCGGCGAGATCGAGGGCGGTGATGTCCGACGTGGCGACCATGTGATTTCCTCGGGCAACGGGCGGCAGACGGCACGCCGCGTCGCGGCGCGCGCGGAAGGCGCGGGGACGAATCGCCCCCGCATTCCGGTTCCCGAGCGTTACAGGGCCGACGCGCCCTTTTCAAACGCCGCGCCGCCGCGCCTCACGGCGTCGTCAGCTTGTAGTGATGCGACTTCGGCCGCGTCAGCGTCTCGTAGCCGACCGCCGACAGCGCCGCCCCGCGTCCGGTGTCCTTGACCCCGGTCCACACCAGCCCCGGATCGACGTAGTCGCAGCGGTTCATGAACACGGTGCCGGTCTCGAGATCGGCGTCCATCGCGCGAACCGCCTCCACGTCCGCCGTCCAGATCGACGCGGTCAGCCCGTAGCGGCTGTCGTTCATCAGCCGCACCGCCTCCGCGTCGTCCGAAACCCGCATCACGCCCACCACCGGCCCGAAGCTCTCCTCCCGCATCACCGTCATGGTGTGATCGACCCCGGTCAGCACCTGCGGCATCAGATAGGGCGTGCCCGCGCGGTTCGCCGGGAACAGCGCCGGATCGATCGCGCGGCGCGCCCCGCGCGCCACCGCCTCCGCCGTCTGCTCGCGCACCGTCTCGGCGAAGGCCGCCCGCGCCATCGGCCCCAGCGTCGTCGCCGGATCGAGCGGATCGCCGAGCACGTAGTGCTTCGTGTGCTCGACGAAGGCCTCGAGGAAGCGGTCGTGGACGTCGGCGTGGACGTAGACCCGCTCGATGCCGCAGCAGCACTGGCCCGAATTGAAGAACGCCCCGTCGACCAGCTGCTCGACCGTGTAGGCGAGATCGGCGTCGGGCCGCACGTAGGCCGGGTCCTTGCCGCCGAGTTCCAGCCCCGACGTGGTGAAGGTCCCCGCGCACGCCCGCTCGATCGCCCGCCCCGCCTCGACCGACCCGGTGAAGGCGACGTGGCCGACGTGCCCGCCCGCGATGATCCCGAGCGTCTGGTCGTGATCGAGCACCAGATGCTGAAACAGCCCCGCCGGCAGCCCGCAGGCGTCGAACGCCGCCTGGAACCGATCACCGACCAGAAGCGTCTGCGACGCGTGCTTCAGGATCACCGCGTTGCCGGCGATCAGCGCCGGCACCACCGAGTTGACCGTGGTCAGATAGGGATAGTTCCACGGCGCCACCGTGAACACGATGCCGACCGGCTCGCGACTGACCCGGCGCTCGAACCCCGGTCGCGCGCTCGGCACCACCGGCGCCAGCGCCTGCGGCGCGATCTCGGCCATGTGCCGCGCCCGCTCCTCGCATCCGCGCAGCTCGCCGCGCCCGTAGCGGATCGGCCGCCCCATCTGCCGGGCGAGCTCCTCGCCGAGATCCTCGCCCATCGCCTTCAGCGCGTCGATCATCCGCACCACGATCGCCGCGCGCTCCTCGACCGGCACCCGCCGCCACACCCGCTGCGCCGCCCGCGCCCGCTCCAGCGCCGCCCCGATCTCCACCG
>JBEOKB010000286.1:0-5846 GCA_040275425.1 Siculibacillus sp. | reverse complement strand
CCGCAGACCACCTCCTACGTCGTCGACTTCCTGTCGAGCTCGGAGGGTCTGTCGCTCAACAAGGCCTTCATCCGCATCAAGGACCCCAAGCAGCGCCGCAAGGTGGTCGAGCTCGTCAAGGCGATGGCCGGCGACGAGGACGAGTGAGCGCCGCCCGTCTCGCCGGATGATCCGTCGATTTCGGAAACCTTTTCGCCCGCCGCCACTCGCGGCGGGCGAAGCCGTTCTTGCTCTCGCTCGATTGCATTGCTAAACGAGATGGCGCCCGGCCGCGCCTTCGGCCGGGTCGTGCGTTCCGTCGCCTCGACGGGACGATTCCGCCGCGACCCGTGCTTCGTTCGAATGATCGATGCGACATCAGGGTGTTTCCAGCAGGGAAGCATGAAGTGACCCGTTCGAGCTACCTCTTCACTTCCGAATCGGTTTCGGAAGGTCATCCCGACAAGGTCTGCGATCGCATCTCCGACGAGATCGTCGACGCGTTCTTCCGCCTCGGACCGGAGCTCGGCTGGGATCCCGCTCACCTGCGCGTCGCCGCCGAGACCCTGGCGACGACCAACCGCGTCGTGATCGCCGGCGAGACCCGTGGTCCGGCCGCCATCACCCACGACCTCCTCGTCCACCTCGCCCGCCTCGCCGTCCGCGACATCGGCTACGAGCAGGACGGTTTCCATTGGGAGCACGCCGACATCGAGGTCCTGCTCCATCCGCAGTCCGCCGACATCGCCGTCGGCGTCGACGCGGCCGGCAACAAGGACGAGGGCGCGGGCGACCAGGGCATCATGTTCGGCTACGCCTGCCGCGAGACGCCGGAACTGATGCCGGCGCCGATCTACTACGCTCACAAGATCCTCGAGGATCTGGCGCTCGCCCGCAAGTCGGGCAAGGGCCCGTGCGCGGTGCTCGGCCCCGACGCCAAGAGCCAGGTCACCGTCGCCTACGAGAACGGCCGACCGGTGCGCGCCACCCAGATCGTTCTGTCGACCCAGCACCTCGACGAGACGCTCACCTCGGCCGACATCCGCCGCATCGTCGAGCCCTCGATCCTCGCCGCGCTGCCCACCGGCTGGGTCGACGAGAAGACCGTCTGGCACGTCAACCCGACCGGTAAGTTCGTCATCGGCGGCCCCGACGGCGACAGCGGCCTCACCGGCCGCAAGATCATCGTCGACACCTACGGCGGCGCCGCGCCGCACGGCGGTGGCGCCTTCTCCGGCAAGGACCCGACCAAGGTCGACCGCTCGGCCGCCTATGCCGCGCGCTACCTCGCCAAGAACGTGGTCGCCGCCGGCCTCGCCGATCGCGCCACCATCCAGCTCGCCTACGCCATCGGCGTGTCGCAGCCGCTCGCCGTCTACTGCGACCTGCACGGCACCGGCAAGGTCGACGAGGCCAAGATCGAGAAGGCCGCCCGCGAGGTGATGAACCTCAGCCCCCGCGGCATCCGCGAGCACCTCGGCCTCAACCGCCCGATCTACGCTCGCACCGCCGCCTACGGCCATTTCGGCCGCGCGCCGCAGGCCGACGGCGGCTTCTCCTGGGAGAAGACCGATCTCGTCGACGCGCTGAAGACCGCCGTCGGCGCCTGATCGGCCGAAGACGAACCGAACTCGAGGGCGCGCGTGGGACCTCCCGCGTGCGCCCCGTTTCTTTCGAGGTGGACCTTGTCCGGACCGACCGAGCCCTCCGACGACGCCCTCTCCCCGGAGGAGACCGCGCGCGCCGCCGCCTTCTACGGCCGCCGCAAGGGCAAGCCGCTGCGCCTCGGTCAGGCGAGTGCGATCGAGGGTCTGCTGCCGCGTCTCGCCGTCGACGTCTCCGCGCCCGTGGCCGATCCGCGCGCCCTGTTCGACGTCCCCGTCGACGCCGTCTGGGTCGAGAGCGGCTTCGGCGGCGGCGAGCACCTGATCGAGACCGCGAAGGCCGCCCCGTCCGTCGGCTTCATCGGCGCCGAGCCCTTCGTCAACGGCATGGCCAAGGCCCTGGTCGGCCTCCACGAGGCCGAGCTCGAACCGCGCGTTCGTCTCCACCACGCCGATTCGATCCTGCTGCTCGACGCCCTCGCCCCGGCCTCGATCGATCGCTTCTACCTGCTCTATCCCGATCCCTGGCCCAAGAAGCGCCACTGGAAGCGCCGCTTCGTCCAGACCGACAACCTCGACCGCATCGCCCGCGTCCTGAAGCCCGGCGGCGAGTTCCGCTTCGCCTCCGACTGGGCTCCCTACGTCGACTGGACGCTGCAGCGCGTGCCGCTCCACCCCGCCTTCGACTGGACCGCGACCTCCTCGGCAGATTGGAAGACGCCCTGGGCCGGCTGGCCGGGCACCCGCTACGAGGAAAAGGCGATCCGCGAGGGCCGCACCCCGGCCTATCTGATCTTCCGCCGGCGTTGAACCGGGGTGACGCGGCGAAACCGCTTGCCTTTCGCCGCCACCCTGCCGTATAAGGCCCTCAAGCACGAAATTCTCAGATCGTCCTCATCGACGAAACGAGAGTGGGCCCCCACCGGGACCCGCTCTTTCGGTGTTGGCCGCCTTCCGGCCCCCCGACGCGACGAGGAACGATCCCGACCACGGGATGTCCCACACTGACGACGCGCAACGAACCTCGCCTGATCCATGAGACCGGCCTCGACGCCCGTGTGGCGGCGCTCGCCGAACCCGTGATCGAGGATCTCGGTTTCCGTCTCGTCCGCGTGAAGTGCTCCGGCCGCAACGGCTTCACCGTCCAGATCATGGCCGAGCGCGACGACGGCACCATCGGCGTCGACGACTGCGAGGAGATCTCCCGCAACGTCGCCCCCGTCCTCGATGCCGAGGACCCGGTCGACCGCGCCTATCACCTCGAAGTGTCCTCGCCCGGCATCGACCGTCCGCTCGTGCGCCGCTCCGACTTCGAGCGCTGGGCCGGCCACGTCGCCAAGATCGAACTCGCCGAGGCCCACGACGGCCGTCGGCGCTTCCGTGGGGTTCTGCTCGGCCTGAAGGACGAGACGTTCGGCGTCCGCCTCGAGGGCGTGGCCGCGGGTGAACCCGACACCGTGTGGATTCCGGTCGACCTCCTCACCGAGGCCCGGCTGATTCTCACCGACGAGTTGATCGCCGCCTCGTTCAAGGCGGCGAAGCGTGCCCTGGCCGAAACCTCGGCCGAAGGCGAGAGCGACGAGGAGGACGGCCCGGCCGTTCACTGAGGAAAGACGTCACGAGCCCGGTCGCGATACGGATCGCCGGCCTCGAGGGAGAAGACGATGGCAGTCAGCGCCAACAGATTGGAACTCCTCCAGATCGCCGACGCGGTCGCCCGTGAGAAGGTGATCGATCGGCGGATCGTGCTCGCCGCGATGGAGGACGCCATTCAGAAGGCCGCCCGGTCCCGCTACGGATCGGAGACGGAGGTCCGCGCCGAGATCAATCCGAAGACCGGCGAGATCAAGTTGCAGCGCCTGCTCCAGGTCGTCGAGGATTTCCAGAATCCCTCGACCGAGATCCCGCTCGCCGACGCCCGCATCCGCAATCCGGACGCCGAGGTCGGCGACTTCATCGGCGAGCCGCTGCCGCCCATGGACTTCGGCCGCATCGCCGCCCAGTCGGCCAAGCAGGTCATCGTCCAGAAGGTGCGCGAGGCCGAGCGCGATCGGCAGTTCGACGAGTTCAAGGACCGCATCGGCGAGATCGTCAACGGCACCGTCAAGCGCATCGAATACGGCAACGTGATCGTCGACCTCGGCCGTGGCGAGGCGATCGTGCGCCGCGACGAGCTGATCCCGCGCGAGGCCTTCCGCAACGGCGACCGCGTTCGCGCCTACGTCTACGACGTCCGCCGCGAGCAGCGCGGGCCGCAGATCTTCCTGTCGCGCACCCACCCCCAGTTCATGGCCAAGCTCTTCGCCCAGGAAGTGCCGGAGATCTACGACGGCATCATCGAGGTGAAGTCGGTCGCCCGCGATCCGGGTTCGCGCGCCAAGATCGCCGTGATCTCGCGCGACGGCTCGATCGACCCGGTCGGCGCCTGCGTCGGCATGCGCGGCTCCCGCGTCCAGGCGGTGGTGCAGGAGCTCCAGGGCGAGAAGATCGACATCATCCCGTGGTCGAACGATCCGGCCACCTTCATCGTCAACGCCCTCCAGCCGGCCGAGGTCTCCAAGGTCGTGCTCGACGAGGACGCCGGCCGCATCGAGGTGGTGGTCCCCGACGATCAGCTGTCGCTGGCCATCGGCCGTCGCGGTCAGAACGTCCGTCTGGCCTCCCAGCTCACCGGCTGGGACATCGACATCATGACCGAGGCCGAGGAATCGGAGCGCCGCCAGAAGGAATTCGCCGAGCGCACCGCTCTCTTCATGCAGGCGCTCGACGTCGACGAGGTCGTCGCCCAGCTGCTCGCCACCGAGGGCTTCTCGACGGTCGAGGAGATCGCCTACGTCGGCGTCGACGAGATCGCCCGCATCGAGGGCTTCGACGAGGAGACCGCCGAGGAGATCCAGGCCCGCGCCAACGCCCATCTCGAGGCGATCGAGGCCGCTCAGGACGTCGAACGCCGCGAGCTCGGCGTCGAGGACGGCCTGCGCGAGGTCGCCGGTGTCACCACCGCCATGATGGTGGCGCTGGGCAAGGACGGCATCAAGACGGTCGAGGATCTCGCCGGCTGCGCCACCGACGATCTGGTCGGCTGGACCGAGCGCAAGAACGGCGAGACCGAGAAGTACAAGGGCACGCTCGACGGCTTCGAGCTGTCCCGCGCCGAGGCCGAGGCGATCGTCATGGCGGCGCGCGTCGCCGCCGGTTGGATCGAGGCCCCGGCCGAGGTCGAGGAAGGCGAGGCGGAGAGTGACGACGCCTGACGATCCGTCGGGCCCGGCGGCGGCGGACGACGTCCTCGCCCTCGACGGCCCGATCGAATACGAGGAGCGCCCGCCCCGTCGGGGCGAGCTCTCCCGCACCTGCATCGTCTCGCGAGAGACGAGGCCGATCGCGGATCTGATCCGCTTCGTCCTGGCCCCCGACGGTTCGGTGGTGCCGGATCTGAAGCGGAATCTGCCGGGACGCGGCGTCTGGGTGGAGGCTTCGCGCCGCTCGGTCGAGACGGCCGTGGCCAAGAAGCAGTTCGCCCGGGGCTTTCGCGCCGGCGTGACGGCCGACCGAGGTCTTCCCGACCTGGTCGACCGGCTGATGAGTGAACAGGCGCTCGGGGCTCTCGGCCTCGCGCGCAAGGCGGGGCAGGTCGTGATCGGCTTCGCCAAGGTGGAAGCGGCGGTGGCGCGCGAGCCCCTCGCCGGTCTCGTTCACGCGGCGGAAGCCGGCGCGGACG
The DNA here is from genome assembly GCA_040275425.1 of Siculibacillus sp. Classification (GTDB taxonomy): domain Bacteria; phylum Pseudomonadota; class Alphaproteobacteria; order Rhizobiales; family Ancalomicrobiaceae; genus Pinisolibacter. The sequence goes on along the minus strand of JBEOKB010000286.1, from coordinate 542 downwards.
GGGTCGCCAAGTTGACGGCGGTGCTCCGGCGCCGCTTCGGAGGAGAACGCGGACGTCCGGTCGTCCGAATCTTCTCCGGGTCCCAATTGGATTTGGCATTGGGACGGTCGAATGTGATACATGCTGCGCTGCTTGCCGGACGGGCAGCCGAAATCTTCCTCGAGCGCGCGGTTGCGCTCGGCCGATATCGCGGTGATCTCATCGCGGTGTCGTCGAACGACGGCCAACCTGCGACGAGCGGCGAAGAGCCGCAGGAATGACGGGCACATGAACGAACAGAAGAGCTCCGGCGACAAGACCCTGCACGTCGACGTCAAGAAGACGCTGACGCTGAAGCCCAAGACCGACGCGACGGTTCGGCAGAGCTTCAGTCATGGCCGGTCGAAGACCGTGCTCGTCGAGACGAAGAAGAAGCGGATCCTCAAGCCCGGCGAGACCGAGCACGGCCATGCGCACCCCCCGGCCAAGCCGGTGGAGAGTGCCGCCGCGCCCGCCCCCGCGCCCGCGCGGGTGGCTCCGGCCGCCCCGCGCGTCGAGCTGAA
>JBEOKB010000285.1:0-5533 GCA_040275425.1 Siculibacillus sp. | reverse complement strand
CGCCGCGTCGCGCCCGATCACCGCGCTCGCCAGCCGCCACAACGGCGTCGTCGGAGCGGGGGCGAAGTAGATCGCGTAGCGCGAACGGCTCATGGGCGTTCCTCAGTCGGCGGTCAGGGCGGTGAGAAAGCTGGAGATGGCCACGTCGAGATCACTGCCGTTGTCGATGGTGCGATCGGCGACCGGCCGGTCGCCCGGCTCGAACCGTCGCGCCAGCCGCTGCGAGCCGTTGCCGTCGCTCGGCCGCCCTCGCAGGGCGATGCGCCGCGCCAGCACCTCCTCCGGCGCCGTCACCTCGACCACCGAGACGTCCGGCCACCGCCGCCGCGCCTCGCCGATCACCGCGCGCGACACGTTGATCACCACCCGTCGGCCCAGCGCCAGATCCGCGTCGATCGTCGCCGGGACGCCGTACCAGTGGCCGTGGGCGCACCACGACAGCGCGAACGCCCCGCGCTCGCGCGCCGCCAGGAACGGCGCCTCCTCCGCCTCGACGTTGTCCTCCGCCACGCTCGCCGGACGGGTGACGATGCGGCGCGGAAAGACGTAGGCCGGATCGGCGGCGAGCAACAGCCGCGCCGCCTCGATCAGCGTGTCCTTGCCCGCTCCCGACGGACCGACCACCAGGATCAGCCGACCGGGAAGCTCGGCCGTGGTCGCCGCCGCGCCCGGCGCGGCGCGATCGTCGTGGGGGGCGAGGTCCTCCGCCATCACGACACCCTGCGCCCGAGCCGGAACACCTCGCGCACGACCGGATGGCCCTCCACCTCGGCGACGCGGACCAGATCGCCGCGCTTGGCGAGCGCGATCTCGCCGCGATCGAACATGCCCGTCGCCTCGGCCGGATTGAGCGTGACGGTGCGGATCGCCCCGGCGAGCCCGCCGACGGCGGCGACCCCGGCCAGCTCGAACGCGCCCTCGATCAGGCTGACCGGCACGTAGTCGGACGACAGGATGTCGAGCACCCCGGCCTCGGCCAGTTCGATCGCCGAGACGTTGCCCGAATGCGATCCGCCGCGCACCACGTTGGGCGCGCCCATCAACACCGCGAGCCCGGCGGCGTGCGAGGCGCGCGCCGCCTCCACCGTGGTCGGGAACTCCGCCACCGACACGCCGTCGGCGAGCGATTCCACCACGTGTGCCTCGGTGGTGTCGTCGTGGCTCGCGAGCGCGATCGACCGCGCCTTCGCCAGATCGACCAGCGCGCGCCGGTGCTCCTCCGACAGGCGTGAGTGCAACTCCTTGCGCCGCTCGAAGAAGGCCTCGAGCTGGGCCTCCGACTTGTCGGGCGACTTGCCGCGATAGTAGTCGCGCAGCTTCTCCTCGTTGCGGAACTGGCGCTGACCGGGCGTGTGGTCCATCAGCGACAGGAGCCGCACGTCGAAGCGCTCGAGATAGGCGCGCGCCTCGTCGAGCACGTCCTCGGCGCAGATCTCGCAGCGCAGATGGGTGTGGTGATCGACCCTGAGGAGCCCGGTGGTCCTGGCTCGCTCGATCGCCTCGCCGAGCGCGAACAACCCCGCCCCGAGCGACTGCCGATCGGCGTCCGATCCCGCGCGCAGGCTGTCGAACACCGTGGTGATGCCCGCCGCCGCGATCTGCGCGTCATAGGCGAACACCGCCGAGAACGGCTTCCAGAACACCTTCGGGCGCGGGCTGTAGTGCGGTTCGATGTGGTCGGTGTGCAGCTCGATCAGGCCGGGGATCACCAGATCGTCGCCGAAGTCGAGCGCGTCGGCGAGGATGCGATCCTCCTCGATCGCCACGATCAGGCCGTTCTGCACGACGACGGTGCCGGGCACCACCCGATCGGCGAGAACGAGGCGGCGCGAGGCGATCGCGATCGAGGCGGTCGGCTCATGGGGCACGGCGGCGGAGCGGGTTTCGAGCATGTTCATGGCGCTTCGTGTCTCTCGAGGAAATCTTCGACCGAAAGGGTGCGGAAGTCGATCGCGGCGGCTTCGAGCCGGTCGCTCGGCCAGTCCCACCACGCCAGACGCTCCAGGCGCTCGGCGAGCTTGCGCTTGATGCGCCGGCGGATCGGCCGCGCCGGCACGCCGCCGACGATCTCGTAAGCGTCGACGTCCCGGGTCACGACCGCCCCGGCCGCGATCACCGCGCCGTTGCCGACCGTCACGCCCGCCAGCACGATCGCTCCGTGCCCGATCCACACGTCGTGGCCGATGCGCGTGCGCGCGGCGCGGCGCTCGGTGAAGAAGGCGTGGTCGCGCGTCTGCGACGGCCAGTAGTATTCGGGCGTGTAGGTGAGCCGGTGAATGGTGACGCGATCGAGCGGATGGTTCGGCGGCCCGATCCGGCACCCGGCGGCGATCGCCGTGAATCGGCCGATCTCGGCGTCGGCGACCATGGTGCCGTGCATCACGTAGGACCAGTCGCCGATGGTGGAATATTCGGCGTGAACCCCCTCGGCCAGCTCGACGTGGCGGCCGAGCGTCACCTCGCGCAGCTTTGCGTCGGCGGCGATCAGCCCCTCGGGCGGGATCTTGGCATGCGGCGTGGTCGTGGTCATGCGGCGTACTCCCTCGCGGCGAATCCGGACACGTCGACGATCCGGCTGGCGACCCGGTCGCGCACGTCGGCGTCGTGGAAGATGCCGAGCAGCGCGACGCCCGCCGCGCGCTTCGCCTCGATCAGCTCGACCACCACCGAGCGGTTGGCGGCGTCGAGCGAGGCGGTCGGCTCGTCGAGGAGCAGGAGCGCCACGTCGGCGATCATCCCGCGCGCGATGTTGACCCGTTGCTGTTCGCCGCCGGAGAAGGTGGCGGGCGGCAGCGCCCACAGCCGCTCCGGCACGTTGAGCCGGGCGAGCAGATCGCGGGCGCGGGCGCGCGCCGCGCTCTCGCTCATGCCCTGCGCCAGCGCCGGCTCGAGCACCACGTCGAGGGCGGCGACGCGCGGCACCGCGCGCAGGAACTGGCTGACGTAGCCGACCGTCGCCCGCCGCAGCGCCAGCACCGCGCGCGGCGGCGCCGAAGCGACGTCGACGACGCCGTCCGGCCCCGCGATGAGGATCGAGCCGCGATCGACGCCGTAGTTGCCCCAGACCATCTTGAGGATCGACGACTTGCCGGCGCCCGACGGGCCGCCCAGCACGACGCATTCGCCCGCTCGGACCTCGAACGAGACGTTCTCGACCACCGGCAGAACGGTGCCGCCGCGCAGATGCATGGTGAAGTGCTTGGCCACGCCGTCGAGGCTCAGCACGGGATCGGATGCCGACATCGGAGCACCTCAGGGCTGGAGGATCGAGGAGACGAGGAGCTGGGTGTAGGGCGCGCGCGGATCGTCGAGCACGCGGTCGGTGAGACCGGCCTCGATCACCCGACCCTGCCGCATCACCATGATCCGGTGCGACAACAGCCGTGCGACGGCGAGATCGTGAGTGACCACCACGACCGCCAGCCCCATGTCGGCGACGAGGCGGCGCACCAGATCGAGGAGCCTCGCCTGCACCGAGACGTCGAGCCCGCCGGTCGGCTCGTCCATGAACACGAGACGCGGCGCCGTCACCAGATTGCGGGCGATCTGCAGCCGCTGGCGCATGCCGCCGGAGAAGGTGCTCGGCAGATCGTCGATGCGGCCGACGTCGATTTCGACCCGCTCGAGCCAGTCCTCGGCGCTGGCGCGTATCCGGCCGTAGTGGCGCGCCCCCACCGCCATCAACCGCTCGCCGACGTTGCCGCCGGCCGAAACCCCCATCCGCAGCGCCTCGGCCGCGTCCTGCTCGACGAAACCCCAGTCGGTGCGGAACAGGAACCGGCGCTCGGCCTCGGAGAGATCGGCGAGATCGCGCACCGAACCGTCGCGCAGGCGGTAGAGCACCTCTCCCTCCGACGCCGCGAGTCGCCCGGCCAACAGCGACAGCAGCGTCGACTTGCCCGAGCCGCTCTCGCCGACGATGGCGAGCACCTCGCCCTCGTTGAGATCGAACGAGACGTCGCGGCAGCCGAGCCGGTCGCCGTACCAACGGGTGAGGCCACGGGCCTCGAGAAGCGGAACGGCGCTCATCGGGTCGCCTCCTCTGGGGTCGGGCGCGCGGCGGCGAGGACGTCGTCTCCGGCGAGCAGGCCGCGATGGCCTCGCGCGCGGCGGTCGTCGCAATGGTCGGTGTCGGAGCAGACGAACATCCGCCCGCCGCGATCGTCGGTGACCACCTCGTCGAGAAACGAGTCGGTCGCTCCGCACAGCGCGCAGGGCGCGTCGAACTTGGTGCGCTCGAACGGGTGATCCTCGAAGTCGAGGCTCTCGACCCGGGTGAAGGGCGGCAGCGCATAGATCCGCTTCTCGCGACCCGCCCCGAACAGCTGCAACGCCGGGCTCATGTGGAGCTTGGGGTTGTCGAACTTGGGGATCGGCGACGGGTCCATCACGTAGCGCCCCTCGACCTTGACCGGATAGGCGTAGGTCTTGGCGATGTGGCCGTGGGCGGCGACGTCCTCGTAGAGCTTGACGTGCATGAGGCCGTAGTCGGCGAGCGCGTGCATCACCCGCGTCTCGGTCTCGCGCGGCTCGAGAAAGCGCAGGGGTTCGGGGATCGGCACCTGGAACACCAGCGTCTGCCCCGCGACCAGCGCCGCCTCGGGGATGCGGTGACGGGTCTGGATCACCGTCGCCGCGCTCGTGCGGGTGGTGGTGGCGACCCCGGCGGTCTTCTCGAAGAAGGCCCGGATCGACACCGCGTTGGTGGTGTCGTCGGCGCCCTGATCGATCACCTTGAGCACGTCGTCGCGCCCGAGGATCGCCGCCGTCACCTGGATGCCACCGGTGCCCCAGCCGTAGGGCATCGGCATGTCGCGCGCCGCGAACGGCACCTGATGGCCGGGGATCGCCACCGCCTTGAGGATGGCGCGGCGGATCATCCGCTTGGTCTGCTCGTCGAGATAGGCGAAGGCGTAGCCGCCTGCGGGGGAACGGGCGTTCATTCGGCGGCCTCCTCGAGATCGTCGCCCGAGGCGGCGTCGCGCGCGGCGATGCGGGCCTCGTGTTCGCGCCGCAACGTTCGCACCAGCGCCAGCTCGGCCTGGAAGTCGACGTAGTGCGGCAGCTTCAGATGCTCGACGAAGCCGGTCGCCTGGACGTTGTCGGCATGCGACAGCACGAACTCCTGATCCTGGGCCGGGGCGGTCACCTCCCCGCCCAGCTCCTCGGTGCGCAGCGCCCGATCGACCAGCGCCATCGCCATCGCCTTGCGCTCCGCCTGCCCGAAGGCGAGGCCGTAACCGCGCGTGAAGGTCGGCGCGACCGAGGCCGACCCGGCGAACTGGTTGATCATCTGGCACTCCGTGACCGAGATCGCCCCGAGCGGCACAGCAAAGCCGACGTCGACCGCCTCGAACTCGACCTCGACCGCCCCGAACCGAATTTCCCCGGCGAAGGGATGGGTGGTGCCGTAGCCGCGCTGGGTCGAATAGCCGAGAGAGAGAAGAAAGCCCTCGTCGGCGCGGGCGAGCTGCTGCAGCCGCACGTCGCGCGCCGCCGGTACGCGCAGCGGCGCCCGGGTCAGATCGCCCAC
>JBEOKB010000284.1:0-7547 GCA_040275425.1 Siculibacillus sp. | reverse complement strand
CCGCGCCTGGACCGCCGACGCCTACGCCTTCGAGCTCGCCGGTGTCGACGCCTCCGCGCTGCGCGCCGCCTCCAAGTCGCGCCCGCTCAAGCCGGCCTCCTCCTCGGCCGAGGTCATCGCCGCCGACATGCCCGCCGCCGACGGCGCGCCGCTGTCGATCCTTCCGGCCGCCTCCGGTTCCTCGTCCTACGCCGATGACGGCCGGATCGCCGCCACCCACGCGATCTTCGCTCGCGTCGACGAGGGTGCGCGGAGCGAGTGATCGCCCGCGCCGGGCGACGCCCTCCTTCGACCTCGTGGAAAGACGGCGGCGACGGATGGTCGCCGCCCGTTTGCGTTCCTATACTCTCGGGACGATTCACCGCCGCTCGGTCGATCTCCCCTCCGCGGGGAGCGACCCGACCAGGAGGACCGCGATGACCGCGCGCGCCCAACCGAACGGTTCGAAGCGACTGGGCACGATTCCGCGCCTCTTCGCCGTGGCGGTGTGCGCCCTGCTGATCGCCGCCGGCAAGCCCGCGCCCTCCGCCAAGACCGGATCGACGCCGACCCCCGGCGCCGCCGACACCGTCGAGACCAAGTCGAGCGTCGTCCTGTTGATCGATCACGGCTCCGGCTCGGTCGTATTCGACAAGAACGCCGACAAACCGTTCCCGCCCGCCAGCCTGACCAAGATGATGACCATCGCGGTCGCCGCGCGCGAGCTGAAGGAGGGGCGCCTGTCGCTCGACGGCGAGTTCCCCGTGTCGGAACACGCCTGGCGCACCGGCGGCGCGCCTTCGCGCACCTCGGCGATGTTCGCGCCGGTCCACTCCAAGGTGAAGGTCTCCGACCTGTTTCAGGGCATCATGGTCCAGTCGGCCAACGACGGCGCCATCGCCCTCGCCGAGGGCATCGCCGGCAGCGAAACCGCCTTCGCCGAGCTGATGAACGCCCGCGCCGCCGAGTTGGGTATGAAGCACACCCGCTTCGGCAATCCGACCGGCCTGCCGCACCCCGACAACGTCACCACGGCCCGCGATCTGGCCGTCCTCGCCCGCCACATCGTCAACGAGTACCCGGACGTCTACCGGATCTACGCCCAGCGCGAGTTCACCTACAACAAGATCCGCCAGCTCAACCGCAATCCGCTGCTCGACGCCGGTATCGGCGCCGACGGCATGAAGACCGGCTTCATCAAGGAGGCGGGCTACAACATCGTCGGCTCGGCCGTGCAGGGCGCCCAGCGCCTGATCCTGGTCATCGGCGGCGCGCCGAGCGAGAAGGACCGCGCCGAGGAGGCCAGGCGCCTGCTCGACTGGGGCTTTCGCTCGTTCGAGACCGTCCACCTCTACGACGCCGGCCAGACCATCGGCGAGGCCGCCGTGTTCGGCGGCGCCGCCCGCACCGTCAAGGTCGCCTCCGACAAGCGCGTCGAGTTCCTCGCCCCGCGCGGCAACCGCGCCAAGCTCCAGGGCCGTGTCGTCTACACCGGCCCGATCCGCGCGCCCGTCGCCGCCGGTCAACCGATCGGCCGCCTGCTGATCTCCCAGGCCGACACCGTGGTCCAGGAGATCCCGGTCCAGGCGGCCGAATCCGTCGACGTCGGGCCGATCACCGCCCGCGCCGTCGACGGCGCCCGCGAGTTGCTCTTGGGCCTGTTCCGGCGATGACCGCCCCCGACCCGGCCCGACGCACCCACGGTCGCCTCTCCAGCGCCTTCACCTCGGGCCGCTTCGTCACCTTCGAAGGAGGGGAGGGGGCCGGCAAATCGAGCCAGATCGCCCACCTCGCCGAGCGCCTGCGCGGCCACGGTCACGAGGTGGTGGTGACGCGCGAGCCCGGCGGCTCGCCCGGCGCCGAATGCGTCCGCCACGCACTGCTCTCCGGCGCGGTCGAGGCCTTCGGCCCGCTCGCCGAGGCCATGCTGTTCGCCGCCGCCCGTGCCGACCACGTCGACCAGACCATCCGCCCGGCGCTCCAGGCCGGCAAATGGGTGCTGTGCGATCGCTTCTACGATTCCACCCGCGTCTATCAGGGCATGAACCCCGACGTGCCACCCGACACCGTGCGCCTGCTCGAGGAACTCGCCTGCGACGGCACCCGCCCGGATCTCACCATCCTGCTCGACGTGCCCGCCGAGATCGGCCTCGCCCGTGCCCGCGCCCGGCGCGGCGACGGCGTCGCCGACCGCTTCGAGAAGGAGGAGGTGTCGGTCCACGAGCGCCGCCGTCTCGCCTTCCTCGGCCTGGCGCGCATGGAGCCGCGCCGCTTCGTCGTAATCGACGCCACCGACGATCCCCCCACCGTGGCCGAGGCGATCTGGCGCGCGCTCAGCGACCGCCTGCGCGTCGACGCCCATTCGTGAGGGAAGAGGGCCCATGGCCAAGCGCACCACCCGCGCCGACGACGGCGACACCCCTCTCGAGGTCGATGCCCTCGACGGCCTGCCGCTGCCGCGCCAGCGCGAGGACCTGATCGGCCAGTCCCATGCCGAGGCGGCGCTGCTCGACGCCTACCGCTCGGGTCGCATCCACCACGCCTGGATCCTCGGCGGACCGAAGGGCATCGGCAAGGCGACGCTCGCCTTCCGCTTCGCCCGCTTCGTGCTCGCCCACCCCGACCCGCGCGCCGAGGAGGTCCGCCGCGCCCGCGATCTCGCGGTCGATCCGGCGCATCCGGTCGCCCGGCGCGTCTCGGTCGGCGCCCACATGGATCTCCTCCATCTGCGCCGCCCCTGGGACGACAAGAACAAGCGCTTCAAGACCGATCTGCCGGTCGACGAGATCCGCCGCACCGTCGGCTTCTTCGGCTCGACCGCGGGCGAGGGCGGTTGGCGCGTGGCGATCGTCGACGCCGCCGACGATCTCAACACCAACGCCGCCAACGCGCTCCTGAAGATCCTGGAGGAGCCGCCGCCGCGCTCGCTGTTCCTGGTCGTCGCCCACGCGCCCGGCCGACTGCTGCCGACCATCCGCTCGCGCTGCCGCCGCCTCGATCTCGCCCCGCTCGCCCCCCACGCCATCGCCGAGGGGTTGGCCGCCTCCGGCCTCGAGGGCGACCCGCGCACCTTCGCCGCCGCCGCCGACCTCGCCGACGGCTCGCTGCGCCGGGCGATCGTGCTGCTCGCCAACGACGGCGTGACCCTGTGGAAGAGCCTCGACGCCGTGGTGTCGCGCGCGCCCGATCTCGACGTGCGCGCCGCCCACGCGCTCGCCGACCGCGTCGCCCAGCGCGGCGCCGACGACGCCCTCGACATCGCCGTCGACTTCATGTCCGACATCGCCGGCCGTCGCGCCCATCAGGCGCTGGAGAACGGCCGCCTCGACGCCGCCGCGCGCTGGGCCGAGGCCCACGACGAGGTCGGCCGCATCGTCGGGCGCTCCGAAGCGCTCAATCTCGACCGTAAGGCTGCCATTTTGGCTTGTCTGCGCACCCTTGCCGAAGCGGCGCGGAATTGAGTATCCCTTTGTCCGAGAATGCGAACCGTGGGCCCTCCGCTCGGCGTTCGCTGACCGGCGCCCGAGACGCGCCCGAGGACCCGAGATGACCGCGCCCAAATTCTTCATCACCACGGCGATCGACTACCCCAACGGCCGCCCGCACGTCGGCCACGCCTACGAGAAGATCGCCACCGACGCGCTCGCCCGCTTCAAGCGGCTCGACGGCCACGACGTCTTCTTCCTGACCGGCACCGACGAGCACGGCCTGAAGATGCACCAGACCGCCGGGCGCGAGGGGATGACCCCGCGCGAGCTGGTCGACCGAAACTCGGCCGTCTTCAAGGAGATGGACGCGGTTCTCGAGGTCTCCTACGACCGCTTCATCCGCACCACCGAGGCCGATCACTACGCCTCGGTCCAGGAGATCTGGCGCCGCATGCGCGCCAACGGCGACCTCTACGAGGCGGAGTACGGCGGCTGGTACTCGGTGCGCGACGAGGCCTACTACGCCGAGAGCGAGACCGAGGTCGGCGAGGACGGTGTCCGCCGCGCCACGCCCACCGGCACGCCGGTCGAGTGGACCAAGGAGGCGAGCTGGTACTTCCGCCTCTCCGCCTTCCAGGAGCGCCTGCTCGCCCACTACGAGGCGAACCCCGACTTCATCGGCCCCGACAGCCGCAAGAACGAAGTGATCTCCTTCGTGAAGGGTGGCCTCGAGGATCTGTCGATGAGCCGCACCACCTTCGACTGGGGCATCCCGGTGCCCGACAGCCCCGGCCACGTCATGTACGTCTGGGTCGACGCGCTCACCAACTACATCACCGGCGCCGGCTTCCCCGACGAAGCCTCGGCCGACTACGTGAAGTGGTGGCCGGCGGATCTCCACGTCATCGGCAAGGACATCGTCCGCTTCCACGCGGTCTATTGGCCCGCCTTCCTGATGTCGGCCGGTCTGCCGCTCCCGAAGCGGGTGTTCGCTCACGGCTTCATCTTCAACAAGGGCGAGAAGATGTCGAAGTCGACCGGAAACGTCGTCGACCCCTTCACGCTCGCCCAGGACTACGGCCCGGAGGCCGTGCGCTTCTTCTTCCTGCGCGAAGTCCCCTTCGGACAGGACGGCAGCTATTCCCACGAGGCGATCGTCGGCCGCATGAACGCCGATCTCGCCAACGATCTCGGCAATCTCGCCCAGCGCTCGCTCTCGATGATCGCCAAGAACCTCGGCGGCGTGGTGCCGACCCCCGGTGCGCTCGCGCCCGAGGACGCGGCGATGCTCGCCGCCGCCGACGCCCTGCTCGAGGCTTCGCGCGCGGCCTACGACCGCCAGGAGATCCACAAGAGCCTGGAGGCGATCTGGGCCGTGGTCGGCGACGCCAACCGCTGGTTCACCGCCGCCGCTCCGTGGTCGCTCAAGAAGACCGATCCGGAGCGCATGGGCACCGTACTCTACGTGACCGCCGAGGTGATCCGCATCGTCGCGCTCCTGGTGCAGCCGGTCGTCCCGACGGCCGCGGGGAAGCTGCTCGATGCGCTGGCGCAAGGGGAGGGGGCGCGCGACTTCACCGCCGTTGCGAAGCGGCTCGAGCCGGGCCTCGTCCTACCCGCGCCCACCCCGATCTTCCCGAAGTACGTCGAGCCGGTCGCCGACGCCGCCGAGGGAGCCTGAGCCCGGTGCGCCTCGTCGACAGCCACTGCCATCTCGACTTCCCCGACTTCGCCGAGGACATGGACGGCGTGATCGCCCGTGCCCGCGCCGTCGGCGTCGACACGATGGTGACCATCTCGACCCGCGTGCGTCGGTTCGACACCCTGCGCGCCATCGCCGAGGCCCACGACCCGGTGTGGCTCTCGGTCGGCACCCACTGCCACAACGCCGCCGAGGAGGCCGACGTCGGCCTCGACGACCTCCTGCGTCTCGCCGAGCACCCCAAGGTGGTGGCGATCGGCGAGGCCGGTCTCGACTATCACTACGATCTCGCCCCGCGCGATCTCCAGATGACCGGCTTCCTCGCCCACGTCGCCGCCGCGCGTGCGACCGGCCTGCCGCTGGTCATCCACTCGCGCGAGGCCGACGACGACATGGCCCGTGTGCTCGAGGACGAGACCGCGAAGGGCGCCTTCCCGCACCTTCTCCACTGCTTCTCCTCCGGCCCGGACCTCGCCCGTCGCTCGCTGGCGCTCGGCGGCTACGTGTCGTTCTCCGGCATCCTGACCTTCAAGAAGTCGGAGGAGGTGAGGGCGATCGCCGCCGAGATCCCGCTCGATCGCCTGCTGGTCGAGACCGATGCGCCCTATCTCGCGCCGCTGCCCCATCGCGGCAAACGCTGCGAACCGGCCCACGTGGTGGAAACGGCGAAGGTGTTGGCGAACGTCAAGGGAATCGCCCTCGAGGAGATCGCCCGCATCACCACCGAGAATTTCCATCGTCTGTTCGGCCGGGTTCCGGTGCCGAACGCGGCCTGATAGGCTGCCCTCAACGAAAAGACGACCGGGGAGAGACCCATGACGGCGACGACGACCTTCCGAATCCTCGGCAGCGGCTCGTCGCCGGGCAATCCCCGCATCGGCGGCGACTGGGGCCTCTGCGACCCGACCGAGCCGAAGAACCGCCGCCGCCGCGCTTCGCTCCTGGTCACGCGCGCGACCGCCGACGGCCGCGCCACCCGCGTTCTCGTCGACGCCGGGCCGGACCTGCGCGAGCAGATGCTCGACGCGGGCGTCGACTGGGTCGACGGCGTGGTCTTCACCCACGCCCACGCCGACCACTGCCACGGCATCGACGATCTGCGCGCCTTCGTGCTCAATCGCCGTCGTCTGGTGAAGGTGTGGACCGACGAACCCACCTCCAAGCGCCTGCACGAGGCTTTCGGCTACTGTTTCAAGACCCCGCCGGGCTCGGCCTATCCGCCGATTCTCGAGGAGCACCGCATGACCGTCGGTCATCACACGGTGATCCAGGGGGAGGGCGGGGCGATCGAGTTCACTCCGTTTCGCCAGATCCACGGCGACGTCGACAGTCTCGGCCTGCGCTTCGGCTCGGTCGCCTATTCCACCGACGTCAGCGACTTCCCCAAGGAGAGCCTGACCCATCTCGCCAGGCTCGACCTGTGGATCCTCGACGCGTTGCGCCCGCGCTCGCACCCGAGCCATCTCTCGGTCGACGAGGCGCTCGGTTGGATCGCCCGCAAGGCGCCCAGACACGCCGTGCTGACCCACCTCCACAACGACCAGGACTACGCCACCCTCAAGGCCCGCCTGCCCGAGGGCGTCGAACCGGCCTGGGACGGTCTGGAGTTCTCCTTCTCTCAGGCCGAAGATCCGCTGCGCGGCTGAGAGCCTCGCGACGGCCGGCGCGCGCCGACCCGGCTGCGCGCCCGCCCGCGATCGTCGATCGCCCTCTGCCAATTCGGCATCCGTCTTCCGCGTTGATTTCACGAACGAATTGGCCTCCGCACGCCCGTATTCTGCCAGTCTGGCATCGGTGGGCGAGGGGCCTCGGCCCGGTCCGACCGGAAAACCGAGGAGCATCAATCACTTGATCCATGGGTGATCGAACGGCGCGATCCTTGCGACCCGAAGTCGGGAACATGGGTTCGCCGATCGCTCCCGCCGTCGCCGATCGACCCCCGCCTTCGCGGGAGATGCCGAAGCGACCGGAGCGAGGGCTCGTCCGCATGCCTCACCACCGGCTCGCGACCTCGGGCGCAATTCCCGAGGCAGCCCCTCGCGGGAGAGAGGCGCGCGACGCGTGACACCATCCCGACCGAGTACCGAGGCTTCCACCCGACGGGAGGAAGCGCCGAGACGATCAAACTGGAGGAAATACCAATGCCGACCATCTTCGGAACGACCCTCAGGGCTGCCTCTCTCGCCACCGCCTTGCTCGCCGGCGTCTCGCTCGCGACCGCGCAGACCGGCATGTCCGGTATGGGTGGCATGGGCGGCATGAGCGGCATGTATCCCCAGGGCATGGGCGGCATGTCGGGCATGGGCGGCATGAACGGAATGTCCGGCATGGGCGGAATGTCCGGGATGTCGGGCATGGGCGGTATGTCCGGCATGGGCGGCATGTCCGGGATGTCGGGCATGGGCGGAATGTCCGGCATGGGCGGCATGTCCGGGATG
>JBEOKB010000283.1:0-12422 GCA_040275425.1 Siculibacillus sp. | reverse complement strand
ACCGGCCACTTCATCCTGTCCTCCGGCCTGCGCTCGGCCGTCTTCATCCAGAAGGCGCGGGTGTTCCAGTATCCCGACAAGACCGAGATCGTCTGCCGGGCGCTCGCCGAGAAGATCGCCGCGAGCGGCCTCGGCGCCGTCGACGTCGTCGTCGGCCCCGCCATGGGCGGCATCATCCCGGCCTACGAGACCGCCCGCCACTTGGGCGTCCCGGCGATCTGGACCGAGCGCGAGGGCGGCGAGATGCGCCTGCGCCGCTTCGAACTGGCGCCCGGCGCCCGCGTCGTCATCGTCGAGGACATCGTGACGACCGGCCTGTCGTCGCGCGAGACCGTCGCCGCCCTGCGCGCGCTCGGCGCCGAGGTCCTGGCCGTCGCCTGCCTGATCGACCGCTCCGCCGGCAAGGCCGATTGCGGCGTGCCGCTGGTCGCGCTCGCCGAATACGAGGTCCCGGCCTACCCGGCCGACGCGCTGCCGCCCGAACTCGCTGCGATCCCGCCGGTCAAGCCCGGCAGCCGCAACATCTGATCGCGCTGGCGGGGGCGCCTTGTTCCCGTCGTCGATGCGACCTATCTGAGAGAGCGGGAGCGAGCTTTGCGCGCGCCCCGCCGATTTCGGACCCGTTCGGGGCGAGGACGTCCATGACCGCTGCCGTTTCCCCGTCGAGGCTCCGCCTCGGGGTCAACATCGACCACGTCGCCACCATCCGCAACGCGCGCGGCGGCGCCGTGCCCGATCCCGTGCGCGCCGCCCGCCTCGCCGCCGACGCCGGCGCTGACGGCATCACCGCCCACCTGCGCGAGGATCGCCGCCACATCCGCGACGAGGACATCTCGCGCCTCAGGACCGAGATCCGCCTGCCGCTCAATCTCGAGATGGCCGCGACCGAGGAGATGCTGGCGATCGCCCTGCGTCACCGCCCCCACGCCGCCTGCATCGTCCCCGAACACCGCGCCGAGCGCACCACCGAGGGCGGTCTCGACGCGATCGGCGGCTTCGCCCATCTCGCCCCCGTCGTCGGCCGTCTGGTCGATGCGGGCGTGCGCGTGTCGCTGTTCGTCGAGCCCGACCCGGCCCAGCTGGACGCCGCCGTCCGCCTCGGCGCCCCCGTGGTCGAGCTCCACACCGGCCGGTACTGCGATCTCCACGACGCCGGCGACTTCGCGGGACGCGATCGCGAACTCGTCCGCCTCGCCGCCGCCGCCGCCCACGGCGCGAGCATCGGCCTCGAGGTCCACGCCGGCCACGGCCTGTCCTACGGCAACGTCGCCCCCGTCGCGGCGATCCCGCAAGTGCGCGAGCTCAACATCGGCCACTTCCTGATCGGCGAGGCGATCTTCGTCGGCCTCGCCGCCGCGATCGCCGAGATGCGCCGCCTGATGGACGTCGCGCGCGGGGAGGGGGCGTCGTGATCCTCGGCATCGGCTCCGACCTCACCGACATCCGCCGCATCGAGAAGGCGCTCGACCGCTTCGGCGATCGCTTCACGCATCGCGTCTTCACCGAGGTCGAGCGGGCCAAGTCGGAGGGCCGCGCCGCCCGCGCCGCCTCCTATGCCAAGCGCTTCGCCGCCAAGGAGGCCTGCTGCAAGGCGCTCGGCACCGGCATCTCGATGGGCGTCGCCTGGCGCGAGATGGGCGTGGTCAATCTGCCGTCGGGACGTCCGACCCTGGAGTTGACCGGCGGCGCCGCCGCCCGCCTCGCCGCGATGACCCCGCCCGGCTTCACGCCCCGCATCGATCTGACCATCACCGACGACCACCCCCTCGCCCAGGCCTTCGTGGTGATCTCGGCCTGGCCGGCGGATTGGCCGCGCGCCTGATCGTTGCGCCCGCGCGGTCGGCGCGTTAAGACCGGCGAGCGGCCCGCGACGCGGGCCCCACCAGACAGGAAAGTGACGAAGCGTGAGCACCAAGCCAGAGCCGCAGGAGAATTCCTGGGGCGAAACCGTCAAGGTCGTGATCCAGGCGCTGATCCTGGCGCTGCTGGTGCGCACCTTCCTGTTCCAGCCCTTCAACATCCCGTCCGGCTCGATGAAGTCGACGCTGCTGATCGGCGACTACCTGTTCGTGTCGAAGTTCAGCTACGGCTACGGCCGCCACTCGTTCCCCTGGCCGCTCGACGGCCTGACCTTCTCCGGTCGCATCATGGCGAGCGAGCCGGCGCGCGGCGACGTCGCCGTGTTCAAGCTGCCCAAGGACAACGCCACCGACTACATCAAGCGCGTCGTCGGTCTGCCCGGCGACCGCATCCAGGTGAAGGCGGGCGTGCTGCACATCAACGGCGAGGCGGTCAAGCTCGAGCCGCTCGATCCCTTCGTCGAGACCGACTACTACGGCGGCAAGATCAGGACCCGTGCCTTCAGGGAGACGCTGCCCGGCGGCGTCAGCCACACCATCCTGAAGAGCATGGACGGCGGCTATCAGAACAACACGCCCGAGTTCGTCGTGCCCGCCGGTCACTACTTCATGATGGGCGACAACCGCGACAATTCCCAGGACAGCCGCTTCGGCGACGTCGGCTACGTGCCGTTCGAGAATCTGATCGGCAAGGCGCGAATCGTGTTCTTCTCGATCGACGAGGGAACCGCGCCCTGGCAGGTGTGGACCTGGCCTTGGGAAGTCCGCTGGAGCCGATTGTTCAACCTGCTATGACCACGCCCGCCGCCTCGCTCGACGAGATCGAAGCCCGCATCGGCCACGTCTTCGCCGATCGCGCCCTCCTCGTTCGCGCCCTCACCCACACCAGCGCCGTCACCGCGCCCGGCGACAGCTATCAGCGCCTCGAGTTCCTCGGCGATCGTGTCCTGGCCCTCACCGTGGCCGGGATGGTCTATCGCGCCTTCCCCTCCGCCGACGAGGGCGAACTCGCCCGCCGCCTCAACGCCCTGGTCAAGCGCGAGACCTGCGCCGACGTCGCCCTCGCCCTCGGGCTCGGCGGGGTGGTGCGGCTCGGCTCGGGCGAGGCCCAGTCGGGCGGGCGCACCAAGGCGGCGATCCTCGGCGACATCGCCGAGGCGGTGATCGCCGCGATCTATCTCGATGCCGGCTTCGCGCCTGCCTCCGCCTTCGTCGAGCGCCTGTGGACCGAGCGCATGATGTCCGCGCGCGGCCCCCTGCGCGACGCCAAGACCACTCTGCAGGAATGGCTCCAGGGCAAGGGTCTCCCCGCGCCCGTCTACCGCCTCGTCTCGCGCAGCGGTCCCGATCACGATCCCCTCTTCACCATCGCCGTCGACATCGCCGGACCGGTGGCCGGGGAGGAGGGCTCGGGCCGCTCCAAGCGCGAGGCCGAACAGATCGCCGCCGCACGCGTGCTGGTCCGCGAGGGCCTCTGGAAGGACACCTCCGATGACTGACGCCTCCACATCCCCGACCCGCGCCGGATTCGTCGCCCTGATCGGCGCCCCCAACGCCGGCAAGTCGACCCTGCTCAATTCGCTGGTCGGCTCCAAGGTCTCGATCGTCACCCACAAGGTGCAGACCACCCGCGCCCTGGTCCGTGGCATCGCCATCGCCGGACCGAGTCAGGTGATCTTCGTCGACACCCCCGGCATCTTCCGCCCGCGCCGTCGCCTCGACCGCGCCATGGTGACGACCGCCTGGGGCGGCGCCGCCGACGCCGATCTGGTCGCCGTGCTGATCGACGCCAAGAAGGGCATCGACGAGGCCGCGAACGCCGTCTTCGAGAAGCTCGCCGACATGAGGCACCGCAAGGTGCTGATCCTCAACAAGGTCGACCTGCTGCGCCGCGACGCGCTGCTGGCGCTGACCGCCGAGGCCAACACCCGCATGACCTTCGAGCGCACCTTCATGGTCTCCGCGCTCAACGGCGACGGCGTCGACGACGTGCTCGAGTGGTTCGCCCGCCAGATGCCCGAGGGCCCGTGGCTCTACCCCGAGGATCAGATCTCCGATCTGCCGATGCGCCAGCTCGCCGCCGAGGTCACTCGCGAGAAGGTGTTCCTGCGCCTCCACGACGAACTCCCCTACGAGTCGACCGTGGAGACCGAGCAGTGGAAGGACCAGAAGGACGGCTCGGTGCGCATCGAGCAGACCATCTACGTCGCCCGCGAGAGCCAGAAGCGCATCGTCATCGGCAACAAGGGCGAGACCATCAAGGCGGTGTCGATGGCCGCGCGCAAGGAGATCGCCGAGATCGCCGAGCGCCCGGTCCATCTGTTCCTGTTCGTGAAGGTGCGCGAGAACTGGTCCGACGACCCAGAGCGCTACCGCCAGATGGGCCTGGAACTGCCGAAGGAGTGATCCTGACGCCCGCTTCCCGGCCCGGGGACCCGAGCCCATGGAATGGACCGACGTCGGACTGGTTCTGGGCACGCGCCGGCTCGGTGAGAGCGATGCGCTCGTCGAGCTGATGACGCGCGACCACGGCCGCCATCTCGGCGTGGTCAAGGGCGGGCGCTCGCGCCGCCATTCCGCCACCCTCCAGATCGGCAACCGCCTGCGCGCCACCTGGCGCGCCCGCCTCGACGAACACCTCGGTCACTTCGTCGTCGAGGCTCTCGACGCCCGCGCCGCCGCGCTGATGACCGATCCGGTCGCCCTCAACGGCGTGCAGACGCTCGCCGCCCACCTGCGCCTCCTGCCCGAGCGCGATCCCCATGGCGACCTCTACGACGCCCTCGCCGCCCTGATCGATCACTTCGCCGAGCCGCGCCTCGCCGCCGAACTGATGGTGCGCTTCGAACTGGCGATCATCGACGCCCTCGGCTTCGGTCTCGATCTGGCCTCCTGCGCTCTGACCGGCGCCGAGACCGGCCTCGCCTGGGTCAGCCCCAAGACCGGCCGCGCCGCCGAGCGCGACGCCGGGCGCCCCTGGGCCGATCGTCTGCTCGCGCTGCCGTCGTTCCTGGCGGGGGAGGGGGGCGACGATCCGCTCGCCTGGGGCCGCGCCTCGGCCGAGGACATCCGCGCCGGCTTCGCCCTCACCGGCCACTTCCTCGCTCGAAACGTCTGGGAGGCGCGCGCGATCGAGCCGCCGCAGACCCGCGAGGCCTTCCTCGCCGCCGTCCTGCGCGCGGTGTGAACGCGGTTTCGCGCCCGTCTCAGTCGGAGAAGGGATGGAGCAGTCGGTCGGCCGCGCCGCCCGCCCTGAGACGCCGCACCTTGGCCGAGCCGACGGCGACGCTCTGCCATTCGATGTCGCCCGGACGCTTGACCAGCGGCACCAGATCCCACAGCGGCGAACGCCCGGAGGGAGCCTTGCCGCCGGCGCTGTCGAGCAGCGCCTGCCGCCGCAGCAGCTCGTCGAACGCGTCGACCGGGATCGCCGGGCTGAACAGATAGCCCTGATATTCGTGGCAGTTGCGCGCCTCGAGCCACGCGAGCTGGTCCTCGGTCTCCACGCCCTCGGCGACGATGCGCATGTCGAGCAGCCGACACATGCCGATGATCAGCTCGGCCAGCGCCGGACGCGTCTCCAGCGTGGCGACGAACGAGCGGTCGATCTTCAACGTGTCGATCGGGTGGCGCTGGATCGTGCCGAGATTGGAATAGCCGGTGCCGAAGTCGTCGATGGCGATCGAGAAGCCGAGCGCCGTCAGCGCCTGCAGCGTGTCGGCCGAGGTGCGGTCGTCGCCGATCAGCGTCGACTCGGTGATCTCGATCTGCACCCGCTTCGGATCACAGCCGGTCTCCGCCACGATGTCGGTCACCACCGTGATCAGGCGCGGGTCGCGGAACTGCCGCGCCGACAGATTGACCGACACGGCGATGTCGTGCCCGGCCTCCGCCCACACCCGCTGCTGCAGCGCCGCGTCGCGCAGCACGCAGGCGCCGATCCGGTCGATCAGCCCGGTCTTCTCGGCGAAGGGAATGAACGCGCCCGGCAACACCAGCCCGCGGGTCGGATGGTGCCAGCGCAGCAGCGCCTCCGCCCCGATCACCCGATCGGTGCCGATCGACAGCCGCGGCTGGTAGTAGATCTCGAACTCGCCGCGATCGAGCGCGCGCCTGAGGTGCGATTCCAGCTCGAGATGCGCCTCCACGTCGGCCTTCATCGTGCCGGTGAACCCGACCCAGCGATTGCAGCCCTGCTCCTTGGCGGCGTACATCGCCAGATCGGCATGGCGCATCAGCGTGTCGAGATCCTCGCCGTCGTGCGGATAGACCGAGATGCCGATCGAGGCCGACACCGACAGCTCCACCCCCTGTACCGCGATCGGCGGATCGAGCGCGCCCAGGATGCGCTGGGCCACCGCGTGCGCCCGCGATTCGGTCGTGCCCAGCCCCAGGCAAACCAGAAACTCGTCGCCGCCGAGCCGCGCCACGAAGTCGCCCTCGCGCACCGACGACGTCAGCCGCCGAGCCACTTCCACCAGAATGGCGTCGCCGTGCGGATGGCCGAGCGAATCGTTGATGGTCTTGAACCGGTCGAGATCGACGAACAGCACGCCGAGCTTCTCGCCCACCGCCCGCGCCGCGCCGAGCCGCCGTTCGACCTCGGTGGTCAGGAACGAGCGGTTGGGCAGGCCGGTCAGCGTGTCGTGCTCGGCGAGATACCGCACCTGGCTTTCGGCCGACTTGTGCGCCGTGATGTCGGTCTCGCTCACCAGCACCGCCGGCTGCCCGCCGACGGCGTCGCGACAGTCGCGCGCCGAGATCTCGTGCCAGCGTTCGCCCCGCGAGGTCGACACGCGCGCCTGCAGCGTCGCCTGACCGTATCGCATGAGTTCCCGCGAAAGCCGTTCGAAGTCCTCGCGCTCGACGAAGCGATCGGCGAGGGAGGTGCCCTCACCGGTGCGCGACCCGCGCGAGGCGGGATTGCGATAGAGCTCGCGCCCCATCGGATCGAACAGCGTGATCATCACCGGCGTGTGCAGCAGCGCCTCGGCGCTGCGCAGCCGCTCCGGCGTGTCGTTGATCTCGGCGAGCGCCTCGCACAGCATCGCCATGCGCCCGTCCTCGAGCCGGAAGCCCGAGAAGATCATCCGGAGCGTGGTCGGTTCGCCGCCCGGATAGAGCGTCCACACCTCGGAGAATTCGGCGCCCGAGCGCTCGAAGTCGAGCCGATACTGCTCCAGTCGCGCCCGCACCGACGGCGACATGTCCGTACCGAGATCGCGATCGACCAGCTCGTCGACCGTCTCGGCCCGCCACAGCGCCAGCGCCGACCGGTTGGCCCACACCACCCGCGACTGCTCGATGTCGAACACCCACAGCGGCGTCCGAAGCCCTTCCATGGCCTGATCCAGGCCCCCGAACGCCCGTTCGGAAGGCAGCGTCGCCGATGCCTCGTCGCCCGATCCGGAACCTCGGTGGGATGATGCCATGAACCCGTGCTCTCTCGTCGCGCGGTCGGCGACCGCTGCCGTTCGGGAAGTCGTCGTCGCTCAATCTCGAATCGGATGTTTGATCAAGAGTAAACGTCTCGCAGGAAATATCGACGCGACGGGCTCGCGCAAGACGGGAGTGGCCGCGCCCGCCCCCCGAAATACCATGGTGACGCGACGGCCGCCGATCCCGGAGGGACCGGCGGCCGCGCTCTCGCCCGGTCACGTGTCGCGTCGGTGTTCAGCCCACGCCGATCAGCACCAGCGCCAGGATCTGCGGACTGAGGATGCGCAGGCCCATCACCAGCGGATAGACCGTGGCATAGGCCAGCGACTGCGCTTCCGAGTTCGGCGCCATCGCATTGGCGAAGGCCAACGCCGGCGGATCGGTCATCGAGCCGGAGAGCAGCCCGCACAGCGTCAGGAAGTCGACCTTCAGCAGCACCTTGGCGACGAAGGCCGTGACCATCAGCGGCACGATCGTGATGACCGCGCCCCAGCCGATCCAGGCCAGCCCGTCGCCCTTCGTCAGCGTCTCGACGAAGGTGCCGCCCGAGCGGAACCCGACCACCGCCAGGAACAGCACGATACCGAGCTCCCGGAGCGCCAGGTTGGCGACCGGCGGCATGAACCATACCAGCGGTCCGATGTGGCCGACCCGCGACAGAACGATCGCCGCCAGCAGCGGCCCGCCCGCCAGACCGAGCTTCACCGGCACGCTCGACAGCGTCCCGAACGACAGATCGATCAACCCGAGCGCGATGCCCAGCGCGATGCCGATGAACATCGGGATCGGATCGAACTCCTTCATCCGATGCTCGGAATTGCCGACGAAGCCGGCCACCCGCTCGAGATCCTCGCGCCGGCCGATCACGTTGAGAATGTCGCCGAACTGCAGCTCGAGCGTCGGCGGCGCCACCAGTTCCATGCCGGAACGCACCACGCGGCTGATGCGCACGTCGAACCGGCCGTCGATGTTGAGCGCGGCGATCGAGCGGCCGAGCACGTGGTCGGAGGTGACGACGATGCGCTCCCAGGTCAGCTCGGTGCCCTTGGTGGTCAGGGGCTTGTCGTAGATCGCGCCGATGTGGGAGGCCACCTCCATCAGCCGCTCGTGCGGGCCGACCAGATGCAGCACGTCGTCCTTCTCGACCCAGGTGGTGTCGTGCGGCACCCGCAGCTGTCCCGCCCGCATCAGTCGCGACACCACGACGTCGCCCTTCTCCATGCCCGGAAGCTGGGCGATGGTCCGCCCCGCGAACTCCTCCACCAGCATGATCACGTCGAGCGTCTCGATCTCGGCGATCTCCGCCTTGCGCCGCGCCTCGAATTCCGCCGCCGCCGTGGCCGGATCGATCCGGAACAGCGCCCGCACCGTCAGCATGGTGACGAGAATGCCGACGATGCCGAACGGATAGGCGACCGCGTAGCCCATGCCGGTCTTGGCGATCTCCGCCCCGGCGATCCCCATGTCGTGCAGCACCTGCTGCCCGGCGCCGAGAGAGGGCGTGTTGGTGACCGCGCCCGACATGATGCCGAGCACGGCGGTGAGCGGCACCCCGGCGAAGACGTGGATCAGCCCCGCCGTCGCCGCTCCCATGATCACCAGCGAGGCGGCGATCATGTTGAGCTTCAGCCCCGACTTCTTCAGCGCCGTGAAGAAGCCCGGGCCGACCTGGATGCCGATGGTGTAGACGAACAGGATCAGGCCGAATTCGCGAACGAAGTCGAGGACTTCGTGATCGAGCGTGAAGCCGTTGCGCTTGGCGAGGTCGCCGACCAGCAGACCGGCGAACAGCACGCCGCCGATGCCGAGCCCCGCGCCCTTGACGTTGAGGCGCCCGAAGAAGAGCCCGAGCGTGGCGATGACGGAGAGCGCCAGCACAGCCTTGGCCACGGCCGGCATGCTCGCGATGAATTGCATCAACATGTGGATTGCGCCTTCGATCGACTGTCGGCCCATCGTCTCATGCGAGGGTTACCGACCGATGTTGCATCGCAGCTTATCGACCTTCGTCGAATTGGGAACCAGTCGGGAGGTTCCCGTCCGGGTTCGTGCGGAGGAGGGAGGCGCCTCGCTCCGCCGCCGGAAACCGTGGATCGCGCCTCGCCGAGCCTTGCCGGGAGTGGTTTCGCCGCGCTAACCGAGATCCCATGGGAAAACGAGTGATTCCGCCCTCCGGCGGCGGTGACGACGAGACGCCGGGCGGCGAGGTCCTGCCCGTCAACCTGCGCGAGGCGCTCGAGGAGCGTTACCTCGCCTACGCGCTGTCGACCATCATGCACCGGGCCCTGCCCGACGTGCGCGACGGGCTGAAGCCGGTCCATCGCCGCCTGCTCTTCGCCATGCGCGAGCTGCGTCTCGATCCCAATTCGGCGTTCAAGAAGTGCGCCCGCGTCGTCGGCGACGTCATCGGCAAGTATCACCCGCACGGTGATCAGGCCGTCTACGACGCCATGGTGCGTCTGGCCCAGGACTTCGCCCAGCGCTACCCGCTCGTCGACGGTCAGGGCAACTTCGGCAACATCGACGGCGATAACCCCGCCGCGATGCGCTACACCGAGGCCCGTCTCACCGACGTCGCCGTCCTCATTCTGGAGGGCCTCGACGAGGACGCGGTCGACTTCCGTCCCAACTACGACGGCTCCGAGGACGAACCCGTCGTCCTGCCCGGCGCCTTCCCCAATCTGCTCGCCAACGGCTCGAACGGCATCGCCGTCGGCATGGCCACCTCGATCCCGCCCCACAACGCCCACGAGGTGTGCAGGGCGGCGCTGAAGTTGATCGAGGCGCCCGACACTCCGGTCGAGGATCTGGTCGCGCTGGTGCCCGGCCCGGACTTCCCCACCGGCGGCGTGATCGTCGAATCGAAGTCGTCGATCCTCGAGAGCTACCGCACCGGTCGCGGCGGCTTCCGCGTCCGCGCCCGCTGGTCGGTCGAGACGCTGGAGCGCGGTACCTGGCAGGTGGTGGTCACCGAGATCCCGTATCAGGTGGCCAAGTCCCGCCTGATCGAGAAGCTCGCCGACCTCATCAACGAGCGCAAGGTGCCCCTCCTCGAGGACGTGCGCGACGAGAGCACCGAGGACGTGCGCATCGTTCTGGTGCCGAAGTCGCGCAACGTCGATCCGGCCCTGATGATGGAGAGCCTGTTCAAGCTCACCGAGCTCGAGAGCCGCATCTCCCTCAACATGAACGTGCTGTCGCGCGGCACCGTCCCCAACGTGCTCGGCCTCAAGGACGTGCTCGTCCAGTGGCTGGAGCATCAGAAGGACGTCCTCGTCCGCCGCTCGCAGCACCGCCTCGCCCAGATCGAGAAGCGCCTGGAGATCCTCGGCGGTCTCCTCGTCGCCTATCTCAATCTCGACGAGGTCATCCACATCATCCGCACCGAGGACGAGCCCAAGCCGGTCATGATGGAGCGCTTCTCCATCAACGACGTCCAGGCCCAGGCCATCCTCGACATGCGCCTGAAGAACCTGCGCAAGCTCGAGGAATTCGAGATCCGCAAGGAGTTCGAGGCGCTGACGAAGGAGGCCGAGCAGATCCGCGCGCTGTTGGCCTCGGAGGAGAAGCAGTGGAAGGTGGTCTCGATGGCCATCCGCCGCGTCGCCGCCGAGTACGGGCCGGAGACGAAGCTCGGCAAGCGCCGCACCACCTTCGCCGATGCCCCCGAGCACGACCTCGCCGCCGTCGAGATGGCCATGATCGAGCGCGAGCCGATCACCGTCGTCGTCACCGACAAGGGCTGGGTGCGCACCCTGAAGGGCCACATCGACGATCTCTCCCGCCTCGAGTTCAAGCAGGGCGACAAGCTGCGCATCGCCTTCAAGGCCGAGACCATCGACAAGCTGATCGTCTTCTCGACCGGCGGCCGCTTCTTCACGTTGGAGGCCTCGAAACTGCCCGGCGGGCGCGGCCACGGCGAGCCGATTCGCCTCCAGTGCGACATGGACCAGGACCAGGACGTGCTCGACGTCTTCGTCCACGTCCCCGGCCGCAAGATGTTGATGGCCTCGAAGTCGGGTCGCGGCTTCGTCGTCGCCGAGAGCGAGGTCATGGCCCAGACCCGCAAGGGCAAGCAGATCCTCAACGTCTCCGCCGGCGACGAGGCGCGCCTGTGCGTCGAGGTGGCCGAGGGAGCGACCCACGTCGCGGTGATCGGCGACAATCGCAAGATGCTGGTGTTCTCGCTCGATCAGGTGCCGGAGATGACCCGCGGTTCGGGCGTGCGGCTGCAGAAGTACAAGGACGGCGGTATCGCCGCGCTCAAGTGCTTCGACGGCGCAAAGGGTCTGACCTGGACGGATTCGGCCGGCCGCACCTACGTCCGCTCGCTCGAGGAGATCAAGGACTGGGTCGGCAATCGCGGCGAGGCCGGGCGTCTGCCCCCGGCCGGCTTCCCCAAGACCAACCGCTTCGACAACGCCTGAGCGCGGGAGACCGCGCCCGCGCGGTCGAGTCGGAGCGGTGAAGAATTACGCTTCGTCACGCATTCACCATCTGGTGGTCGCATGACCGTGCGATAAGATGCCCGCGCACTCCCTCCGTGGCGGCGGTCGGGCGCGAGAATTCGAGAACAGGGCGCACGGTTCGGTGCGCCTTCCAACAAGGGAAGAGTGTCATGTCCTATCTGCGCAAGGGCGTCACCGGCGAGCCGGTCAAGATCCTCCAGGCCAAGCTCGGCGTCGCCGCCGACGGCGACTTCGGCCCCGGCACCGAGAAGGCGCTCAAGGAGTATCAGTCCGCCCACGGTCTCGCCGCCGACGGCATCGCCGGCCCCGACACCTTCATGTCGATGGGCCTCGGCGAGCTCGTTCTGCTCGGCGTCGGCACCAAGGGTGCGGCCGTCAAGAAGCTCCAGGAAGCCCTCGGCATCGGCGCCGACGGCGTGTTCGGTCAGGGCACCAAGGCGGCCGTGATCGCCTTCCAGCAGAAGAACGGCCTCGCCGCCGACGGCCTCGCCGGCCCGGCGACTCTGGCCAAGGTCTCCGCCTTCGCCGCCGTCGTGACCGACGACCACGTCGCCAAGGCCGAGCTGCCCGCCGGCGCCGCCCCCTCGGGCGAGCCGCTCCCGGCCGCCCCCGGCCAGACCGCAGCAAGCAATCTTGCTCTATCCACCCAGACCCT